>JAGCGH010000064.1 GCA_017649705.1 bacterium
TCCCAGATCATCATCCGCTGCACCTTCGGCACGTCCGAAAAAGCCGCGGAAGCTCTGACCAAGGCTCTCCCCGACAATCCTCCCGAGACCGAGCAGTCCATGCGCATCGGCCCGGCCGTCGGTAAAGAGATGAAGGTCCAGACCATCAAGTCCGTTATCATCGCCCTGATCCTGGTCCTTATCTACATCTGGTTCAGATTCCACAACGTCAGCTTCGCTTTCGCCTCCATCATCGCTCTGACTCACGACGTTCTCATAACGCTGGCCTTCTTCGGCTTCGTGACGTATCCGCAGATGAGTCTTAACGTGATCGCGGCTCTGCTGACCATCGTGGCTTACTCCATCAACAACACCATCGTCGTTTACGACCGCATCAGGGAAAATCTCCCGCAGGTCGGCAAGCTCAGTCTCAACGAAGTCATCGACCTGTCCGTCAACCAGGTTTTGTCACGTACCATCTGGACTTCCGCGACGACTCTGTTCACGATCCTCAGTCTGTTCCTCTTCGGCGGCGACGTGATCAAGGACTTTGCTTACGCTCTGCTGGTCGGTATGACGGCTGGTACTTTCTCCTCCATTTTCCTTGCTCCTTACCTCGTTTCCGTTTGGTTCAAATCTAAACCCAGAGTGTAAATATGCGTTATTTAGTCACAGGCGGAGCCGGTTTCATCGGCTCCAACTTCGTCCATTTCATCATGGACAACTATCCTGACGCCGAGGTCATAAACCTCGACAAGCTGACTTACGCCGGCAATCTCGATAACGTCAAGGAATATGTGGGGAATCCCCGCTATTCCTTCGTGCACGGCGACATCGCCGACGCCAAGGTAGTCGACCCCATCTTTGAGAAAGGGGTCGACTACTGCGTCAATTTTGCGGCCGAGACGCACGTGGACCGCTCCATCGGCGATCCCTCCGAATTCATCACCACCGACGTTTTCGGGACCTACGTGCTTTTGGAAGCCGCCAAAAAATTCGGCGTCAAAAAGTTCATCCAGATCTGCACGGACGAAGTCTACGGCACCATCGAGCCCGGCCGCTCCAGCGTGGAGACGGATCCTCTGATGCCGAGGAACCCCTATTCCGCCAGCAAGGCGGGCGCCGACAGGCTTGCTTACAGCTATTTCGCCACCTACGGCGTGCCGGTCTGCATCACCAGGGCTTCCAACAACTACGGCATCTACCACTATCCGGAAAAGATGATCCCGCTTTTCGTCACGAACCTCCTGGAAGACCGCCCGGTCCCCATCTACGGCGACGGCAAAAACGTCCGCGACTGGCTGCACACGCTTGACCACTGCCGCGGCATCCAAACCGTCATCGAGAAAGGCCAAATAGGCGAAGTCTACAACATCGGCGGCGGCAACGAGCGCCAGAACATCGAGGTCGTCGACCTGATCTTCAAGCACCTCAACAAGCCTGAGAGCTTAAAGACCTTCGTCAAGGACCGCCTCGGACACGACAGGCGCTACTCGCTTTGCTGCGACAAGCTGAAAGCCCTCGGCTGGCAGCCCATTGTCAAGTTCGAGGAAGGACTCGCCAAGACCATCGACTGGTACGTCAACAACCGCTGGTGGTGGGAAAAGATCAAAAGCGGCGAATACTGGGAATACTATAAAAAGCAGTATCAGGATCGCTAAATGGCAAAGAAAGCCCTTATAACCGGCATCTACGGCCAGGACGGCTCATACCTTACCGAGCTGCTTCTGGAAAAAGGCTACGAAGTCTGGGGCGTCGACAGAGACGCCCCGGAAGACTTCCA
>JAGCGH010000065.1 GCA_017649705.1 bacterium
CTCCCGCCACCAGGTCTATAGAAGAGATCAGGCTCGGCGACCAAGTCATAAGGGACGACGGTATGCTCTACAAGAGCGCTTCCGTGGAAGGCTGCGGCAATCTGCCGGACGGCGTGAGGATCATGCACAGCGGCCGGCTTGACAACTTCAAGATCGAGACCTGCCCGCTGCCTCCCGCCAAGGAATTCGACGTTACGCCCTCTCAGCCCATCTTCTCCCGCACCGCTACGGAAAAGAAGATCGTGGTAGCCAACAAGACCACGGGTTCCTTCGAATATACCGCCACAATCGACGGTTCTCCGGAATGGCTTTCCATAACGCCGGACACAGGCACCTGCGAAGGCGCCGTGGAGCTTACGCTTTCCGTTGACAGGAGCGTCATGAGCAACGGATACTACCGCGCCATGGTGACCGTTGACGGCGGCGAATACGGCTCCAAGACCTTCCCGGTCTGCTGCCCCAACGGCACCGTCATCTACGCCGAGAATTTCGAGTCGCCCTACATGCAGATAGGCGGCATCGACGGCCAGAACACCTGGGTTGGCGACTACCAGCACGAAGGCAACGAGATGCTGGTCACCAACGTCTCTTACGGCGCGGAAGGCAACTGCGGCTATGTCGTGAGAGCCGGCGGCTACGAGGGCTACATGTGCGATGTCTATTCCCCCACGGGCGGGATCCTCAACGTAAGCATGAAGATGTACAAGGGCAGCGAAGCCGACTCCGAAGCCGACTATTTCTACATCCAGAACGACGTTTGGTACAGGTCCGTGGGCTTCTGGTTCGTCAGGGAAAAGGAGCAGGATTATTTCTATCTCTACTCTTTCGGCAACGGCCCGGCGCAGAAGACCAATCTTTTGGGCAGCCAGAAGTTCCCCCTGGACACCTGGCTGGACTTCTCCTTCACGGTTGACTACAGACGCTACCTGATGACGGATCTGAGATTGGGCGACTTCACCACGAATTTCGGAACCAGCGTGGAGCTTTCCAAGAAAGCCAACCAGTGGGTCGATCAAATCCAGCGCTTCACGAAGTTCTGCGTCAGCTGCGGCAGCAATTCCGAGAACGCCATGTGGCTCATAGACGACCTGAAGTTCGAGGACGTGCCTCGTCCCGACACCTACGATCCTCAGATTAACGGCGTATACGTTTTCGGCGAGACCGAGGATGTAATTTCCGACACCGTGGTGAACGGCGGCACCGTGCCCTTCCAGTACGAAGTCACTTTCCTTGACTATCCTGAAAACGTCTTCGTCACCACTAACGCCACCGGCGTCATAGAGGAGAAAGGAGTTTTGAGCATCGGCGTCACGAGGGAAGGCCTGGAGGACGGTTTCTACCGCTCCAGGATGCGCTACGCTTACGGCGCAGCCGGAAGCGGCACATACGAAAACGCCATCACGTCCTTGGTCACCTTCAGCAAGGGCGGCTGGTACTACGACACGGATTTCAGCGCTCCCTTCTACACCGAAGGCGACCTGAAGGGCCAGGATTACTGGGAAGTCCAGAACAGATCCACCGCTCCATCCGTTGGCGAAAAGGACGGCAAACGCGGGGTGTATTTCCCCGAATCTTCCTTCGCTTCCGTTCCGGCTCTCGGTCCGGCCGGCTCCACCTTCACCATTGAAACGGAATTTTTGATGGAGAAGAACGAGAACACCACTTACGTCGACTTGACCCAGAACGGCGAGACGGGCTTCCTGCCGATTAGGATCCGCCGCGACAAGGAAAACAACGAAGCCTTGATCGGCTATATGTCCGGCCAGGATTTCCTGGAATGGTTCAAGGCTCCTCTGGACGAATGGAACAAGCTCTCCTTCACGCTCGACACCGACGTGGCCTACGGCTGCGCTCTCTCCGCTTCCGTGAACGGCGTCGTCACCAACTTCGCGGAAGGCGACGTTCCTCTGAACGGCGGCTTCGACGACCAGCCTCTTAAGAGCGTCGGCATCAAGACCCAGAACGACGGTCCGGACGAAATGTACGCCACCGGCGTCTGGTTCTCCAAACTTTCCGCCCACGACGCCAGCGTCCCCGAACCCGTATCTGTTGGACTTTTGGCCATCGCTTTGGCTCTTTTCCTGCGCAAACGCTGACAAAGGGAAACGTTAAAAACAAAAAAAGGCGGGCATTCTGATATGAACCCGCCTTTTTTGTTGCGCTCAAAATTAACTCAGAATTTTATCTTGTTGTTTTCGTCCACCAGACAGATGGCCGGCTTGAAGCCCTGGGCTTCCTTTTCGTCCATGTTGGCCCAGGCGAAAATAATGATGATGTCCCCGAGTTTCGCCAGATGAGCCGCCGCGCCGTAGATGGCGATGGCCCCGCTGCCCTTGGGGGCGGGGAGAACGTAGGTGTCGAAGCGGGCGCCGTTGGTCACGTTCGCCACTGAGACGCGCTCGTAGGGCAGAATGTTGGCGGCGGCCATGAGATCCTCATCTATGCCGATGCTGCCGGCGTAATGGAGATTGCATTCCGTCACCCGGGCCCGGTGTATTTTTCCTTTCAGTAATGTCAGCTGCATGCTTTTCCTCTTGTTTTGGTAGATATAATTCTACCTTAAAGGGGAAAGGAACGCAAGGAATAAGCCCCGAGGAGGAAAAGCGCCAGGCAGAGCAGCGCGCCCGGCTCCGGAATGAGCTGGAAGGGCCCGCAAACGCCCCCGTAAGCGCCTGATTTGCCCTTGTAGGCCGTTTTGGCCCTGAGGTAGTATAAGGTGCAGGACGAAAGGTTGGAAAGCGTAATTCCGTCCTCAGGGACGCAAAGAGCTTCATAAACAAGGGTGCCGGGCCTCAGTTCCGAACAATCGTGGTTTTTCAGGTCGTGGAAATAATCTTTCCCCAGAACTTCCCACTGCCTGCTCTGCCAGCTTGAGGAGCCCCTGTTGACATAAGGGTACCTTATGATGGTGTGGTTGGCGGTGCCGCTGGAATATTCCCCGATGGGCCAGGCGGTGCCGGGATCTTCGCCTATGACGCCTATGACGTCGACAATTTCGTCACCCTTAATTAAAGCCACCGCGTCGTTGCCGGTAAAGTCTATTTTCGCGCTGACCAGGTCGGCTCTGTTTGTGAGAATTGCGTCCGCTTTGTTGTTGCAGATCAAAAGCGTCTCGTAAGAGGGGATCGAACCGAAGAGCGGCAGCGTCTGTGTTGCCGCCACGGACCCGTTTTTGAATATGCAGACGTTCATTCCGTCCAGCTCTGCGGCTTCCGGACAGGGATTGTAGATCTCTATGTAGCGGTTGTTGCCCGAGCCTTTGCCGTATTCGGAGAAGAAGAGCCCGGGATTTGGGAGGAAATCCCTCGATGTGGCGACGTCGACTAGGACGGTCAGTTTCTCGTCGATCTCCGGCCTCAGAAGAACGGCCGTTTCGTCGCTCAGCGTTCCCGCCTCAACGCTCGGCACCGCCATGTCGACGGTAGGAAGCTCTGGAACGGTCACTTCTTTGATCTGGCTGCCGCAGGAATAATATCCCTCGGCGGAACAGCCCCAGGCTTTGTAATAATAAGTGTTGCCGGGAGCGACGTCAGAGTCGCAAAACGCGCTTTCGTTGACGGACACCACCACGGCTCTTCCTAAATCGGCGCCTGTTTCGTATGAGCATTCATTTTGCGGACGGTTGGTGACAAAATAGTTTTTGTTCTCCGAGCGGCAGAGCAGGTTCATGTCTTCAAAAAGGTCTAAGCCGATCTCCACCCTGTCCCAGTTGGCGGTGGTTACGGAAAGATTTGGGAACGCGCCGCGCTCCGGGCACGCTTCGCCCTTTAACGTTAGATTGCCGATGCCGGCGTAGTCCGAAGCGCCCTGCTGCTTGATCCTGAAGATCATCCCGGCGGAATCGGCGTCTTTCGGGACGGGGATCGCAACTGTTTCCCACTCGTTGCTTGTGTCCAGCCGGGATTTGGCGAGGCTTCCGAAGAGGTTGGTGGTGTCGCAGAAAAGGCACCATTGGATGTTCTCGCCGGAATCCAGACCTTCGGCGAAATAGGAAAACTCCATTGTTACGTTGGTCGCCCCGACGATCTGCCGGGGCAGAAAGCTTAGCGTGTGATAATAGCTTTTCCCTTCGCTGTTCTTGGCAAGGCCTCCGATGCCCCAGAAGGGCGCGTTTCCCTCCGCGGTGTGTCCGTTAAGCTCCGTGAGAACGCCCCAGCGGGACTTTTCTTCCAGGTACTGCCCCGGATTGGAAACATACTCCCAAACAGAAGTGTCCCCAAAGTTCGATCCGGCGATGATCATGTTTTCCGCGAAAAGGGAATGGGAATTTATTAGCGCGCAGAAAGCGGCGGCGAAGATCAGGTGTTTTTTCATGGTTGTTCCTCCTTTATATATCTAACGGACAAAAAAGCGAAAAAGTTGCGTCCTTGATTGCGTGACACGATTTAGGTAAAATGTAACACGATATAACCAACAACCTAAAAAGACTATGCGCAAGACACTTTTAGCAACTCTCTTTGTCCTTTCTTTAGCTTTGACTCTCCAGGGCGCCGGCTGGATCGACTGGTACGTCGA
>JAGCGH010000066.1 GCA_017649705.1 bacterium
CCGGAGAGCATAAGGATCTGCGGCAGCGCGGCGGCGTAGCCGAAGACGTCGGGGAGCCACAGGGAGCGCGTGCGGCGCCCGAAGTTCTCCTCAAAATAGCGCTGACCGAAGATCAGCTGCCTGCAGAGACTCTCGCCGGAAGTCAGGTTGCAGTCCATTTCCAGCCAGGTGCCGCCTTCGATGTCCCAGCGGCCTTCTTTCACGCGCGCCTTGATCTTCTCGAAGAGCTTGGGGTCATCCTGCTGAACAAAATAGTACAAGGCCGGCTGCGAGGACATGAACTTATACTCGGGATATTTTTCCATCAGGGCTATGACGGTGGCGAAAGAGCGCTGGGCTTTTTCCCTGGTCTGGCGCATGGGCCAGAGCCAGGCGACGTCGATGTGGGTGTGGCCTATGTTGTAGACGGCCTCGTCTATGGGCGTCTGTTTCGCGTAGTAGTTTTCCTTAAGATATTTTCTCGCCTCGGAGACTGTCTTGGAAAAATCCGGGCTTTCGAAATCTCTCGTGTCCAATCTATTGATAACGCCGTTGACGGCGTCCTTGGCCTGGGCGACGAGCAAGCTTTCCTCGTCCGCGAATTTCAAAACGTTTTCCAGGATCTTCAGGTCGTAATAGAGCGCTTCGACTTCCGGATCAATGAGCTGCAGTTCGCAGGCGAAGGAGACGATGTGGTCTATTGGGCAGCCGGAATAGGCGTAGAGATAAAGTTCCTTGTCGCTAGCTTCGATTCTGACTCTGGTGTGGTTGCTGTCCATGCCCTGGATGGCCGTGCCGTCTTTGATGGCGGTGTACTGGGTGGTCAGGCAGGCGCAGCCCCGTTCGGGCTTGATGTTGAGATAAAGGTCTTCCTTGCCCCATTCTTTCGGGACGTTGAACTTGACGCGGAACCAGCAGTGCTTTTCCCTTGTCTTAGCCCAGACGGAATCCTGCTCGTAGGGGACAAAATCCTTCTTCGGGGGAGGGGTGTTGCTTTCCTTGTAGCCGCAAGGCGCGATAGTTACTTCCGTAACTTCCTTTTTAGCCTTGACGCTTCTGGTTAAAATTCTGGGAAGAAAGCCGTGCAGCCGGCGTTTCACGCTTTGCAGTTCAAGATAGGACATTTTTATCTCCGGGTTAAACGTTTTAATAGTTCTATCCATTTTAACAAAACATGGGGAAATTATTGCAAAACGGTCAAGGCAAGCCGTTCTTGGAAAGCGAACAGGACTGCCGCGGGGCCGCTTTCTTGTTTTCAAGCATTAAGATTTGAGTTTTGGTAAAATATAAAGACAATCGTAATCAACCATAAAAGGCGATAAATTATGAAAAATCTTTTTCTTCTAAGCTTAGCGGTCCTCGTTTTGGCCGCCTGCTCATCCGCCCCCACCCAGAAGTCCGTCAACTTCCCGGACGGCAGCTCCACGCTGCTGCCCTCAAATTGGGACGTCGTTTCCGGCGACGATACCATGCCCAACAGCGCGCTGGCTCTCGGCCCGGAGGAAAACGGCTACAGGCCGCAGTTCCGCGTTGACGTGCGCAAGCCTTTCAAGGGTATGGACAAAGTCGAGATCATCTCCAAACTGAAAGACAGCTTGGAAGGCCGCGGCGCCCTTTTGGGCGAACCGAGGCTTGGCGAGATCTCCGGCGAGCCCGCCGTCGCCTACGCCTGGAAGGGCCGGGAAACCGGCACGGAAAATCCTTTGATGACCGCGGACATCACCCACTTCGGTTACTTTGTCTGCGATGACAACAACATCTACTCCCTGGATTTCGCCACCCTGACCAGCCAGGCCGCGGAGATCAAAGCCTCCGTTGTGGACGGCGCAGTATCCTCCTTCAGGACCGCCGCCGCGCTGAAGAAAGAGAGGGAAGCCAAGCTTAAGGCCCAGGAAGAGTTCGCGGCCCGCGAGCGCGAAAAGAAAGCCGCGAAACCCGTGAAAGAAGACGCCTTCGGCGAAGAGGACGCCTTTGCCGCCGCTGAAAAAGAAGCGGCCGAGATAGAAAAAGAAGTGGAAAAGGAACTGGAAGAGGAACAAGTCCAGGTCAAAGCCGATCCTGAAGCCGCCGGCCGCGCCGCCGCCCAGAAGAAAGTGGAAGCCGCCAGGAAAGCCGCCCAGGAAGCCCAGGAAGCCGCGGTGGCCTCCGCCAGAGCCGCCAAGGCCGCCGCCAAGGAAGCAAAAGAAAAAGCTGACGCTCTCTCCGCCGCCCAGATGGAACTGGACAACCTCAACGGAGAAGGCTTCGTGCAGATCCAGGAAAGGGAAGTCGTGGTTGAAAAAGAAGCTCCTGTGGTGCATGCCGTGCCCGTGGAATCCACCGAGCCCGCCCAGCCCGCCCAGCCCACCTTCAGCATCGAGAACAAAGTGAACGTCACTCCTCAGCCTACGATGATGGAAGTCAAGGTGACCGCTCCCCAGCAGACGGAGCCCGCCGCGCCCGCCGCTACTGCCGCGCCCGCCGCGCCCCAGACCAGCCCCATCAGAAAGAGCAACGGTCAGCTTGTCATCGAAATGCAGACCGTGAATTAAACCTGGCTTTATGCCGAAGAAAAAAATATATCAAAGCGAGTTCCCCGATCTCTTCAAGGAGGCCGGGGAACTTTCCTATCAGGATCCGGAGGAAAGAGAGCCTGAAACTCCTCCGGAGCCGGAAGACGACCTTTTGACTCCCCAGACCGTCAGCGCCCTGACGGCAAAGCTCCGCGATCTGATAGCGGAGAATTTTTTCGACGTTTACGTGGTGGGGGAGATAAGCAACTTCGTCAGGCAGCACTCCGGGCATTGGTATTATTCCCTGAAGGACGAAGAGGCTCAGATCAGCGCCGTCATGTTCAGGGGCGCCAACCGGAAGATGAGATTCATGCCGGAAAACGGCATGCTGGTGGTGGCCCGGGGGAAAGTCGATATTTATCCTCCCAACGGAAAATATCAGATCGTCTGCGAAGACATGGAGCCCTGCGGACTCGGTTCCAAGCAGATGCAGTTCGAGCAGCTGAAGCGCAAACTGGAGGAGGAAGGGCTTACTTCCGAAGAGAGAAAGAGGCCTCTGCCTGTTTTCCCGAAAACGGTGGGCTTCGTCACCTCCGCCTCGGGCTCCGTCCTCAGGGACGTCAAGAACGTTCTGTTCCGCCGCTTCCCCTGCAGGCTGATCTTCGCGCCGGCTCTCGTCCAGGGCGAGAACGCGCCGGCTTCCATTATAGAAGCGATAGAAAACTGCAATCTCTACAACGAGCAGCACCCTGAGACTCCCATAGACGTTTTGATAGTGGGACGCGGCGGCGGCAGCATGGAAGACCTCTGGTGCTTCAACGACGAGGGCGTGGCCAGGGCCATAGCCGCCTCCAAGATACCAACTGTCTCCGCCGTCGGCCACGAGACGGATTATACTATCGCCGACTTTGTGGCGGATCTCAGGGCGCCGACGCCCAGCGCCGCGGCGGAGCTGGTGGTCCGGACCAGGGAGGATTGGGAATTTACCATAACCGATCTTTATGAACGTCTGCGGGACGGGATGGAGGAAAAAATAGACAGCGGCGCCGACGAAGTGGTGGCCTGCCTGAATCATTACGCCCTGCGCGAACCGACCCGCATAGTCGAGGACTTGATACAGAAGGTCGACGGTCTGGACGAATCGCTGAGGAAAGGAACGGATCTGATCTTCGAACGCTATGAGAGCAAGCTTGACCACTGCACGAAAATGCTTGACGCCCTGGGCCCCATTTCCGTCCTTAAAAGAGGTTACGCGGTGGTGCAGGACGATGCGGGCGAAGCCGTCACCTCGGCGGAGGATCTGAAGAAAAAAATCCGCTTTTTGGTCAGGATGTCGGACGGCTCGGTGAAAGCGAAAGTCCTGGACGAGCAATAAAAAAAGCCTTCCCTGTGAGGTGAACCCCAAAACTTGGACAAAAGTTAATTAAGTTAGTTTTGAATTAAATCTATATTGAACGGGACTCATTCCGTTCAATGCTAGAGAGATTCTATCATTATTGTAGTACTCAATGTACTCTTTCAATCTGCGGA
>JAGCGH010000067.1 GCA_017649705.1 bacterium
GGAAAAAGAAGAACAAGCCAGAAAGAAATTCATAGATGGCCGCAACTGCTGCCAGGCGGTCTTCGCCACCTTCGCTCCGGAGCTGGGCGTAGACGAAGCCACGGCCCTCAGGATAGCCTCTTCCTTCGGAGGAGGCATAGGAAGGCTTAGGGAAGTCTGCGGGGCCTTTTCCGGGCTTTGCATGGTTGCCGGGATCCTGAAGGGCTACGCCGACGGCGAGACCCCGGAAGAGAAGGCCGCCCACTACGCCCTCATCCAGGAACTGGCGGAAAAATTCAAGAAGGAGCACGGCTCCCTTATCTGCCGCGAGATCCTGCAGCTCAGTAAAGACGCTCCCACGCCTCCCACGCCGGAGGCAAGAAACACCAAGTATTACTCTAACCGTCCCTGCGAACGCTGCGTCGGCACCGCCGCCAGACTTTGCGAAGAACTGATCAAGGAAAACAAGAAATGAAGAAAGGAAGTATGCTTTGCGCGCTCGTTGTCATCGCTCTTTTAGCCGGCTGCAAGACCAAGGAAGTTCAGGTCGTAAGATGCCCCGTTGTGCCTGAGGTCCAGACCGCGACCATTACGAAAGCGGAACTCATGGACAAAATTAAAGGCGGCTGGGCCGCCCAGATGATTGGCTGCGCCTACGGCGGGCCAACGGAATTCTGCTACCGCGGCGTGATGATCCCGGACGATCGTATTTTGGAGTATCCCGCGGGGCATCTGAAATATTTCTGCGACAAGATCCCGACACTGTACGACGACATCTACATGGACCTGACCTTCGTGGAAGTCATGCAGAAGAAAGGCATTCACGCGGACGCGAAAGATTTCGCAATTGAGTTCGCCAACCGCGACTACGGTCTCTGGCACGCCAACCAGGCGGCCCGCTACAACGTTCTGCACGGCGTCATGCCGCCCATGTCCGGCCACTGGCTGAACAACCCCCACGCCGACTGCATCGACTACCAGATCGAGAGCGACTTCGCGGGCTTGATGTCCCCCGGCATGCCCAACGCGGCTTCCGAGATCTCCGACCGGGTCGGCCACATCATGAACTACGGCGACGGCTGGTACGGCGGCGTTCTGGTGGGCGCCATGTACGCCGAAGCTTTCTTTGAGACGAACGTGCTGACGGTGGTGGAAAAAGCTCTGGAGACCATCCCCCGTGAGAGCAAATTCTACAAGTGCCAGCAGGACGTCATCAAGTGGTACAAGGAAGATCCCACGGACTGGAAGCGCTGCTGGAAACTTTACAACGATAAATATAGCGAAGACGTAGGCTGCCCGGAACTCATCCTCGCCCCCGGCAACATCGACGCCACCATGAACAGCGCCTACGTTCTCATGGGGCTGCTCTTCGGCAACAAGGATTTCAAGGAGACCATGGAGATATCGACCCGCTGCGGCCAGGACTCCGACTGCAACCCCTCCACCGCCGCCGGCATCCTCGCCACCATGATCGGCTACTCCAACATCCCGGAGGAATGGATGCCCAACGTAAAGGAAGTTGAGGACATCGATTTCATCTACACCAAGCTTTCCCTCAACAAGACCTACCAGGCTGTCTATGACCTGGCCATCCAGAACGTCCTCGCGAACAACGGCTCCACCAA
>JAGCGH010000068.1 GCA_017649705.1 bacterium
AGGAAAAACATGAAAAAGCAGATCAACGCTTTCGATTACGCCGAGGCGATCGTGAAAGGCATCGCCAAGGGCTCCCTTCTGACGACCAAAGCGGAGGGCCGCGTCAACACCATGGCCATTTCCTGGGGGACGCTGGGCGTGGAATGGAACAAGCAGCTTTTCACGACTTTCGTGCGTGTTGAGCGCTTCACCAGGGAAATGCTGGACAAGAACGGCGAGTTCACCGTCAACATTCCCATGGAAGGCTCCGACATGTCCGTGGTTGGCAAATGCGGCAGCGTCTCCGGGCGCGACGCGGACAAAATTGCGGACAACAACCTGACCCTCGTCGAAGGGGAGAAGGTCTCCGTCCCGGCGATCAAGGAATTCCCGCTCACCCTGGAATGCCGCGTCACGTACCGCCAGCTCCAGGACGACGAGGCCATCGCTCCCGAGGATCTGGAAAAATTCTACAAAGTCGGCTACGGCGGCACGCATATCGCCTACGTCGGGGAAATAGTGGCGGCGTATATCGTCGAGTGAACAGGGAGAAAAAGCAATGAAAGACGGAAAGATTTTCGCGATGTTCTTCAACGGCAGCCCCCGCAAGGGCTGGAACACATTTAAGATGCTGGAGGCGGCCAAAGCCGGAGCGGAAAAGGCGGGAGCAGAAACCGAGCTCGTCAATCTCTACGACATATGCTTCCCCGGCTGCAAGAGCTGTTTCGCCTGCAAATTAAAGAACGCCAAGACCGGAGGAGTGTGCATTCTCCGCGACGACCTCAGGCCGGTGCTTGAACGCGCGCGCCAAGCGGACGTTTTGGTCCTCGGCTCGCCCGTTTATTTTCACTATCCCACGGGCGTTTACCGCGCCTTCTTCGAGCGGCTGACATTCCCTGTTTACAGCTATCACTACGAGAACGGCGAGCCCCTCGTCGCCAGGGACAAGGTCATAGAGACCGCCAACATCTTCACCATGAACTGCCCGGAAGAAATGATGGGAAAGATGGATTATCCCAAGATCCTCGGAGCGAACACGGACGCGCTGAGGGCGGTCTTCGGGGCGTGCGAGACGCTTTGCGCCTTCAACACCTACCAGTTCTCCGACTATTCCCGTTACGACTTCAACCTCTTCACCGAGGAGGAGAAGCGCGCCTACCGCGACGAACATTTCGAAAAGGATCTTGAAAACGCCAAAGAGCTCGGAAGCAGGCTGGCCTGGCGCGCGAAGGAACATATAAAATAAGGCAATAAGTAAAGCAGAAACAGGACAAATGATGACCAACCGCGAAAAAATGCTTCTTTTCGAGAAGTGCATCAACACTAACGACCTCAAGCTGGGGAAAAAGCTCATTTCCCCCTCCGCTTCCTTTGCGACGCCGGTATCTCCCGAGCCTCTTTACGGTGCGGAAGGGTACCTTAGCGTCGTTTCCCTCATGCGGCAAAGCTTCCCCGACGCGCAATGGAAACTTGTCGAGGCTGTCTCCGAAGGGAACACTGTCGCCGCGCAATGGGAATGCTCCGGCACCTTCGAAGGTCCGGCGCCTTTTTGCGGCCTCAAGCCGAACGGGCGAAAATTCTCAACCACGGTCATGAACTTCTACACTTTCGATGACGAAGGCATGATCTGCAAGGATGTCGCCGCCGCGGGGCTCGCCGGGATCATAAAGGAATTGCGGCGCGCGGGAACGGAAAGAAACATCGAGGAGGCGCGGGAGTTTTTCAAAGGCGACCGCTTCGCCACGGAAAACGGCATGGTGATAGAGGAGCTTGA
>JAGCGH010000069.1 GCA_017649705.1 bacterium
GAAGGCTCGCTTTGGGTGCGGCCCGCCAAGATGTTCTTTGAAACAATAGAGCGGGACGGCAAAATGATCAAGCGTTTCGAACTGCTGGAGGAAAAAGATGACGCAAGTAATTAAAGGCGATATTACGACTTTGAAGGTGGACGCCATCGTTAACGCCGCCAATCAGGTGATGCTGGGCGGGGGAGGCGTGGACGGCGCCATTCATCGGGCAGCGGGAAGGGAGCTGTTCGAGGCTTGCCTCAAAGTCCCCGAAGTCAACCCGGGCGTCAGATGCCCGACAGGCGAGGCACGCATTACGCCGGGCTTCAAGCTGCCGGCTAAATACGTCATCCACACGGTGGGGCCGGTATATCGCGACGGAACGAAGGGCGAAGCGGAAAAACTGGCGAACTGCTACAGGAATTCCCTGGAATTGGCTTGCGAGAACGGCTGCCGCACGGTGGCTTTTCCCTGCATTTCCACAGGCGTTTACGGCTACCCGATCGAGGAGGCGTCCGAGATCGCGGTGAGGGAAGTCAAGGCTTTTCTGGAATCTCACAGCGGCCTGGAAGTCATCTTCTGCTGTTTCTCGGAAAAGGACAAATCCGTTTACGATAAGCTGCTGAACGCTAATTAGATTTTTGCTAAAATATTCCTTAGATTTATTAACAATAAAGGAAGAATATGAAAAAGGCACTTTTGATCTTGGCTATTTTCAGCGCGGGCTGCCTTCTGGCGGACGAGGCCTGGTCCAACATCATTACTTTGGACAACGATACCATCGGCACGGTGATCCAGCTGCTTCCCACTGACGAGATGGCGTATTCCACCAGGTGGGTCCCCGGAGAGGGGAGGAGCGCGGAAGTTACGGCCGTATCCGGCGAGGAAGAGCCGATGCAGATCTTCGTCACCACTACGGACGGTGACGAGGGAAAGTTTACCTGGGATTATCAGGAGGGAAGTTTTAGCGACCTCTCTTCGGAAGAGACTTATCTTTTAACGCATACCATCTCCGACGATTCCGGCGTTCTTGACACCAAGACCGCCCTGGTGGAGATACTGCCTGAACCTATGTTCGCTATTCTTGGATTGATCCTTTTGGGCTTGCTTTTCGGAAGAAGGAAAGCGGCTGTTTGCTTCGTTCTTGCTTGCGTTGCGGCCGGAAGCCTTCTGGCTGACGACATCGTGAGCGACGTTAATATTTCTTCCCGCTGGCCCTGGGAAGGGAAGGTCGACATCGACTACACCATAGGCGGGAAAGAGGACGTTCCCTGCACCGTGGCTTTCTTTGGCAGGGGAGACAAGGACAAGGAATTCGCGCTTACGACTCTTTCGGGAGACGGAGCGGAAGGAACGGTTCCGGGCGCTGGTACCTACAGGGTGACCTGGGACGCCAAGACGGACATCCCGGAAGTCAGCTACGAGGCTTTTACGGTAAAAGTCTACGCGGAGTCTACCGCTCAGGCTGACAACACGGTGGATGTGGTTTATGACGGCGGAACGGCGACGGTCTCCGTGGCGGACAATATCAAGGATTACGTGACGGCCACCGTCGAGGGCGCCGATGTTGAACTTGTTCAGAGCGCTAACGTGTCAGCCGCTACGTGCGGTGAGATAACCTATAATGTGACCGGTTCCTCCAGCGACGGCTCTTTTACCATGACCGGCAGCTTCAAGGCGACGGTCAACATCAAAGACCTTAACCTCACAAGCACTTCCGGATCTCCCTTCGATATCGAGAACGGCAAGCGCATCGCCATCAGCGTGGAGGGCACGAACACATTCGTCGACAGCGCCAGCGGCTCCCAGAAAGCCTGCTTCGTAGTCAAAGGACATCCGGAACTCACCGGCTCCGGCATCATGACGGTCACCGGCAACAAGAAGCACGCCATCAAGACCGGCGAATACATGGAGCTCAAGAAGAAATTCAAAGGCAAGATCATCATATTGGGCGCCAAGGGCGACGGGCTGCACATCGGCCAGTATTTCGAGATGAGCGGCGGCACGGTTAAAGTCGATCCTGTGGAGGACGACGGCATCCAGGTGGAAGCCAATCTGGAAGGCGATGAATACGACGGCCAGTGCTTCTTCAAGGGCGGAACCGTTGACATTAAGGTCGCGGCCATCGACGTCAAAGGCATCAAGTGCGACAGCGACATGCTGATCACCAACACCACCATCAATATAAACTGCAACGCCGTCGCCAAAGCCGCCAAAGGCATCAGGGTCGGCGGAAACCTGACGGTGGAGAGCGGCAATATTACGGTCGCCACGGCCGGCCAGGGATTGCTCTGGCTGGGAGAAGAGACGAACACCACGGCCTGCGCCGGCATAAAGTGCGTCGGAAACGTGGATATCAAAGGCGGCACCTTCACGCTTACTTCCACCGGCTCCGGCGGCAAGGGCATGAACATTGAGGGCGACCTTAACGTTTACGGCGGCGACATCACCGTGAAGACCAAGGGCGGACTATATTACAACGACGGCACTACCGAGGACACTGATTACCAGGGCGACCCCGACGAGGTCAGCAGCGACTTCACCAGCTCTCCCAAGGGCCTCAAGGTGGACGGCAACGTCACCATCTCAGGCGGAAACATCAAAGTTTCCACCGTGGGCAACAACGCCGAGGGCATCGAGAGCAAAAAAGTCCTGACCATCACCGGCGGAACGTTCGACATCGACTCCAGGGACGACGGCCTCAACTCCTCCGAGAGCATCGAGATCTCAGGCGGGACCTTCAATCTGGTCTCCAAAGCTAACGACGGCATCGACTCCAACGGAGAATTGCACATCAAGGGCGGCAACGTCGTCTCCTGCGGCGCGCTGGGCAAGGAACGCGGCCTCGACGCCACGGACAGGGTGCTTCTGACCGGCGGCAGCACCATGGCCATAGGCGGCCGCAACAACACCGTTGAGGAAGTCAAGAGCTCCCAGGCTTTGATAGACATAATTGGAAAGTTCACCCACGGCAGCAAGATCATTGTCAAGGATAAGGATTCCGAAGAAGTCGTGGCTGAGTTCACGGTGCCCGGGAATTACGATCCAGACATTGTGGAGACGGAGTCTGTAACCGGAACAAACGCCGTCGGAGGATACCATGAGGGCAATATCTTGATCAGCACTCCCGAACTGGTGGCCGGCAAGACCTACACGATCTACAGGGAATCGCAGCTTATCGGCGAAGCGGAAGCAGCCAAGAAGTATACCGATCCGACCTCCGGAAACTAATTGAACAGATATTTATAGCCCTATAAGGCCGCGGTTTCCGCGGCTTTTTTTTGCTCCGCGGAGGCTTACTTTTTTTTGCTTTTTTTAATAAAATAGGGATAAGTATTACAATAACCGAACAAGGGGATAATATATGCTGAAGAGAAATCTTGCTTTTGCACTTTTGCTGATTTTAATCGCCGGTACAGTCTTTGCCGGGGAAAAGCTGATTGACCATGAAAAATTCACAGGCAAGACTACATTCACCTTCAAAGGCGATCTTAAGGAGGAGTGGTTTGATTCCTTGAAAGAGGGGAAGGCGGCTTTCGTGATCATCAAAACCGAGACCAACCTTGTGGAGTCGGTTTTGGCTGACTTTATGAAAGGCGGCATGGGCTATGAGGAAAAGGGCAAGCAAAAACTGCTGGTCAACACTAAAAACGGAAAAATGACCTGGACCATAAAGGGCATCCCCACCAGCGAATACTTGAGAGGCGGCGTCGGCATTGCTGAAGAAGGCGGCTACGTTGATTTCCAGATAAGGGAAATAGACGTGAAGCTGAGCGGCAAAATGAGCATGGTCAAGGCTCCGCCCTGTTACGTTACGCTTAAGGAAGCATTTCATAACGAGGGCACTAAAGTCTTCCAGAATTACGAGATCATGCCTACGGTTAAGGGCAAAAATCTGAAATATAATTACAAAGACGAAAACGAGAAGATCAAGATGACCATATCAGGCAAGACCAAGGAGTACACCCTGACCTGGACTTTGAACCAAGAGTGCGTCATCCCGAAATTCACGCAGCCTATTTCCGAAGAATAATTTTGCAACCAACAACCACAGGATAAAACCATGAAAAAACTTACCCTGCTTTTAATGGCGTTTTTCTTTGCCGCCACCCTTTACGGCAGCCAAATGTTCAAGGGCAACGTCAGCATCAACATAAGCGGCGACGATGTCCCGGAACAGATGATCAGCGTGCTTGAAGAAGGCCACATCCTCGAGATCCATAAAGATACCTTCAACTACGTCACGTTCCCCGTGACTCTGAAGAAAGGTAAAAACGCCTATACTTACGAAGATTCCGGCATGAAGATCACCTACAAGCCGAAAACCAAGAAATTAACCATCAAGGTGAAATATCCCAGTCTGGCGCTGTACACCGAGAGCGAGGACTATTGCGGATCAGCCCCTCTGACAAAGGGGACCATCAGCTGCAGCGGAACCTTTTTGGAAGATATCTCCAGCGCTCTTGACTCCGGAGATGAGATAGCTCTTTCCGACTATACGGAGGGCTACGGCCTTTTCAGCGCTACCTGGAAGATGACCAAGAAGGGCAAAAACCTGGTCCTTGACGATAAGAGCACGGAGCTCTCTGTGAGCGTTAAGATAACGCCGAAGAAAAGGTCCGCCAAATGCGTCATAAAGTGCAGCAGCCACTGGCTGTATCCTAGGTTCTTCCGTCCCAACGAGAATTAAGCAACAGAAAGGAATAAACAAATATGAAAAAACTTCTTTTCGCCGCGCGTTTGCGCGGCCTTTTTTTGCGCCTTACAATTTTCATTCAAATTTTATAAAATATAAAAGATAGATTATAGTGTGTTCACAACGGTTGGGGACCGTGCTCTCGGCCGAAGAATTTTACATAATTAAAAAACAAACCAAAGGATAAAACCATGAAAAATCTTTCTATCCTCATTCTGCTTCTTTTCGCCTCCACGCTTTTCGCGGGGGAATTCAAAGGCAACACCAGCATCACAATCGGCGGCGTATGCCCTGAAAGCATGGTCAGTATGCTTGAAGATGGCAGTGAACTCTGCTTTCTCAAGGATGGACCGGGGTACGTTGTTCCTCCCTTAAAATTTTCGAAGGGCAAAAAGAACTGGGAATATAAGGATTCCGCGGTGAAGGCCAGCTACACTCCCAAGAACAAAAAATTCTCCC
>JAGCGH010000070.1 GCA_017649705.1 bacterium
AAAAAGCCCACGACGGGATGCCGTCGTGGGCAATTTTGGCAAAAAAGGGGTGCAACAAAGAGGCGAGAGGCGCAACAAAGTGGAGCAACAAAGTGAGCAACAAAGTGACTTTGTTGCACGTAACAAAGAAAACGAGCGTGCAACAAAGTTTTTTTGTTGCATTTTTTGTTGCGCGCTTAAATTAAAGCAGATACGCGGAAAAAGTGCTTAAATGCAACAAAGCAACAGAAAATGACTAAATAGACTTATAGGGGGTTTTGGGCGTAAAATAACCCCGAAAAGACATTTTTTTTCCGCCCGCGTGATGTGTGTGTGCGACATTATTATAATGCGAAAACGAGATGCAAAAGCGCGGATAGCAAGAAAATACCAAAAACGAAAACGCCCGAAAACGGACCCCCGACGACCGGCCGAGGTGTGCACGGGACGGGACGCCGACGACGGCCAGGGCAGACGACCGAGCAGCGGCCAGGGCAGAGCCGACGACGACGACCGGCCGAGGTGTGCCAGGGCAGACGACCGAGCAGCGAAAAGCAGCCCGCCCGAAAATGTACCCACATGTCCCGACGAAAATGTGGTATGATTAAGATGCCAGCAAGGGCGGACGACGAGAGGCCAGCGAAACGCGACCCAGCGCCCGCCCGATCGGCACACAGGAGATGCCACCGGCGGAGACGCCGTGACATACCACGTCCCCGAGAGGGGACCTTCCTGCTTTCGGGCACCGGCGACCCCGGCGCCTTTCCTTCTCGGGAAGCCGCGGCCAGACCCGCGGCTTTTCCTTTACAGGCCCAGGACGGCCACAGAGCCGCCCAGCAAGCCCACAGAGCCCGAGAAGCGCAGCGCAGGGCACGCGATACCCCCGCCGACAAACCGACCGCAAATCGCCCGTATGGGGCTCCCAGAGGCACGAGCGCAAGAGGCGCAGGACTGCCCACAGTTTGCGCAGCGGCAGGTCTACGGAGAGTAGAAAGCAGCCCGAAAAGCGGCAGGACGGCCCACAAAAACGGGACGAAACGACGAAAAACAACGAAAAGCGCGCAGGTGCGCGCTTTCTGCATTTTAGCGGACCTCGCCAAATGGACATTAGGTGCAATACGGAGCGGGCAGAGCCCCGCACAAGCCCCGAGAGGCGCCCGAGCACCGCAAGAAGTGGCAAGCCCACCAGGGCAGAGCCCACCAGGGCAGAGCCCACCAGGGCAGAGCCCACCAGGGCAGAGCCCACCAGGACGGCAGGTGCGCACGAAGGAAGGAAAAGCAGGATGAGCAGCAAGCAGAACCACAACCTCAGGATCGAGATGGTGCCCATTGACGACCTGGCGCCATACGAGCACAACACCAGGGCCCACGGAGACGACGACGTCGCGCAGATAGCGCGCAGCATCGAGCGGTACGGATTCAACGACCCGATAGGCATATGGTCCGACCAGAACGTCATCGTAGAGGGCCACGGCCGCCTGATGGCCGCAAGGAGCCTCGGCATGACCGAGGTGCCGTGCGTGCGGTTAGACCACCTGACCGACGACCAGCGACGCGAATACGGCATCATGCACAACAAGACGGCCGAGCTTTCGGAGTGGGACTTCGACGCCCTGGAGCGAGAGCTAGCCGACCTGGACCTTTCCGAATTCGGCCTGAGCTTCGACGCGGACGAGCAGATGGAGGACACCGAGGAGGAGCTGCTGGCGGCCGTCCAGGAGGACGAGGCCCCGGAGCCCCCGAACACGGATCCCGAGAAGGGCCCCGTCAAGCAGCCCGAGAGCAAGCGCGGCCAGATCTGGCAGCTAGGGGAGCACCGCCTGATGTGTGGCGACAGCACCGAGCGGGCCGACGTCGACGCCCTGATGGGCGGAGCCACGGCCGACGCCGTGATCACGGACCCGCCATACAACGTAGCAATCGAGAACGCCCAGGGCATGACGATCCAGAACGACGCCATGGAGACAGAGGCCTTCTTCGAGTTTTTGCGGGCGGCATTCGAGCAGCTGACCGCCCACCTGAAGCCGGGCGGCGCGTTTTACGTTTGGCACGCAAGCCGGACAGCAAGCATCTTCGAGGCGGCCCTGGCGGAGAACAGCCTCGAGGTACGGCAGCAGCTGATCTGGG
>JAGCGH010000071.1 GCA_017649705.1 bacterium
GAAAGAGTACATTGAGTACTACAATAATGATAGAATCTCTCTAGCATTGAACGGAATGAGTCCCGTTCAATATAGATTTAATTCAAAACTAACTTAATTAACTTTTGTCCAAGTTTTGGGGTTCACCTCAAACCGCGGCCTTTTTTTATTCCAAAACGCGGGCCTCAACGGGGCAGAGCTTTCGGAAGGCCGCGAGATCCAGCAGGGAGGGAGCGTTTTCGTCAAAGCCCGGATCAAAGGCGCGGCCGCAGGCCGCGTATTTGCCGCCGGAAGCTGGATTGTAGGGGAGAAAATCCACCGAGGTGAGATTTTTGAGTTCTTTGGCCAAGTTTGCCACGGCGGTCAGGTTTTCTTCGCTGTCGGTAACTGTGGGAATAAGGGGCAGCCTGAAACAGTAGGGTGTCGCGCATTCTTTGTCGAGGCGTCGAATGTTTTCGAGGATGAGCGCTGAGCCTTGGCCGGTCCAATGTCTGGCTTTTTCATTATCCAGCACTTTCAATCCGACGTGCAGACTTTCGGCTTTTTCCGCCAGGGCTTTCAGCTTTCGGTAATCGCCGTGGCAGGAGGTGTCGATTATGGAGGGGAGAGCGCTTCCCGTGAGGTCCAGGACCTCCAGGAGGAAGTCGGCCTGCGAAAGGGGTTCGCCTCCGGAAAAAGTCACGCCGTCCAGAAGCCCTTTTTTGTCCAGGAGATATTCCGCCAGTTTTCGCGGGCTCCAAAACTCTCCCGCCAGCCTTTGTCCGCCGGGAAAAGTCAGAAGCTCGGGAGTGGGGGACTGGCCTTCCGGGCTGTGGCACCACTTGCAGCGCAGAGGGCAGCCCTTTAGGAAAACGGTTATCCTAAGCCCCGGGCCGTCGTGGATGGAGGCTTCCGCTATGTCGAATAAGAGGCCTTGCATAATTATGAGCCGAAAGCCTGGCGCCCGATTATCTGGTCCTGGTAAGGCTTGGATAGTTCCACGAAATATCCGCTCCAGCCCCAGACGCGGACTATGAGGTCGCGGTAGTTTTCCGGGTGTATCTGGGCGTCGCGAAGCTTGTCGGGGTTCAGGGTGTTCAGCTGCAGCTGCTGGCAGCCGAGCTTTACGAAGGTCTGGATCAGCTTTACGACTTTAGAAAGGGCTTCCTTGTTCCTGAAATAGGAGTCCGCAAGCTCCATGGTTATGGGGCCGCCGTTGCAGATCTTGTTGTAATCGAGTTTGCCGTAAGTCTCCAGCTCGCTTATGATCCCGCGGACTCTGACCCCGGGAGACGGGGCGAGGCTGGAGCTGACGAAGTCGCCGTATTTGCGGCCGTCGGCGGTGGCTTTCAGTTTCTGGCCTTCCTTTTTCTCGGTCATCAAGACATAGTGCTGGGCGGAGCCGGAGCCTGGTCTTATGCGGCCGCCGCGGCCGTTATTTTTTATTTCGGCAAGGGCGTCGGCGAAGATGTCGAAAAGGCGTTTTAACAAGTCGTCGGCGTAATCATCGTTGCTGCCGACCTTGTGGGGGACGGCCTTTATCATCTGTCTGAGTTCCTCGTCGTTTTCGTAGTCGCTTTCCAAGGCGGACAGGAGCCTTTCGGGGGACACCTGCTTTTGTTCGAAGATCAGGTACTTGACCGCCGCCAGGGCGTCGGCGGCGCTGGAGGAGCCGCAGCCCTGGCAGCCGTAGTGGTAGTGGCTTCCGCCTCCGTTGTTCAGATCGCGTCCTAATTTAACGGCGTTTTTGGAGAAGACGGAAACGATGGGTTCCGGAAGGTAATAACTTTTTTGCTCGCAGCTCTCCCTGAAACCTTTTGTTTGCGCCTGGGCGGCGGTTTTTACTCTCTCCATTATCCCTTCGAAATCATCCCCCGCTTTCAGGCCGGATCTTATGGCCTGGTCCGCGGCAAGAGGGAAATTGAAGGCGAACATGTTCGGGGTGTCGCGGCCGTCCTCCACCACGAACTCCCAGCAGGCCGCGACGGTGTAGTCCCTGGCTGCTTCGAGGTCGTAGCCGAAATTCACCAGGCCGGGAATGACGACTTCGTCGTTGTGGTACTGCGGGAAGCCCAAGCCCTTTTTGGTAAGTTTGGCGGCGGACATGAGAAGGTCGCGGGGCGTATTGGAATCGACTCTCAGATTGATCTTGGGGTCTATAAGACCGATGTCCTCCGAGGCCTCAATGCACATGTAGGTGAGGGGATTGATGGCCGGTCTTCCGTTTCTGTCGCAGCCCCCTAGCATCATGCTCTGACCGTTGTCGCCCAGCTGCACTCCTCTGTAGAGGTCCGCGTCCCTTGAAAGGGAAATGAAAAACTCTTCCAGAAGCTCGAAGGCTTCGTCTTTTGTCAGGACTTTTTGTTCCAGATCGTTTTTGAGGTACGGCCACATGTACTGGTCGAAGCGGCCGAAGCCCATGTGTTCGCCGCCGGTCGATCTCATGACGGACATTATGAAGCGAACGGACTGCAGCGCTTCGTGAAAACTTTCCGCCGGGCAATAGGGAACTTTTTCCAAAAGCGCGCGCTGACATGGCTCTTTGGCGGCTAGGGCGTAGCGCTTGGCGAAGGCGGCCACTGCGTCTATGGCCGCGATGGCGTTCGTTAAGAAATCGACGGCTTCAGGGTCGTCCTTTTTTTCTTCCAGGACTTTTTGGCAGGCGGCTTTTCGTCCCGTGAGTCCTTCCTTCAGAAGGAGTGGCCATTCTATGGAAAGGTTTTCCAGGGCGCGCCAGTGCTTCGTTTGGTCCAAGCCTTTCGTCGGGAAGTCCGGGTGGCCTTTTATGGTCCTCGTGAAGATGATCTTTTCGCCAGGAAAGACAAGGGGAGTTTCTTTATCCAAGACGTACTCGTAGATGAGCCGATAGCGTCCGTTGAGGCTGAGGCCTGCCGCGATGGATTCCAGATCGGCGTTCAGCTCGTCCCTGGATATATCTCTCCGGAACTTATGGTAGAAACCGTTCCGGACGGCCTCTCTTTGCTTTTGAATTCTTGAGTTCATATTTTCACCCTGTGTTTACAAATATTTTACCATAAACGCAAGGATAATTTATCGGGCTTTTTGACGGAAATCCGGTTTTTTAAACGGTTTTTACACAGGGTTGCGTGGTGCCATAGGTGGTTTGCGGCCAGATATTTAAATTGGTTAGGGGAGAGGGTCGCTGGAGTCGCACTTGATTTTGAACACCCTTTCTGATATTATTGTCTTCACCCATCGTGAAAAAGGCGCGAAAGCGGCTTTTCCCGGTGCTGAAAAAAACATACCTCATACGCGCCGCGAATAGATGCAGACGCTAACGAAGATCTAGACACCGAATAGATGGATGTCTTGTCAGAAGTGAAAATATGTGGTTTAAACATATAAAAAATTTATAACTAACTTACATAATCCAAAACCATTGGAGAAATTTTATGGCTAAGGAAACTTACAACAGAACTAAGCCCCACGTGAACGTTGGTACGATCGGTCACATCGACCACGGCAAATCCACGACCACCGCTGCCTTGACGAAAGTTTTGGCTGAGAAAGGTCTGTCCAAATTCGTGCCCTACTCTGAAGTCACCAAGGCTTCCGCCTCCCAGGGCTTCCGTAACGAA
>JAGCGH010000072.1 GCA_017649705.1 bacterium
ATACCACCAGGAAGAGGCGCTGGTGCTCTGAGGCACCGGCGTGATGGCTCTGATGGAGCCGAAAAGCGTGCCGGCCGCCACAAGAAGCGTAAGAATCAAAAGGCTTTTTTTCATTTTATGTGCTCCTCAAAAATTTCCAATTAACCGTTATCGATCAAAGATGCGACTTGATCCACTGTCCCAGGAGATCGCCCCAGACGTCGTAGCCTTCCTTGGTGAGCGTTACGCCGTCTTTGGAGTATTCCTCGGGAAGCATGCCGTTTTCATCCAGCAGGGATTCCGCGGGGTCGACGAAGAAGATGTTGTTGACCTTGATCTCCTTCACGAGCGCGTTGACTTCCTCGGCCCACTGGCGCAAAGCGGAATCTTTCACGCGGCCCATGGGAATGATCGGCGTGATAACGATCCTGGCAGTCTTCTGGCGATCCCTAACGCCCTGCGCGAGGGCTTCTATTCCGGCGGCCACGTTGAAGGGAGCGTCGTTGGTATTGGCGTTGCCGGCGGCTATTATGACCGCCCTGGCGTTGAAGCTGTGCAGTTCGCCGTATTTCGCGCGCCAGAGGACGTTCTGGACGAGGTCGCCCTTGAAGGTCAGGTTATATTCGCTGCGGTCGCCCAGGATCTCTTTCCTCTTGGCGCTGTCGACGCTGTAGAAGCCTTCCAGCTGGGAGTCGCCCAAAAAGACGATGTCCTTCCTGGAGGTGCCGGTGGACATGATCTCGTTTCTTCTGACGCCGATGGCCGTCCACCAGGTCTTCTCTTTCCTCACTTTCGGCACGGCGCAGGAAGGCGTGGTGTCAGGTTTGACGATATCATGAATGATAGGCAGGACGTTCTTTACCCAGATCTCGTAGCCTCTGACCGTGGGATGCAGAAGGTCGTTGCACATGCTGGTGGAGAGCCTGCCGTCGGCGTCGAGCATCTGGTTGCCCCAGTCGCACCAGATGATGTTCTCCCCGTCCGCGAACTTCACGATCTCCTCGTTGATGAAATCGTTCCTAACTCTCAGGACGTCTGTCTTGTGTTCGCCTCTGGGGGAGATGGAGCAGAGGATGATCTTGGCCTGTGGCTGCTTTTGCTGTATGCCTTCCAGGACTTTCTTGATGCCTATTATGACGTCTCCGGGGGGCTCGTCGTAGCCGTACTGGCCGGAGTTGTTGGTGCCGATCATCAGAACGATGGCCTTGGCCTTGTATCCGTCAAATTCGCCGTCCTGGATGCGGTAGAGGACGTTCTGGGTCTGGTCGCCGCCGTAGCCAAGGTTCAGCGTATTGTAGGGATTCCCGTTGAAATGCTTGTTCCAGACGCTGAGGCCAACGGATTCGTAGTTGTGGGTGATGGAGTCGCCCACGAAGACCACTTCGATCTGATCGCCGCGTTCCTTAATGTCCTCAAGTTTGGCTCTGTGGCGGATCATCCACCAGTAGTTGGCATCGTAGCTCTGGGGGACCGGCGTGCAGGAAGTCGGTTCCGCCGCCTGCAGAAATCCCGTCAGAAGGATCGTTAAAAGAAGAAGTTTTTTCATTTTTCACTCCTCATTATTTAATTATTTCTTAGGCTTCAGATCAGAGGCGACGTGATTCGCCATGTAATCTATGCCTTTCAAAAGCGTTGATTTGTTTTCTTCAGCGAGCTTATTGCGCTCCTTGAAAGCGGGCTGCATGAATGGGTATTCTTCCTCGACCTTCTCCGGGGTCATGGCCTTTACGATCGCGGATTTGAATTCGTTGGCGTCCTTTTTGACGGCTTCCGCGACCTCTTTGGAACTTCCGCCTTTCTTGTTCTTCGCTTTTTCGATCTCCGTTGAGATCTTATCAACCAGTTTGTTGTGGTTTTCGACCCAGGCGAGCAGAGTTTCCGCTTTGACAAATTCGTTGGTCTTAATGGGCGCGAAGACTGTCACGTGCATCCACTGCCAGGCTAAGAAGGAGGCCTGGAAAAGCAGGTCTTCCTTTTTCAGCAAGCGGCCGCATTCCGGAACGAAACTTTTCACCGTCTGTTCCCATTTGGCCTCCCCCACGCCGGAGACGCTGGTAATGCAGCTCATGACATGGCGGTTGGTGGAAGAACTGAGATCGCCGATGTTCTTCTGAACTCTGTCGTAGACTAGTCCGAAGATCTTTCCGTCGTCGTCGAGGACAAGGTTGTTGCGGTATTTCTGGGGCAGCATCTCCTTGAGGTCGATCCTGCCTTCGCCTCTTCTCGCGACGCCCAGTTTGTACATGGTAAATTTTTCTTTTCCGTAATCCAGCTCTATGAGGCTTGCGGTTTCGCCGGCCCTGAAGTTGGCGGTCTTCATGTCGCCGCAGGGCCTTTCCTTCAGTTTCAAACGGATCAGCCTGCCGTCCGAGGAGCATTCCATGCCCTCCGGCCTGACCCGGTCGTTTTTCATGTCCTTTATCGTGATGTTGGAATTGCCCACCAGGAGTTCCGGGGAGAACACGCAGTAATAATTTTTGTCCAGCCTGATGAAAAAGGCCGGGCCGGCGGAGGAAGAGCCGCTCACGTAAGCCAGGGCGTGCTGCGTTTCAATGGGCAGCTTGGCTTCCCCCGGGTCGCCCATATCCTTGAGAAGGGCCTGGACCGTCTCCTCCGTCACTCCGGTGTCGGCCGCCGCGCACAAAGAGACCAGAAGCGCCGAAAGGAGCAAACTAAATATTTTTTTCATATCACTCGTCTTTGAAATTGTCGCTGGTGAATTTCAGCATTTCCGGAGCTATCCGATTCCAGTAATGCCAGGAGTGGTTGCCGTCCGCCACGCGGAACTCGCACTTGATGCCGGCCTCGCGCATGGCGGTGTGAAAATCGCTGGCGCATTCGAAGAGAAAGTCGTCGTCGCCGATGTGCACGAACCATTTGACGGTTCTTAATTGCTCCTTCTTCTCCTCGGAAGCGCGTCTGATGAAATTGGCGGTGTCGAAGGCCAGAACGGAGCGTCCCAGATTGAACAAAGGCGTTCCGAAGGGCGCCTCGGGATACCATCTCGTGGAATTCACCCAGGGGCTCATGGCGTAAACGGAACTGAACATCTCGGGATGCTGGTAGGCGTAGCTCAACGCTCCGCCGCCGCCCATGGAGATGCCCGTCAGGGCTCTGCCGCCCTTGTCCTTCCTCACGCGGAATTGCTTTTCTATTTCGGGGATGAATTCTTCAAAGTAAAAAGTCTGGGCTTTCCAGCCGGGCTGGTCGAAATAGCCTATCCCCTCTTTGTCGTCGTTGCCCATGGCCTGGACCGTCACCATCACGAAGGGCTTGATCTCGCCCTTTGTTATCATCTCCTCCATCATGTCAGGCATGGGAATGTTCTTGTACCAGTTCTCAGGCTTGTCGCCCAGTCCGTGCAGAGTGTACAAAACAGGGAAGAACGCGTTGGTGTCGCTCTCGTAGGCGTCCGGGAAAAGCACCACGTAAGTCCTCTTGGCGTTCAGGACCTTGCTGTCCATTTCGTATGTCTTCAGAGTCGCGGCTTTGGATGCGAACGCCGCCGCGAGCAGAAAGAAAAGGAGGAGTAATTTTTTCATGATTTTTTGGGAGGGCGGCGGGTCGCCCCGCCGCCGTCTTTTTTGGGGGTTTACTTGGAGGCTTCTTCCACGGCCACGGCAACGGCCACGGTGGCGCCCACCATGGGGTTGTTGCCCATGCCGATCAGACCCATCATCTCAACGTGGGCCGGAACGGAGGAGGAGCCGGCGAACTGGGCGTCGCTGTGCATGCGGCCCATGGTGTCGGTCATGCCGTAGGAGGCGGGGCCAGCGGCCATGTTGTCCGGATGCAGGGTGCGGCCAGTGCCGCCGCCAGAGGCCACCGAGAAGTACTTCTTGCCCTGTTCCACGCACTCTTTCTTGTAAGTGCCGGCCACGGGATGCTGGAAGCGGGTGGGGTTGGTGGAGTTGCCGGTGATGGAGACGTCCACTTTCTCATGATGCATGATGGCCACGCCTTCCCTGACGTCGTCGGCGCCGTAGCAGCGGACTTTGCCGCGCTCGCCCTGGCTGTAGGGGGTTTCCTTGACGATGGCGAGCTTGCCGGTGGCGTAGTCAAATTTCGTCTGCACGTAGGTGAAGCCGTTGATGCGGGAAATGATGAAGGCAGCGTCTTTGCCCAGTCCGTTCAAGATAACGCGCAGGGGCTCTTTGCGAACTTTGTTAGCGGACTTGGCGATGCCGATGGCGCCTTCCGCGGCCGCGAAGCTTTCATGCCCGGCCAGGAAAGCGAAGCACTTCGTCTCTTCCCTAAGAAGCATGGCGCCCAGATTGCCGTGTCCAAGGCCGACCTTGCGGTCGTCGGCGACGGAGCCGGGAATGCAGAAGGCCTGGAGGCCTTCGCCGATAGCTTCGGCGGCGTCGGCGGCTTTCTTGCAGCCTTTCTTGATGGCGATGGCGGCGCCCAGGGTGTAAGCCCAGCAGGCGTTCTCGAAGCAGATGGGCTGGATGCCGCGGACGATGGACGCCACGTCGATGCCCTTAGAAAGGCAAAGCTCGTTGGCTTCCTCGAGAGTCTTCATTCCGTATTTTTCCAAGACAGGAGTTATCTGTCCGATGCGTCTTTCATAACTTTCAAACAACATAATGATCCTCCTTATTCGTGGCGCGGGTCGATGTACTTAGCGGCCTCAGCGAAACGGCCATATTGATTCGTGGCTTTCTTCAAGGCTTCGCCGGCCTCGGTGCCCTTCTTGATCATCTCCATCATCTTGCCCATATGGACGAATTCGTAGCCGATGATCTCGCCTTCAGCGTCCAAGCCGAGACGGGTGATGTAGCCTTCCGCCAGTTCAAGGTAGCGGGGGCCTTTGGCCAAAGTGGCGTAGGTGGTGCCCACCTGGCTTCTCAAGCCTTTGCCAAGGTCTTCCAGACCGGCGCCGACGGGCAGACCGTTTTCAGAGAAAGCGGACTGGGTGCGGCCGTAAACGATCTGCAGGAAGAGTTCGCGCATGGCGGTGTTGATGGCGTCGCACACAAGGTCGGTGTTCAGCGCTTCAAGGATAGTTTTGCCAATGAGTATCTCGGCGGCCATGGCGGCGGAGTGCGTCATGCCGGAGCAGCCGATGGTCTCCACCAGGGCTTCCTGAATGACGCCTTCCTTGACGTTCAGGGTAAGCTTGCAGGCGCCCTGCTGAGGAGCGCACCAGCCGATGCCGTGGGTGAAACCGTTGATGTCCTTGATCTCCCTGGACTGCGTCCACAACCCTTCCTGCGGGATGGGGGCCGGTCCGTGATTCGGGCCTTTTTTGACACAGCACATTTCTGTGACTTCCTGTGAATAGATCATTTTTCCTCCAAATAGTTATAGATTGATTAGATGTTTGTTTGAGTGCAATTTTTAAAGTCCAAGATCCTCGTTGACTATAAGAATCCTCATGTCGGAATTCTTGGGCGGCAGCGAGATTATGGTGGTGACGCGGCAGATGTTGTTCTGCGTCCGGCAGTCTTCGCATTTCCCGCTGACTATGCAGGGCGTCTTGGCGTCCAGCCTGGCGGCGTTCATGGGCGCCGCTTTGTTTTTTATTCTCTCTATCGCCTCGGCCACTCCTCCTTCCACGATCTTGTTGCGCCCGGCCAGAAGAATGACTTCCTTGGGGCCGAAGATCATGGCCGCCACCCTGTTCCCCACGCCGTCTACGTTGACGATCTCGCCGTCCACAGTCAGCGCGTTCAGGCCGGAGAGGAAAAGGTCGCAGGTCAGCTGCCCTCTCCTCACGGCCATTTTCTCATCCGGGGAAAGGTCGCCCACGTTGTGGTTCATGACCTTTTTCCCAAGTTTCCCTATGGCTTCGAACACCCCGGCTTCCTCAAGGCTCACGGAGCCTCCGCAGCCGATGGTGGAAACGGCGGCCGCTTCCCTTAAGATGTATTCCACGGCTTCGCCGGCTTTGGGGAAATACTTGGCTTTGAAGCCGCGGCGCTTGAGGCCTTCCACCGCCCGCAGGCAGAGTTTTTCACCGGACCAGTAGACAAGTTCCTTGCTTCTCATCGCTCGCTCCTTTTTTTCTGGATATACTGCCAATCCTCATCGGTCAGCGTGTGCATGCCGTACCTTTTCATCTTCTCTAAAATGGCGTCCAGCCTGGCGTCGCCGGTGGTTTCGGAAGAATCCCCCGCTGGGGCGCCGTCATCGGGATTCCCCCTGTAGACCCTGGCCCTTTCCCGGAAATGTCCGAAAGAGTTGTCCCGGGGAACTTCACCCGGCGCATAGCCGATGAGTTTTTTGAGGCCGAAGAAATTCTTAACGTACAGAAAACCGAAGAGCAGCCCGCCCAGATGGGCCAGGTGCGCCACGTTGCCTTCGCTTATAAAAGCCATCAGAAGCGTGTAGAGCGCGTACAAAAGCACCATGGTCCTGGCTTTCATAATGACCGGGATGAAGCCCAGGAAAACCATGAGCTTGGTGTCGGGATTCATGATGGCGAAGGCCGCCAGCACGGTGCAGATGGCCCCGGAGGCCCCCACCACCGGCATGCCGTAGGCGTTGACGAAGATCAGATGGCAGATGCCGGCGAAGATGCCGCCCAGAAGATAAAGCTTGATGAAAGGCCGGGAGCCTATCTGGTATTCGATATAGCGCCCGAACATGTAAAGGGCCAGCATGTTGAAAAGAAGATGGAGGAACCCGCCGTGCAGGAACTGATAAGTCACATACTGGCTGAAGAGGAAATATTTTTTCAGATAAGGAACGTACAGGGCGAAGATCTTCTCGTATTCCGAATATTCGATGATAATCTGGTTTCCCTGGCTGATGATCTTGGTGACAAAAAAGGGCAGCTTGAATATTTTTTCGCAGAAATACTGGATGACGAAAACGCCCACATTGATGAACAGCAGCCATTTCACCACCGGCGTCAGGTAAGTCAGAAAACCGCCGCGGCTTCTTTGCCCGTCCGTTCGAGCGCGGTAATATTCCCTGTCCTGCAAACTCATTTAAAAATCCCCCCTGAGTTCCCCGACAGAGGAAAAGCCGTTTTTCTCGAGATAAGCGGAAAGCTCCAGCGCGATCTTCTCCGCGGTCCTGGGCTCGTAGAAGCTGGCGGTGCCAATTTCCACCGCGGAGGCGCCGGCGATGAAGAACTGCAGCGCGTCGTCCAGGCACTCGATGCCGCCCAGCCCGATCACGGGGATCTTCACGGCTTTAGCGGTCTGCCAGACCATCCTAACCGCCACGGGCCTGACAGCCGGGCCGGAAAGGCCTCCGGTTATGTTGCCCAGGACGGGGCGGCGTCTCTTGGTGTCGATGACCAGGCCGGTCAGAGTGTTGATGAGGGAGACGGCGTCAGCGCCGTTGTCCTCGGCGCACTTCGCCATCACGGTTATGTCGGTGACGTTGGGCGTCAGTTTCACTATCAAAGGCTTGGTCCTCAGCCCTTCCCTGGCGAGCTTGACCGCCGGACCCAGGACCCTGGGATCCGTGCCGAAGGTTATGCCGCCTTCTTTCACGTTGGGGCAGGAGACGTTCATCTCCACCGCGCTGACATAGGGGCACTCCTCAGCCTTCTCCGCCATCAGGCCGTATTCCTCGGAACTGTGGCCGGAAATGTTTATGACCGCCGCCACGCCTTTTTCGTAAAGATACCTGGCCTTGGTCTTCAAAACTTCCTCCAGCCCGGGGTTCTGAAGTCCTATGCAGTTCAGGATCCCGGAGGGCGTCTCCACGATGCGGCCGAAGGGATTGCCTTCCCTGGGATGAAGCGTGGTGCCTTTCATTATGACCGCGCCCAACTTGGTGATGTCGGTCAGATTCTCAAGCTCTTCCCCGTTGCCGAAGGTGCCGGAGGCCACCCAGACGGGGTTCTTGAAGACCGCGGAGCCAATTTTGACTTTAAGATCCGGCATGTCAGTCCCCACAATTTATCCTGGCGCGGATCTCCCGCACCATGCATTCCGTTACTTCTTCCCTGGTCAGGTCCCCGGTGTCCAGTTCCACGGCCCCCGGCATTTTCACCAGGGCGCCCACGGGCCTTTTCCGGTCCCGTTTGTCCCTTTCCAGGACCTGAGCCAGCACCGTTTCCTCGGGAACAGATTTCCCGTTCTCCAAAAATTCCAGATAACGCCTGTGCGCTCTCACTTCCGCCGGGGCGGTTATGAAAAACTTTATGTCCGCGTCCGGGAAGACCACGGAGCCGATGTCGCGGCCTTCCATGACCGCGCCGGGCCGGGCTTCCATCCCAAGCCTGCGCTGCTCGGCCACCAGCCGCTCCCTGACTTTGACATTGTCCGCCACGTCGGAGACCGCGGTGGTTATCCCGGGGCCCTTGGCTTCCGCTGTCAGATCCGCTCCGTTCACCAGAACGTGCTGGCCGTCCTCGCGGGAGACAAGGTCTATCTTAAGATCCTTCGCCGCCTCGGCGACTTTTTCAAAGTCATTAGTGTCTATCTTTTCCCTGAGGCAGTACGCCGCCACGCCCCGGTACATGAGGCCGGTGTTGATGTACAAAAGTCCCAGCTCCCTGGCGACGTTCCTCGCCGCGGTGCTTTTCCCGGAGGAGACCGTTCCGTCGATGGCTATTATCATAAGTGAATATCTATATTTTGTTATTTTTATTATACCACATAGGCGGCCTTCCTAAAAGGCAGAAATAAAACAGGCGCAAAATGCCCTTTTAGAACCTCCCTTTTAAGGGATAAAAAAACGGCGCTCCCAAGCATTTGGGAGCGCCGCAGGACTAAATTGGCAAAAGGATCGCCGTTAAGCGGCCGCTTCTCCGGCGCCGCTGGCCTTGTCGGACTTGGTCAGGATGACCGTAAGCCCGTAGAGCATGACCACCGCGAAGCAGACGGCCACCACCACGAAGGCGGTGTTGATGTTGGTCAGGTCGGAGATCTTGCCCTGCACCGGAGTGATCACCGCGGCGCCCAGAATGGCCATGATAAGGCCGGAGGATCCGATCTTGGCGTCAGCGCCCACATCTTCCAGCGCCAGACCGTAGATGGTCGGGAACATAAGCGAGAGGGCGATGGATATTGAGAGGATCGCGCCCACGCAGAGCCAGCCGCCGCACACGCCGTGGCAAAGCATGACGATCAAAGCCATGGCTATGCCGATAACGGCCGCCCAGACCAAAAGCTTGGAGGGCGTTACGTACTTCATCAGCCAGGTGAAGACGAAGCGTGCGATAATGAAGATGACGATGGTCGCTATCTGGTAGTTGCCGGCCAAAGCCTCGCTGATATTAAATTCCCTGATGACCATACGGATGGTGAAGGACCAGGTGCCTATCTGCGCGCCCATGTAGAAGAAGAGCGCCAGGACGCCGAAGACGAACTTCCAGTTCTTGATAAGGCGGCCGTAAGCGGACAGGAAGCTGTCCTTGTTGGTGTCGGCGCCCTCGGGCATCTTCACCAGCAGCATGGCGATCAAAACGGCAATGAGGACGAAACCAACCGCCATGTAGGTCCAGGTCACCGCGGAAAGCTCGTGGGCCTGGATGGCCGCCAGCTCAGCCTCGCTCATGGCGGCGCGCGCCGTGGCGTCCGCGCTGTCGAGCTGGGAGAGGATGAAGAAGCGGCTCAAGAGCACGCCGGTCAGAGAGCCCAGCGGGTTGAAGGCCTGGGCGATGTTAAGGCGCCTGTTGGAGGTCTCCACCGCGCCCATGGACAGGATGTAGGGGTTGGCCGTCGTTTCAAGGATGGCGCAGCCGCCCGCCAGGATGTAGATGGAGATCAGGTAGAAATCATAGGAAGCGGTCTTGGAAGCCGGGAAGAAAAGCATGGAGCCGGCGGCGTAGATCGCCAGGCCCAGAATGACGCCGCTCTTGTAGCTGAAGCGCCTGATAAAAAGCGCCGCCGGGATGGCGAAGCAGAAATAAGAGCCGTAAAAAGCGGCCTGGATGAGGGAGGTCTGGGCGTCCGACATGGACATGATCTTCTTGAAGGCGGAGAGAAGCGTGTCCGTCATGTTGTTGGCGATGCCCCACAAAATGAAGAGCGTCGTGACCAGACAGAACGGCACCAGATACTTTCTTTCAATGGCTTTCATAGTCGTTTTGGTCAGATGGGGTATAAGGTTAGGAAATTTCCGCGAATAGCGGACATTTTTTGCGATACGCGAAAATTATACCATTTTTCACCCGAAAGAAAAAAGCACCGGGAAAAGCGCGGATAAAAAAGACAGGGGAGGAAATCTCCTCCCCGGCCGAAAAATCAAAGCTCCTTCACCAGGGCGCCGGGATTTCTCAGAGCCTCCGTGAGCTCCTTGTACTTCTCCCCGCCCAAGCCGGGGCAGAAATGGTTGCCGTAGCTCTGGATCTTGCGCAGGGTCTCCCCCACCGTCAGGGTTTCCACAGCGCAGATCGGGATATAGATATAATCGTCCCCTTTTTCCATCCGCACCAAAAGCCCGCTGTCCGTCAGGACGTTCAGGGCCTTCTGGACCAGCTGCACCGGCAGGTGCCTCACCTCGGCCAGGTCCTTGGCGGTCTGAGGCGGCTTGCCGGCGATCAAAGCCCGGGAGACCTCGCCCATGACGTGAATATAGATGGCGAACCAGAGCGTCATGCTGGTGCCGGCGGTCAGATCCCTGGGCTCATAGTAGCCGTGGGTCTGGATGGCGAAAGCCAGTTCCGCCCCGCACAAAACGATGGTCCAGCTTATCTGCAGCCAGGCGATGAACAAAGGAACCGCGGCGAAAGCGCCGTAAATGGCGCTGTTTTTCGCCATGCCGATCTGGAAGGCGAAATAAAACCACAAGACGATGTTGAAAACCGTGCCCGCGGTTATGCCGGCTATGATGCCGGGCAAAAATTTGACCTTGCAGTTGGGCACGAAAAGGTAAAGGAAAATAAAGCCGGCCCAAATGAGGACATAGGGCACCAGCTCTATCAAAAAATGCATGGAAGGAGAAAGGCTGGCCAGGAAAGGCAGCTTCTCCACGATGAAATTAGCCTGGGATTCCAGGAAGACCGTCACCGTGGTGGAAAGGATCAGCAAAAAGGGCAGCAAGATGATGATGGCGCAGTAGTCGATGATCTTGCGGCCGAAGGAACGGCATTTCACTCCCCCGAAAATATCGTTGAAGGAGATCTCGATGTTGCCCAAAAGCTTGATGACAGTCCACAGCAAAATAAGCACGCCGATCCCCGCCATGGCCCCGAACTTCGTGTTCTCCAGGGTGTGCTCGGCGGCCTCGGTCACGTAGGTGAAAAGCATGGTGACGGATTCCGTCAGCTCCTGGTTGCCGTCGAAGCGGTTTATGAGGGATTTTTCCAAGCTCTCCAAGAGAACGTCCTGAAGGTTGAAGCCCCTGGCTATGGCGAAGCTTATGGCCAGCAAAGGCACGATGGCCAGAAGGGAGTAGAGCGTGAGCGCCGTGGCCCTGAGGGTGCAGCGGTCGTGGCCGAACTCCAGGCCCGTCAGGGCGAAGATCCTGAGGATCCTGAGCCCCAGGGCCTTCAGGGGTTTGTAGCGGTAAAGGGGCAGCCGCCAGATCTCCTGCAAAAAGAAGCGCGGAAGCCCCTTGACGATCTTTAAAAATTTCTTCATGAAAAAATATTATTTGAAAAGACCTTTGACCGCGTCCACGGTCTTCTTGGCCGCGTCGCTGGCCGCTTCGCCGGTGCTTTTGATGGCGTCCATGGCGCCGCTGGCGGCTTCGCCGGTCTGATTGACAGCGGAACCCAGCTGGCTGGCCAGCTCTGAGGCGGACTTGGTCAGGTCGATCTCGCCGGCTTTCAGGATGACTTCCAGCGGCGTGCCCTTGACCACGCTGCCCAAGACTTTCAGGCCGATCTCCGCGGAGGTGCCTTCCAGATTCTCGAAGACGTTGCTGTAGTTGAGGTCCAGCTTGAAGCCGGGAATGGCCGGCGTGGAGCTCTGGAACTCGACGGTGTCGAGCTTGACCATGAGCTTGTCCACGGAGATCTGGGGCTCGTCCTGCAGCTCTTCCTCGGCCTGCTTGTCGCCCTGGGAGGCTTTCAGATCCCTGATCATGTCAGGCTTAAGGTTGAGGATGTTCAGCTTGCCCTGATTGTTCATCTCAACGTTGAGATATCTGAGATCGATCTGGACGTCCCTGACGTGGACGTTCTTCTTGAACATGCCCAGGAAGTCGTAATCGCAGAAGAATCTTCTCACTTCATAAACGTTGTTATCCTCGTTGAAGCCCTTGTTGAGAGGGTTGTTCACGGCCAGGTCCCTGATCTCGATGTGGGGATTCTCGATGGAGATGTTCACGGACTGCACGGTGGTGGGAACGCCCAGAAACGCGGTGCCTTTCTCGATGCCGGTCTTCACCACCCAGTTGCGGAAGATCAGGCAGAGAACAAGGACTAAAATGATCACAAAGATCACGAATTTGATAAAACTCCAAATAGCTCTCATATATTTTTCCTTGGGTTAATTATGATGAAATTCTTTGTCTTTTTATTTTACAAAAAACGGCCGTTTATTCCAAACCGCTTTCATTTTTCAAGATAGCGGCCGCCAGCTCTTCCCTGTCGGGGTGCTCGGTCACGTCGTACCACTCCGCCGCTAAATTGTTCCTGAACCAGGTGAGCTGATGTTTGGCGAAGCGGCGGGTGTTCCTCTTTATGAGCTCCACAGCCCTCGCAAGATCATACTCGCCGTGGACGTAGGCGATCAGTTCCTTGTAGCCGATGGCCTGGGCCGCCGTAAGATTTTTCTCAAGTCCTTCCTGCATAAGTTTTCGGACTTCCGCTTCTAGGCCCGCTTCCATCATCAGGTCCACTCTCTTCTCTATCCTTGCGTAGAGAAGATCCCTAGGCATCGTCAGCCCCACCATGCGGTAATTCTCTATGGGCGCCTTTCTGTTCCACTGCTTCGTCTGTTCGGAAAAAGGCCTGCCGCTGAGCTTCGAGACCTCAATGGCCCTTATAACGCGCAAAGTGTCGTTGGGATGGAGCCTTTCCGCGCTGACGGGATCAAGCGGCCTCAAAACTTCGTCGCGAAGATACTCCGGCCCTTTTTCCGCCAGAATAGCGCGCAGTTCTTCCCGCAATCCTTCGTCCCTGCCAGGCCCGTCGAACAGTCCCTCCACCAATCCCTTCACGTACATGGCGGTGCCGCCCACCAAAAGCGGGCGTTTCCCCCGGGATATGACCTCCGCTTCCTTCTCCTTCACGAGCCTGAGGTAGGAACCCATGTCGGAGCTTTCCGCGAGGGAATTCGTGTCGATGAGGTGATGCGGAACGGCCGCGCGCTCCTCCTTTGTCGGTTTGGCGGTGCCGATGTCCATGCCCCGATAGATCTGCATGGAGTCCATGGAAATAACTTCGCCCTGCGTCTTCTTTGCCAAGAGCAGGGCGAGGTCAGTTTTTCCCACCGCCGTGGGACCGATCAGGACAAGAGGAAGCATCATATCACTTGGCTTCGAAAGAAAGGATGTCTTCCCCTTCGTCGGGATAAGTTTCTCCCAGCAGGGCGCCGGGAAGGTCGAAGACCAGAAGCCTCTGATCTTTTCCGGTATCCGGAACGTCCTTGATGGTCAGAACGCCCAGAACGTGCTGCTTGAATTCCGGCCTCAGCAATAGATAAGGGAAAACATCTTCTAACTTCACAAAAAGAAGGTCCCTGACTTCCTCGCCCTTTTCATAGCGAACAGCCGCGGCCTTTTCCCTTTCAAGGTTGAGATAGTTGTCCAGCGCGCTGCTTTCGGGGAAAAAGCGCCTGACATAGCGGGATCCCTTGGGCTTCTTGTAATCCGCGACCGTAAAAAAGACCGCATTGCTGGCGCAAGTGACCTCAGAGAGCACGACCGCCGTAAGATCCAAAAGCGTAATATCCTTATATCCCGGTTTGGATTTGCATTGCACCACTTCGCCTGTATCAGTGGAACGCACGTCTCTCCAACTTTTCAGAGAATCCGGCGACAGCGGCGGTTTCCAGATTCCCAAGTATTTTACAGAAAGCTTCCCTGCCTCAGGAATGAGTCCGGAGTGCAAAGCGTAGAATATAGCACAGCGGTAGTTATTAGTCGTCTGAAGTTTCTCGTCCTGCGCCATTCTGTCCAGTTCTTTCTGCAGCTTGCATTTTCTTATGAAATAATGGGCGAAGCGCCAAACGTCCGCCTCGTAGGTCTCCATGCATTCGTTGAAATATTTAATGGCCTCGTCGTAGTCGCCGGAGCCCATAAGATCGATGCCGCGCATGAAGTAGGAGCGGCAGTCCTTCTCCCCGGGCCAGTCGGCGCAGTCGCTCATTACGGCGACGGCTTTCACTGGATCGGTCAGGCTGCCTTTGTTGTCCTTGATGGTCAGAGTAAGTTTTCCGTCTTTTCCGAAGGTCTCCCAGACGCCCTGGGGAACGGTAAACAAGACAAAGCTCTCTTTATTGGCTTCGCCCCGGGACCAGGCCAGCCACTTGTCCACGTTAAGGTCGAGTTCGTAGGAGCCAGTTTTGACCTTGACGCCGAAAAGCATGGAAGTCGGGACGATCTTGCCGTCCGTTCCCTTGGCCAGCTCGACGGTAATATTTTTAATCGCCTCGTTGGTCGGGCATTTCTCGATTTCGACGGTCTGGCCTTCGCACCAG
>JAGCGH010000073.1 GCA_017649705.1 bacterium
AGCGCGCGGAGATATTCGTTGACAGCGAAGCTTTCCACTTCGGCCAGAAAATCGCTTTGCTTCGTGCCTTTTCCGGCTTTCTTGTGATAGTGGGCGATGGCGGCGTAAGTCGGCAGGAAGAGAACGTAGGGGAGATCGTTGCCGAAGTCGAACCTCGCTGTGCCGAAATCAAGGATGGAGGAAACGAGTATGATGCCGTTCAAATACATGCCCTGCTCGTTGTTCAAGTATCCGGCCAGGCCCGCGGAGCGCGTCGTGCCGTAGCTTTCGCCGAGAAGATATTTGGGGGACATCCAGCGCCCATGCTGGCTTGAGAAACGCATGATGAAGTCGCCCATGGCCTCGATGTCTTTTTCCAGGCCGTGGAACTCGTCCTCGTGCTCGAGGTCGGCGGCGCGGGAGAAGCCCGTGCTGACAGGGTCGACGAAGACAAGGTCGGCAATGTCGAGGAGCGTCTCCTTGTTGTCCACGATCTCAAAGGGCGGCTTGGGAGCGGAGCCGTCTGAATTCATTTTGCAGCGCCTGGGGCCGAAGGCGCCCATGTGCAGCCAGATGGAGGAGGAGCCGGGGCCGCCGTTGTAGATGAAGATAACGGGGCGGCTCTTTTTGTCTTTCACGCCGCTTTTTTCGTAGTAGGTGAAGAAGATCTTGGCTTTTATTTTGCTCTCGTCCTTGTGCTCTCTCAAAAAGAGCGTGCCGGTGGTGGCGGTATAGTCGAGCTTGGTGTTTCCCAGTTTGAGGGAGTGCTTGGTCGTTACTCTTTCCTCTTTTTCGGGAACGGGAGGATTTTTGATTTCTTTTTCGTTTTCCATAAATGTCCTTTATTTAACGAGTCCGGCAAAGCCCATGAAGGCTATGGCCAAAAGCGCGGCGGTAAGGAAGGCGATGGGCATGCCCCTGAAAGGCTTGGGAATGTCCTGAAGCGCCAGGCGCTCCCTGATGCCCGCCATCAGCATGAGGGCGAGCAGGAAGCCGCATCCGGCGCCAAACCCCTGTAAAACGCCGAAGAGGAGGCTCATGGGGTGCCCGTAGCCCAGCTGAGTGCCGTTGATGGTGACGCCCTCGATGTTGAGGATCGTGACGCCCAGGACGGCGCAGTTAGTGGTGATAAGGGGAAGGTAGATGCCCAAGGCCGCGTAAAGGGGCGGGGCGATCTTCTGGATGACCATTTCAACAAACTGCACAAGGGCCGCGATGACGAGGATGAATACCAGCGTCATAAGGTACCTGAGGTCGAAATTTTCAACACTCTGCCCTCCGCCGAAGATCTTGTAGAAAAGATTGCTTTCGGAGGGGTAGAGGAAGAAATGGTAAACGAGCCAGCAGACCACGCTCGCCAATGTCATGACGAAGATGACGGCGAGCCCCATGCCCAGGGCCGACTTCTTTTCCGTGGATACGCCGATGTACGGGCAGTAGCCCAAAAAGCGCGAGAAGATGAAGTTGTTGACGAGAACGACTGAGATGATGACCAAAAAGGCGGTGGCTAAGTTCATTTGGCCCTCCTTTGGGCTAGAACGTTACGCACGGCCATGACCAGGCCGAAAGTAAGAAGCGCGCCGGCGGGCAGGATCATGATGCCAATGGGATCCCAGCCCGGGAATACGGTAAGCCCGAACCATTTGTTGGCGCCCAGAACTTCCCTGATGGTGGCGATGATGGAGATGGCGATAAGGAAGCCTATTCCCATGCCGAGGCCGTCCAAGGCCGCGCGCAGCGGATTGTTCTTGGCGGCGAAAGCCTCCGCCCGGCCAAGGATGATGCAGTTCACCACGATCAGCTTGATGAATAATCCGATGGCTTTGCTCAGTTCAGGCGCGAAGCCCGCGATGAGCATGTCGACCACCGTCACCAAAAAGGCGATGACGATGATGTAGCAGGGGATCCTTATTTTGGAAGGGACGAACCCCTTGATCAGGGAAATGATGATGTTGGAAAAAGTCAGGACCGCGATGACGGAAAGCCCCATGCCCACGGCGTTCTTCATGCTGCCGCTGGTGGCGAGCGTCGGGCACAAGCCCAGAGAGAGAACGAGGACGGGGTTCTTTTCCCAAATGCCTTTTAAAAATTCCTTGAAAAGACTCATAATTTTCCCTCCGCTTTAGCTTTCAGGAAGAGTTCGATGGGCTCTTTGACCGCTTTCGTGACAGCCGTACTTGTGATGGTCGCGCCGGAGAGGGCGGTGATGTGTTTGGGATCCTTCGCCTTCACAACTACGAGATCCTCCGGCGTCTTGCCGGAGAACTGGGCCTGGAACCAGGGAATGTTGCTTTCCTCCTTCTCGGGCTCGGGGGAGAAGAGGCTGACGAAGGCGCAGAGCAGCGACTGATTACTTGGCAGCGCGTCCACTTCCGCGCCGAGGCCCGGAGTTTCGGCCTGTTCCAGCACTCTGATGGCCACGACTTTGCCGTCGGGCTCGATGCCGGTCAGGACCTTGATCTGGGACTGATATCCGCCCACCTGATACAAAAGCTCGTAGCCGATGACCTTTTGGCTTTCGTCGAAGACTTCGTAATAAGAGACGGCTTTGCCTTCCGTTTCAAAAGTCTTGAGTTCGCCGAAGGAGGAGGCGCCGGGGAAGGCCAGCTTCTGACCCTCTTCCAGCCTTTTGTTCTGGGCGGCTTTGATAGGCTCTTTGGTGATCCTGTCCACGAGAGACAAGCCGACGCCGGCCACGCCGGCGATGATGAGAAGGACCAAGCCGTAATGCAGTATGGTTTTCATTTTTTGCCCGTCCCGAATACTCTGTTAGCAAAAAGACCGTCGATCAAAGGCACCGCGGCGTTCATGATCAAAATGGAATAGGAAACGCCCTCCGGATAGCCGCCCCAGCGTCTTATTATGAAAGTTAAAAGCCCGCAGCCCATGCCGAAGATCAGCTGCCCTTTGTGCGTAAGGGGCGAGGTGACCATGTCGGTGGCCATGAACCAGGCGCCCAGCATGGCGCCGCCCGAGAGGATCGCGAAAAGCGGGTCGCCCTTGAAGAGGAAAGTCACGACCGCCAGCGTCAGAAGGAAGCTTATGGGGATGTGCCAGGTGATTATTCCTCTTATGAGCAAAAAGAGGCCGCCCAGAAGCAGCAGAGCCGCGGAGATCTCGCCCACGCAGCCTATGGCCCCTCTGCCGTAGCCGAAGAGAAGGTCAAGGTACATGCTGCCCTTCGATCCGAAAGCCTGCAGGAGAGCCTCCTGGCCGCCTTCTTTCAGGAGTCCCAGAGGCGTCGCCTGACTGACGGCGTCCACGCTGCCGCCGAACTGGGCGCCCAGGGTCCAGCTGGTCATGTGCTTCGGGAAAGAGGCGAGCAGGAAAGCACGCCCGATCAAAGCCGGGTTGAAGATATTGCAGCCCAGTCCTCCAAAGCACTGCTTGACTATTACGATCGCAAGCGCCGTGCCAAGCATCGGCATCCACAGGGGAATGGTCGGCGGAACGTTGAAGGAAACGAGCAGACCGGTCAGGGCCGCGCTGCCGTCCCAGCAGGAATTGATAGGCTGCTTCCTAACTTTGAGGCAGACAGCTTCGCAGACCATGGCGAAGAGAACGCAGACGACCGTCAGCTTGACCGCCATGAGTCCAAAGATAACGTAGCTCCAGATCAAAGCCGGCAGCAGAGCCAGAAAGACCGTCCACATGACTTTCGTGACGGAATCTCCCGACCTGATGTGCGGCGAGGAGGAAAGTTTGAGAAGTTTGTTTTCCATATCTATCTATTAGACTGTTGTGATTGCAAACGGAGGGGCGAAGAGGCGAACCTTCTGAGTGCCGGATAGGGAAGCGAATTTCTCCGCGAAAGGGAAGGAGTCTTTCTGTATTTCTCTTAAGGGCGCCAGAACGAAAAGCCTTTCCTTCATCCTTGGGTGCGGTATGGTCAGCTCTTCGGAACTGGATTCGACATCACCGAAGGAAAGGATGTCGATGTCTATTGTCCGCGGTTCGTTCAGGACGAGCTTTTCCTTTCTGCCGAGCGCTTTCTCGATCTCTTTTGCGAAACTAAGAAGTTCCATGGGCTCCATAGCGCACTCAAAGGAGCAGACCGCGTTCAGGAAAGCGGAGCTTCCGGCGGGGCAGTCCACAGGCGCGGTCTCCCAAACGGAGGAGCAGGAGACAAGTGAGAGCCTGGAGCGCAGTTTCTCTGCCGCGCTTTTCAGATTCTCCAATCTGTCGCCCAAATTGGATCCGAGACTGAGAAAGACTAGACTCATTTGTAGATGTTGAGCTTTTTGATCCTTTCGACCGCTTCCGCTAGACGCTCTTTGGGAGCCGTCAGCGTCATTCTGATATAGCCTTCGCCGGAAGGCCCGAAGCCGTTGCCGGGCGTGGCCACCACCGCCGCTTCCTTAAGCAGCTTCATGGTGGTCTCCTTGCTGGTCATGCCCTTGGGGACCGGCGCCCAGACGTAGAAGGCCGCCTGGCTGGGCTTGACGCCGCAGCCCAGGGACTGCAAACCCTGAACCAGCGTATCCCTTCTTTCCTGGTAAGTCCTGAGCAACTCTTCGCGCCAGGATTGGTCGCCCGTCAGCGCTTCTACGGCGGCGTCCTGGACGGCGCCGAAGATGCCGGAGTCCAGGTTCCCTTTGATGCGGGAGAGCCCGGCCACAAGGGAGGGATTGCCGACCGCGAAGGCCACGCGCCAGCCGGTCATGTTGTAAGTTTTGGACAGCGAATAATACTCCACGCAGTATTCCTTGGCGCCTTCCACTTCCAGGAAGGAGTGGGGCTTTATTCCGTCATAATAGACGTCGGCGTAGGCCGCGTCATGGGCGATTATGATCCCGTATTTCTTCGCGAAGTCCAGGGCCTTCTTGTAGAAGCTTAAGGGTGCTGTGACGGCGATGGGGTTGTTGGGGTAGCACAGGAACATCATCTTCGCCCTTTGCGCCACTATTTCCGGAATGGCGTCGAGATCGGGGAGATAGTTGTTCTCTTCCTTCAAAGGCATATAGTACGTTTCCGCGTCCGCGAACAGCGTGCCGGAATGATAGACCGGATATCCCGGTTCCGGAACCAGGACCACTTCGCCGGGATTTACGAAAGCCAGATGGATGTGGCCTATGCCTTCCTTGGAACCAAGAAGCGGCATGATGTCGCTGTTGGGGTCAAGCGTTACGCCGAAGCGCGTCTTGTAATAGGCGGCGCAGGCTTCCCTAAGCGTCTGCTTGCCGTTGTCCAGGGCGTACTGGTGGTTGGCAGGGTTCAAAGCGGCCTTCCTCAGCGCCTCCACGATGTGCGGCGGAGTGGGCAGGTCGGGGTCGCCCACGCCCAAATTGATGACGTCGGCGCCGGATTTTTTCAGTTCGCTCTTCAGCGCATCGATCTCTTTGAAGAGGTACGGCGGCAGAAGAGAAAGTCTCTTGGACAGGGGAAAATCCATTTGGTTCCTTATTGTTTAGTTATTTATGAAATTATATCATAACCGCCCTTGCTTAGTCGCGAACGCGGCATGTACCCCCCGCTCACGGACTACGCGTGATGTGCGCGCTAGCACATATCCCCCGCTCACGGACTACGCATGCATGGCCTTGATTTGCGTCCTCCGTGAGTTCGCTTGGGGATATATGCTTAGCGCGCACTGCAAATTTCCAGCGTCCTCTGTGAGTTCGCTTAGGGGTACATGCCGCGTTCGCACTTGACGCCGTAAATATAATCGGCAACCACCCCTAGGGGTGGTTGTAACAACCAAAATATGATAAAATATATACAACAAAAAAATAAACAATGTGTCATTTTAACCATGAATGGACACTTTTGATTTCACAATAATTGTTCACGGTTCAGAAAAAAATGCGATCAAATTCGCATGAGCATGGAAGTAGTAACACCGCCGGATTCAGAAGTCATAATGGGAGCCGGATGTTTTATACCAGAAGGAGAAAGCCATGAAATTAGTCAGGCTTTTATTTATTATCATTTGCGCACTGTTTATAAGCGCTTGGATAATGTCAGATTTTTACTTGAATAGCCATAAAATCCCTGTTGCTATAAAGACAAGCGGCTGGATACCGTTTTTTGGCGATGACAGCGAGAGCATGATCGTCCTCCAAGAAGGAGACCTTTATGACGATGGCTATGTATACGAAAAATACGGCCTAATAGACGGGATAACTAAGGAATTTGCCGAACAAGATATTAAGCCATCACGGACTCCGTACAAGGAAATCAACAAGCAGTTAGAAGAAGAATGCGATGAATTTCAGGCGGCTATCGATGACAAGACGCTGCCGGATAACTGGAAATGCTACTATAGGGGAAGTTATGAAAATCAATGCGCAAAACTTTTACAAAAGATCGATATTTTAAAGTCCTCGCGACAGTCTAATGACGAGAAAAAGACAAAGCATTTGAAAGCTGAATACGCTTTTTATACAAACCGCTTCAGTGATCCTAAGATTTTTGAAAAGATATCCGATCCGGATTTTGACATGGACAAGGACGGACTGAGCAATTTGGAGGAATTTTACAGCGACTCCGATCCTATGGTCAAAAACAGCGTTGTCATATATCCGACCCGTGTCAAATTAATCGCGGATGGCAGCGCTGTTTGTACAGGTGTATTCTATGTCGCAAATTTGACCGCGACAAATATTTCTTTTCATTTGGAAAACAACTATCGCAGTTCAGATGATCGCTACGCTCCTAAGATCGTCCCTGTAGACGCAAAATTTGGCTTGAGTAAGAACGGTTTAATGTTTATCAATATGCCGCCAGCATCCAAACAAAAATTTTTATATTTGCTAGATTCCAAATATCTTCCTTATTGTTTTTCCACTTCTTATGGCGTAACCGCTTGCTTCAATAATAATTCGACATGGAGTGACGACTATATAGGGCACATTAACTTTTATATGTTCGGCAACAAAGGTCACGAAATCACAAAAGCTACAGACCTTCATCCAAAATCCGGCTCCAAGTTGCAGCAGGATAATAGTCTTTATTTCAGATGGAGATCAGGCGAGAAAAACGTATCAATAAAAAGAGCCTATGAAATAAGATATGTTATACAGTTCTACAATGTTAACAAAAAGATGTCCTTTGATTATTTTTGTTTTACGAACACCTGGTTTGCTCCGGAGAAAAACGATTTGAACACTTTTTCGCCTGGGCTGTATTTTTGGAGAGTTATAAAGCAGGACGCCTTTAGCGCCCCCTTCTGTACAGATTGGAATTGGTTCGCGGTAGGCAGAGAAGCTACGTGCGAAAAGCCTAAGAAAAGGTATGGCGATCAAGCCCATATTGGGGGATACAATGGGGCGGAAGTCATATTTGCGACTGTCGGGGAAAGATACGATCTTCCGATCCACTTCAAATCAACTTCAAATTCGCGCTTCCTGAAACCTTTGCCACCGGATCAAGAAGTATATTATAAGACCAGCGAAGCAGAGGATCCCAATCGCTTTCATATTACGGGAGTCTTTGAAAAAACGGGCGTGTACAGCAACATTTGGCTTAACATAGGCATTGATGGCAAAACAAACGAATATCCATATATTTTTATTGTCCGAAATCCCTCCACAGAAAAGAACGTCAGGTCTTTCTATTATCTGAACGAAAAAACTGTTGTTCACGAGCTTTTCGTAAACGTTCTGTTTATATTTAAGGAAAGATTGTTCTTCGAGGCCCTTTCAAAAAAGGACGATCTGATCTGGGATGAAAATTTAAAAATAGATTTTGGCAAATCGCTTCCGGAAGGCTTGACGGCGAAGCGGTCGGGAAATGGAGATGATCTGGAAATCAAAGGCGTACCTTCGGTTGCCGGGGTTTTTAAGGTCGATCTTGTTTTCTCAAACAGCAATCGCAGCGTTGAAGAACGACACGTGTTCAGGATAAAAGACATAGGCGAGCCGCCTTTTGAATTTGAAAAGAAGATATTTGTGCCCAAGAAAAAGAAAAAACGCACTTCATCCGTTTTTACGGAAGAGAAAAATATGGTCAATCACTACTCTTATGTCGGAATAGACTTCGAATATCCAGTATATGTCGAAGCTTATCCTAGGTATACCTGGCCGGAAGATTACTGGCGATTTGCTAAAAACACTAAAATTGAGATAATAGGCGATCCGGCACCCGGGTTGAAAGTTGGCAACGTTCCTTTCTGCACCAATTACGGTACGAAAGCCGAAGTTGCAATTTTAGGATTTTTTGGCAAGCCGACGCAAGCCGGGAAGTTTACAAATACGGTCGTGCTTGCCGAAAAGGATCTGGTTATCACCAATATGCATATATTTTCCATCAAGCAGGATCTTGATTAAAATATCTCCTTCGTCAGGTTTATCGCATGGCTTGAATAATACAGGTTACAGTAAAAAATAAGCGAACTCACGGAGGACACAAATCAAGGCCATGCGCGCGTGGTACGTGAGCGAGGAGTATATGCTGCGTTCGCACGATAGCGAGTATCATATGTTATAATAGAAAAACGATAACCAACCGAATGGAATGACGATGAGGAAGATTTCTTTGCTCATGGCGCTCTGCGCCTTCGCGGCAGTTTTGTCGGCGCAGGCCGTGATCGATCTTAAGGGGAAACTCAGGATAGAAGTGCTGGACGAGGAGAACGGTTCGCCTGTCCCGGGCTATGAGTTTTCCGTCAGCGAGGATTACAACCACACCAAGATCATTTCCACGGTCAAAACTGATATCAACGGCTGGGGCTGGGGCAAAAAGCTGAAACCCGGCGAATACTATATCTTCAACAGCGGGACTTCCGGCGGCTACGCTCCCTACGAAGGCGGCGGAGCTTTTTCTTTCCCCGCCGCCGGCACCTCCATGGTCTTCAAAGTTAAAAGCGGCAACAAGGCCGCGCTGATAGACCCGCCGGGATCGGAGTGCACCCTGAAGATGTCGGCCGTCGTGACGGACGAGACGCTGGGAAGGATAGAAGCCGACAGCGAGCACAGATTTTTCGTCAGCTGCAAAGGCAACATCTTTTCCGACGGCTTCTGCCTTATCCCCAAGGGTGACGACGGATATTTGAAAGGCAAGGACATAAGCTTGAATTTCAAGCGCAAAAAAACCACGCTG
>JAGCGH010000074.1 GCA_017649705.1 bacterium
ATCGTAGCGCAGCATGTAAGCGAGATACTCGGGTTCCAGAAGGTCGTTGATGCCGACGATCTCGATGTCGTTAGAGAAGTTCTGGACCGCCGCGCGGAAAACCATGCGGCCGATGCGGCCGAAGCCATTGATACCAACTTTGATTGCCATAAATAATCTCCTTTATGGATTTTTGAGGTTCTGCCCCTTGGAAGAGGCGATATTGTTACAGTAGTAAAAACTATTCTAGCACAACCCCCTTATCGGCGCAAGGGATGTCCCGACCTCCCGGCGGGGGCTTTCTCCGGTCGGCTTGTTGACTTTGAAAAGGCAAAGTGGTATTATACTAAGCCTAAACCTAAAAAAAGGACAAACGTTTCCGAGCATGACGGTTGTCTTTCCCAGGGTTTAAACACCGAAACATTTTTCTTTCTTTAACTGAGGAAATTATGAAACAGCAAGACGTCAACAAGACCTTCGTTCTGAAAGCCCAGGATGTGGATCAGAAATGGTATCTGATCAACGCCGAAGGCCAGAACCTCGGCCGACTCGCCACCAAAGTGGCCGACATTCTGCGCGGCAAAAACAAAGCCACCTATACGCCGAACGTGGACGGCGGCGACTACTGCGTCGTCATCAACGCCGAGAAAGTTAGCGTTACCGGCCGCAAAGCGACCGACAAGACCTACACCAGCCACTCCGGCTATCCCGGAGGCTTCAAGCGCCGCAATTTCGCGGATGTCATCGAATCCCATCCCGAACGTGTCATTCTTCACGCTGTCAAGGGCATGCTTCCCAAGAATAAGCTCGGATACTCCATTCTTGCCAAGCTCAAAGTTTACGCCGGCCCGGAACATCCGCACAGCGCCCAGAAACCCGTTGAGATCACCCTGTAACAAATCTCTTAATAAATGAGCGATAATATGAGCGAAAACAGCAACGTCACCCCGGAAACCGTCGAGGTTCCCGAAGTCGAAACCACTCCTGAGGTCCAGGCCGCTCCCGTTGAGGACACCCGCGTCTTCACCGAAAGTTATTCCGCCACCGGCCGCCGCAAAAGATCTTCGGCCCGCGTGGTCCTGAAACCCGGCAACGGAACCATTACCGTCAACGGCCGCGCCTTCGAAGAGTACTTCCCCGTGGAAACCACCAGACAGCTGGTCCAGGAAGCTTTCGAAGCCGCCAAGATCATCGGCAAGTTCGATGTGGTCGCCACCGTCTGCGGCGGAGGCATCTCCGGCCAGGCCGGCGCCATCCGCCACGGCATCGCCAGAGCTCTTGCTCTCATCGACGACGCGACCCGCGCCCTTGTCAAGGCCAACGGCCTTCTGACCAGAGACGCCCGCGAGAAAGAGCGCAAGAAATACGGCCAGCGCGGCGCCCGCGCCCGCTTCCAGTTCTCGAAGCGTTAAAGAGACTGCCCTCGGGGCAATCATATCTGCTTTTGCGGGTGTAACTCAATTGGCAGAGTCACAGCCTTCCAAGCTGTTGGTTGCCGGTTCGAGTCCGGTCGCCCGCTCCAGCAGGATACAAAAAAAGAGTCGTTTGCACGACTCTTTTTTTGTTTGCGTTTTTTTCAATTGAAATTAAAGAACCGAATGGCGCCTGGCCTGGGCCGCGAAGCGGAAGGAGAGGTCTTCGATGCCGAAGACGCGGCGGCCTATCAGATAACTTTCCTGGATGTCGTTGAAGGGTTCGTACCAGTGCGGGGAGAGCGAAGCGATCCCCCAGGCCGCGCCGGCGATCGATCCGGCGGTGGCGGCGGTGCAGTCGCAGTCGTGGGCCATGGCGACGCACTGCGAGATTACGGTGTCGATTGATTTCGTTTCGTGCCCGAGGCCCAGGGCGAAGATGGTCAGGCAGGCGTTGTTGATGGTGTGCACCGGGGACATCTTCGGGAAGCGCTCGTCAACAAGTTTCGCGGCTTCCCTGTAATCTTTTATTTTGCCGTAAAGGGAGAGCGCCCATCTCACGGCTTCCGCGAGATCGCAGTTTTCCGGGATCTCCAATAGCCCCGCTTCCAGGGCGGCTTTGGGATCTTTCAGAGCGAAGGCGGAACTTATGACGGCGGCGAAATACATTTCCCCGTAGATGCCGTTTTTGCGGTGGCTGATGTAGGCGTCGGTGTAGGCGAGCCTGGCGGCCAGTCTCGGATTCCCGGGGGCCATGTAGGCGAAGCCGTCGCAGCGGATGTCCGCGCCGATCCACTCGTCGTAGGGATTTCCTATTTCCGCGGCCTTTTCAGGGGCGGCGCCGGCTTTGAGATTGTCTAAGGTCACCTTTTCCGCGGTGCAGGCCATGGGCAGATACTTGATCCAGGCTTCCGCCACGTCGCTTAAGGCGAAAGGAAAATTCTTCGCTTCCTCGGCGATGAGGAGGCCCAATATAGTGTAGGTGGTGTCGTCGTCCACGGGAGAGTATCTCATCTCTCCCTTGGTGTACTGGCGGTTCCTGCCTAAGATGTAGCGCGGTTCCTCGGGATCCGGGGAGGAGGGCCAGTAGTCCGTCATGGGGTAGGGGACGCCGATCTCCTTGGCGTAATTTTCCATCTTTTCCAGAGACCAGCCTTCCACTATGGCTCCCAGGTCGCAGCCCGCTATACGGGCTTTGAGGGAGCTTAAAACCATGCTCTGGTAGTCGTCGGGGATCGTGTTCCAAAATTTCTTGGAGCCGGAGGGGCAGGCGGCCAATATCTCTTCGTAAGCGTTGGGTTCGCGGTCAGGCATTTTGCTTTTCCTTCTGGCGCGCAATGAAGGCGAGGACGACCTGGATGAGCTCGGCGGCGGCAAATCCGCTCCAGCTGATGACGAGAAGGCCGTTAGAGGCGGCCTCGGCGTTCCACAGGCCGATGACTTGGGCTTTCAGTTCATTCGTTACCGTGGGGGCGCTCTGGAAGGCCGCCACGGCTTCCTCATGCAGGGAAGTGAAATTGGCAAACCTTGGCGCGAAGGCTATGAGCATGGCGATGGCCCATAAAAGGACGACGATCGCCAGGGCGTCCGCTGCTTTGCGGTAAGGATTCATCAGGGTTCCTCAACTTCGGAGGGTGAGAAGAGGCTGACGGACTCCACGCACTGCAGACCCATCAGCTGGGCGGTGGCGTACTCCTCGGAAACTCTGAACCTGAGGCGGAAAGAGTAGGTGGCCTCGATGGCGGTGCCTGATTTGATGGTGCGGGAATGCAGCATCTTTATGGAGGTGCCCAATTGCTTCATGCGGCCCGCGATCTCGGCGCCGCTGTCCAGCTTGCTTTCGGGATTCTCGGTGCTGAAGATGATCTTGGCGATTATTTCTCTCTTGCGGAGGCTCCAGGGAGTGTATTCCGTGAAGACGAAGGAGAGCCAGATGATGACGAAGCCGATGGCGCCGATCCTGTGCTGGCCTGTGCCGGCGGCCATGCCCAGGGCCACGGCCATGAAGACGAAGGCGGTGTCGCGGTTGTCCTTTATGATGGTGCGGAAGCGGACGACAGACATGGCGCCCATAAGACCGAAGGCCACGGCCACGGCGGAAGAGCCCCTGACGTTCAGGATGACCATCATGACGAGCGTGATGATGATCTCCATCATAACCAGCGTCTGCATGAAGGTCTTGTTGCCGTGCACTCCGCGGCAGAAGCGGTAGAGGATGACTAGAAGCAGGGCGAAGAGCGCGGAAACGGCGAAGTTGTTGACCACGTCTATCCAGGTGGTCGGCGCCAGGGCGTTCAGCGTCCACTGCATCATTTCATATTCGGCGGTCTGATTCATAAATTAACTTTCCTCCTCGCGCAATATGACTTTTTCTATGCAGTGCGCGTATTTGGATATGGAAGTTTGGGTGAGCTCGAATTTGGTCAGAAAGCGCCGCATCCATTCCGGCATGAGGCGGTCGAATTTAAGTTCAAGGATCGCTCCGGGAAGCGCGATCTGCTCTTCCTCGTAGGGCTCAAAAAGCTCGTAGGAATAAGAGTGGTCAACGGCCCTCAGGTTGGTGTCGATGGTGAACCTTACCTCGCCGTCGTCTCTGCCTATGAAGGGATTGCGGTCGTAGATGACGGTGGTCATGGGGCGGTAGCCCTTGACGAAGCAGTTGTGCAGAAAGCGGTGGGCGTTGGCTCTGAGATAGTCGGTGGGGAATTCGATCTCGTCAAGCGTCTTTTCGCGGTCCATGATTTTTTGAAGGTCGCTTAGCTTCATGGGCGCGCGGTCTTTTCCGACCTGCTGGCGGGAGCGGTATTTTATTTCGAGGAAAACGCTGTTTTCGGGAGTGACGTTGGCGTATCCCCTGACGCGGAATTTTCTCCTGTCCTTAAGGCCTATGAGTTTTTCCTTGTAAAGCGTCAGATTGTCGTCGTCGAAATAGACGGAGCGGATGGTGTAGCCGGGAACGCCCAAACCGTTCGGCTTGGCGTGCTGATCGGGCTGGACGTAAGGGGAGGCGAACTCTATGGCCTTGTCGATAAGATCGAAGGGAAGAAAATATTTCAGCTCGTAGCGGCCGTGGAAATTCGCCATTTCTTACTCCTTGCTAAGGGAGTTGCTAAATTTCTCGTAGAGAGCGCGGAGGGCCGCAAGCGAGGAGTGGAAAGGATCGATCTTGATGGAAGGGATGGAAGCTTCGCCGGTCATGGATGAGATGGCGGAGAAGGGGACGTCCCTGATGGGAATGAGGGCGTGCACGACGGAAAGGCCCATCAAAGGGACAGGG
>JAGCGH010000075.1 GCA_017649705.1 bacterium
GCCTCGACGCCACGCAGGTCGCGCGGCAGATTCTGCTGGCACGGCGCTATGGCTGTCCGGGATTCGTCCTCTTCTCGCTGGGGGCGACGACGCGCGACGAGATTCTGCCCGCCTTGCACCTCGGCCTGCTGTCGAAGCCGCGCTGAAGGGGGGGGAGAGGAGGCTGGGGGGGCTAGGCTCCTACCGAAAATGGTTGCAACATTTTTGAAACAGCTCTTAGAGCAAATTCAGAAATTGTGTGGCCGCTCTCATGGGGAGGGCGCGCGTCCCCGCGCGCCGCGGCGGCCGGGAACGGCCGCCATCAAGGCCACACATTTTTTGAAACCGCTCTAGGCGGGGCAGCCTGCACGGGTTCGCAGGAAGAATCGAGGCTTGAGAGAGAGGAGGGGCGCTGGTAGGATGAGGGGCGAAGCAAGGGGAAAATGAAGCAAAACAGCGACAATCTTTTTCCGAACGCGATGACAGGCACCGGGCTTGACAACCCGACGGTGATGGAGTTTGCCGTGTTTTGCATCGAGAATCTGGCGAAGCGGCAGCACAAGGGTGCGGAGACGGTGTATGCCGAGCTGGCGGACAAGAGTGATCTGCTGAGCAGCTACGTGGTGCCGTCCTACGATTTCTTGCACACGCAGGACAAGGAATACATCTTGGACGACATCGAGCGCGCGATGGCGGTGAAAGCGGTGGCGACATTGCACGGAGAGGGAAGCAAAGATCCTGTGATCGCCGCCCCGACGCTGTCGCAGATGAAGTTTGCGCGGATTGTGACAAAATTCGCGGCGAAAGAGAAGATTCCGGCGGAGGAGGCGCAACGTTTCTTCTACTACTCGCGTTTGTCTCCGCTGTTGCGCGATGGTGTGGCGGACCTGCATTGCATGAGCGACGAGTACATCGTCGATGATTTGGCGAGGGAGTACAAAGGGACATAATATGGCTAAGACTCACGGTAGCGCGGGCGAAAACGCCTTTTCAAAGAGCGGGGAACAGCAGGAAACGCTTCTTGCGACGATTGTTCTGATTGGGCTTTTGGCCACGTTTGCCTGCGGGACACTTTTGGGACTTTCCATCTCGCGAAAAACCTTCCTGGGATGGATTGCTTTGGCTGGCATGTTGGTGTTGGGAGGCATTTTTATCTGGCTGAAAAGGAAGATTGATGCTTGGGTGGACAAAGAACTTCGGGAAGTCCGTTATTGGCGTCGCGGAGCCGAAGGGGAGAAGGTGGTTGCGGAAATCTTGGAGACGCAATTGTCCGATGAATACCACGTTTTCCATGATGTCCGCTTTCCGGGGCGGAAGTCGAACATCGACCACATCGTGGTCGGGCCGTCAGGTGTTTTCATCCTGAACACGAAGAACTGGCGGGGGACGGTCGGCTGGAATGCCGATGGGAAGACGCTCATCTGGAACGGCGAGCCCGACAAATGGAATTCCGCGAAGGGAGTGATGGGAGACGCCTTGGACGTTCACGACAAGCTGCGCGCATTACTCAACCGGGATGTTTTCGTCAGGGCCATTCTCGTGTTCCCTCTGGCGAAGGTGCAACCGAAGCTGGACACACCTGTGGAGCTGCAGCAGGACGACTACCTCGTGAGCAAGCGCCTCAAGTACATCGACAAGCGCCATGCGCTGTCGGAGAAGGAAGTTGTCGAAATCGTCAACGCGTTGCTGGCGTTGTTCAGGAAAAGCGTGTAGAGCGGTTTCAAAAAATGTGTGGCCGGGATGGCGGTCATTCCCGGCCGCTGCGGCGCGCGGGGACGCGCCCTCCCCTATGAGAGCGGCAACACAATTTCTGGATATGCTCTAGTATTCAGTATCTTCTAAGGTTTCGGATATAGGCGTTTGAGTTTCACCCGAGCGTCCTCCGTCCTGAACTTCCAATCGACCTTGCGTTGTCGGCTGTTGCGGTCCTCGTTCCAGCACCGAGTCATTTCTTCCAGACGTTCCAGCGTCGGAACCTGGCCAGCTATGTACTGGCGTTTGCACACGCTCAACTCGATTTCGGCGATGATGAGCCAGCTTCCATGCTTGGGCGTGTAGTGAAGTTCCAGCCGTCGGGCGAGCCGCTCCGCTTGGGCGGGAGGGAATCACGGCGGCGGCGCGGGAGCGGTTCGAGGCCGCCATGGGGAAAAAAGTGGCCAAGTGGCCTGCGGACGTGCTGGGGAGCGGTCCGCGGGCGGCGGAATGGCGCATCTGGCGGACGCGCGACATCACCCGGTTCGTCGAGGACGTGCGGGCGCGGCTGCGGCGCGTGGCCCCGGGGATGAAGCTGTCGGCGGCGGTCTATGGCACCACGGACGCGTCCGATGGCGGTTCGATTGCCCAGTACTGGCCGCCGTGGCTGGAGAACGGTCTGGTGGACTTCGTGACGCCCATGAACTATACGGAGTCGGAGCCCGAATTCGAGAAGCTGCTGCGCCGCCAGACCGCCCTCAAGAACGCCAAGGGGCGCATCTATCCGGGCATTGGGGCGAATGCCATCGAGTCGCGCCTCGACGCCACGCAGGTCGCGCGGCAGATTCTGCTGGCACGGCGCTATGGCTGTCCGGGATTCGTCCTCTTCTCGCTGGGGGCGACGACGCGCGACGAGATTCTGCCCGCCTTGCACCTCGGCCTGCTGTCGAAGCCGC
>JAGCGH010000076.1 GCA_017649705.1 bacterium
AAGCGCCCAGCGCCAAAACGGAAGCGCCGGGCGCGACAGCGCCGGACACGGCGAGGAGCAGAGGCAAGGGCGCCCGGACCACCGGACCGGGCAGAACGCCACCAGCGACAGGAAGCGGGAAGCAAAGCGACCACCGCGACGCCAGCCGGCCGGCAGACGCCAGCCCAGGCCGGAGGACCAGCAGACACGCCAGGACCCCCGGCCCCAGGACAGCGCACGCGACGCGGCAGGCAACGCCACGCGCACGAGGACGAGCACCAGCGCGGGAACGCCAGCACCGAGAAGCAGAAGACGAGCAGAGAACACGAGGAACACCCCCAAACGAAAGCTGGAAGCGGACAGCCCCCCGGCCGCCGCAACCGCACCACCGACGACCCACGCCCGGCAAGCCCCAGCACCAGCCGGGACGCGGACGCCGTTTCCGACAGCCCGGCCCGGACGCACCACGCCACGCACGCGGCCAAAGGCCGGGACAGCGGAAACAGAGCGCACCACGCAACCGAGAGGGGTTTCCGCGTGGGGCTTTCCGGGTGTGGTATAATGGGAAGAGACGGCGGCGGCCGACACGCGGAAGGCCCTCAAAGACAGGACGCACCCAGCGCGGCCCCGATGCGCGCCCGGCAGTTTATTCAACGGTACACGCCAAAACACGCGAGCGACAGCGAGCGCCTTTTTGGGTCCTTCGTGCAGTTTCGATAACAGCTCTGCCGGATTCTCGGTGCGTTTTTCCGCACCCGACCTCTACTTGATAAAGGGACAATATTACTTCACCATGGGTAGTTTGTCCGCTAGGAATCATTCGCTAGATATGTTTTCATACGGTCGTATGAAACGATACGGTGATTCCGGTTACTATGAAATCATGTCGTGTTCGCGGCCTCTTTTCCGTATGCCCGGCTGGGAAAGACGTCAGACGAAAATCGACGCGGAGAATGAGTTCGATAACTATATGCTCCGGCGTCTCGGCTGGCTCGACGATTCCGGGAGGGCTGGCGGCGATAGCCGCCAGCCGGACCCGGAAAAAGCGAGAGACAATCTGGCTCGCGCGGCTCGTCGTGCGGCCGTTGCTGTGAGGGATTTAGCTATGTCGAATGATTTTTCCTGGTTCGTTACTCTTACGCTCGACCAGGAAAAAATCGACCGTTACGATATAGGCGAAATCACGAAAAAACTTAATCGCTGGCTGAGTAATCTTGTCCAGCGCTTCGGATTGCGCTATGTCCTTGTGGCTGAACGGCACAAGGACGGAGCAATCCACTTTCACGGATTGGTCAACGATGTTCCTGGCTTCATTCCCTCCGGGACCTGGATAGTCCCAGGCCGGAAAAAACCTATGCGGCCACGGAGCAAGCGTCAGCTTGCGGAGTGGCAGTCCCTGGGTGACGCTTCCGGCTACCACGAGGTTTTTAATTGGGAGCGTTGGCCTCTGGGCTTTAGCACCGGGATTCGTTTGTACGGCGACTATGACCGGGCCGTTGGTTATGTAACGAAGTACATAAAAAAGCAGATTTCAGGCGACGAAGGCGCCAAAATCGGCGGCCGCTGGTATTACTCCGGCGGCGAGCTTGAGCGGCCGTCGGTCTATTATGTCCAGGTAGATACTGAGTGGATGAAAGAAAATTGCCCTGGTGCGTTTTTCTTCGGCGTTGACGCAGTCAAGGCCGAGTTCGGAATTTTTCGCGCGCATGACAGCGCGCCCGCGGAATTTTTGTCCGGCGAAACTGAATTTACAAAAGCCGGAAAGTAAAATCCTGCAAAAAATCTTTGATTTTGTGCGGATTTTCCGGCTTTTTTGCGGTAAATTCGGGGTTTTTTCGGGTGACAAGTTGTATCTTGGGAGGATGAATTTATGCGAACTGATTACCTGTTAGAACGCGAGGTTGACAGGGTTTTGTCTGCCTTGATGCCGTCAAATCGTCTTGCTTTTCGGGTGAGTTTACACACGGGTCTTCGTATTTCCGATGTTTTGAGCTTGAAAACAAAGGACCTTAAACCTCAGTTTTGGATTACTGAATCCAAAACTGGGAAGCGGAAGCGCGTTAACCTGCCTGGGCCGCTTCTGGCAGATTTGCGCGCGCACGCTGGGAAAGTATGGGTTTTCCCGCATCGTACCAAGCCGGACCAGCACCGGACCAGACAGGCGGTATGGGCCGATGTGAAGCGCGCCAGGATTGCTTTCCGGCTTCCGCAGAATATCGGAACACATTCTGCCCGGAAATTCTATGCGGTCCAGTTGTACGAAAAATACGGCAGTTTTGACCGGGTTGTGAAGGCGTTGAACCATGCGAAAAAGTATCCGGAAACGACCATGATTTACGCTATGGCCGATAAACTGCTTGAGGCGAAAATGAAACGCCGAGGTCGTAAAAAATCCTGATGGGGATTGACTTCCCGCCGCGTCTGTTGTAAAATGGTGACAGCCTTTGGAGGCCCGCCCAGCGCGGTACTTTGGGAAGGAGGCGTCACCTTTATCAGAGCAGAGGCGGCGGCAACGCTACAACAAAATTTATTTTGTTGCCTGAATTGGCTACGGAGAGCAGGGCAGTAGCTCGGGGAAAATGCCTCGTGCATTTGGACCCGAGCGGTGATTGTTCGCCGTAGGCATGGGCGACTATATTTTGGCTATGTGGCGAACGCAACAAAATACCTTTTTTGTTGTCGTTGCCGGGTGTTTCCGGCCCAGGAGCTGGGCCGGGGACACTTTATCGCCGATAGGCGCGGCATATCGAATTTCGCTTCCTTTTGGGGCGGGCCTCATCTGCTGGCAGTTGCTTCCTGGTGAGTGGTCGGGTGGTTCCACCCTGGATTGCACCGAGCTCGCGCCCCCCTTGAGGGGCGGGGGGGTGATTATTTCGTGCTTCGCACGGATACGCCGAAGGCGCTCCGCATGATACTGCGGGCGGTTGCGCGGCGTAAAAAAAGGGGACCGGGCGACCCGGTCCCCTCGACGGGTAATCCTGGTAAAGGATTGCACGTCGCTCGCTTCTGTATTATACACTACCATCGCTCAATTGTCAAGATGTTCCTTGCAAGTTTGACCTCGTTATCCGGTAGGCGCTCGATTGTATAGCGTTTCCAAAGGTCTTTTGCCCTGGAAACGACGATTGGTTCCCCTTCTTCGGATTCCATGATGTAGGCCAGCTCCTCGCCTTGTTTTTTCAGTTGCGAGCTGATGTTTGCGAGCTGGCCCCGGTTGAGCTTGTCATAGATACGCATAGTTCTCACCTCCTATAGCCCCAAGGGTAATGAATGAGGCGAACTTCGTCGTCCGGGAAAAACCAGACCCGGAAATGATACTGTCCGTGGCTGTCCTCCGCGATTACGTGATAGTCCCCTCGGTTCGCCTCATACATGCGAACGTAGCGGAGGCCTCTCTCGTCGAGTTCTGCGAAGATTTGTTCAAGCTGGAAGTCTGACATTGTTTTTTCTCCTTTCGTTTTTCTGAGCGGCGCGACAGCGCCGCGAGGTAAAGCGGGCCTCACGACGAGGCCCCACGGCGGCCCCAGAGGACCGCCAGGACACGAAGCGCCACGCGGCGCGCGGGGAACGAGACGAAGCGCCACGCCAGCCAGAGCGCCCGCAGAAGCGCCCAGCGCCAAAACGGAAGCGCCGGGCGCGACAGCGCCGGACACGGCGAGGAGCAGAGGCAAGGGCGCCCGGACCACCGGACCGGGCAGAACGCCACCAGCGACAGGAAGCGGGAAGCAAAGCGACCACCGCGACG
>JAGCGH010000077.1 GCA_017649705.1 bacterium
CGCGCATACTGGTCCTTAACAAGAAGGACATGCTCTCCTTCGCCCGCTACCACGAGCTGAAAGCCAGATTCCCTGAGGCGCTCTTCATTTCCGCCAGGGAAAAGGACGGCTTCAAAGCGCTTATGGACGAGATCGTCGAAAAGCGGAAAGCCCCGCGCCCCTGGGCCAAACTTATTCTTCCTCCCGACCGGGGAGATCTGGTCGCCAAGCTCTACGCCCGCTCCACGGTCAGGAACCTCAGTTACGACGAGGACGCCATAAGATTGGAAGCGGAGATCCCCAAGGACCTCAGAGCGGAATACTTCCCTTACCGCGAAAAAAACAAGGAAGAGGAAAGTTGAAGATCTGCCACGTCATAACGCGCCTTATCCAGGGCGGCGCCCAGGAGAACACGGTCTACACCGCCTTAGGCCAGGCCAAGCTCGGCCACGAGGTGACGCTTTTGCACGGCCCCGAACTGAACGGGGAGAGCCGCTTTTTAGCCGACCTTTCCGGCCTCAAAGAGGAAACGCTTCCCGGCCTTAGGCGCGCCCTTTCGCCCTATTGGGACATCAAGGCTTATTATGACCTGAAAAAATATTTCCGCGAAAATTCCTTCGACGTCATCCACACCCACTCTTCCAAAGCCGGCATCATAGGAAGGCTGGCGGCCGCCGACGCGAAGACGAAAGCAAAAATCGTCCACACCATCCACGGCTTGGCTTTCGACGAATTTCAAAGCGCGCTCAAAAACAAGATCTTTATCGCCGCTGAAAAAAAGGCCGCCCGCGTTTCCGACGCGATCATAACGGTCTGCGACGCCATGGCTGACCAGGCGCTCCAGGCCGGCATCGGAAAAAAGGAACTCTACCACACCGTGCGGTCCGGCAGCGACCTCGCAGCTTTTCAAAACGCCAAAGGTCTGCGTTCCGAGAGCCGGCGGAAACTGGGCATAGGGGAAAAGGAACTGCTTTTCGTAGCCGTGACCAGGCTCTTCCCAAAGAAAGGCGCGCCGGAAATTTTAAGAGCGCTCCCCGAGAACGCCAGGCTTCTCCTAATAGGCGGCGGACCCTTGCAGGAAGAACTGCAAGACGCCGCGGAAAAGGAACGCAAAGGAAAAGTCATCTTGTACGGCCAAGCCGCGCCGGGCGAGATCCCGGAACTGCTCGCGGCCGGCGACGCGCTTGTGCACGCTTCCTTTAGGGAAGGTCTGGCCCGGGTTCTGATACAGGCGCTGGCGGAAGGCATCCCCGTTGTCTCTTCCAGGGCCGGAGGAGCCGCGGAAGCGGTGATCGACGGAGTGAACGGCTTCCTCTTCCCGATTGGCGACGAACAGGCCTTAAAGGCGCTCCTGGAACGTCTGGCGAACGATCCCGCCCTGCTCGCGAAGCTGAAGGAGGGCGCTCTTAAAACCGACGTCTCCGCCTACTCCATAGACGCCATGGTGAAAGGCACCATGGAAGTCTACGAGAAGATCATGTAAGATCGGCGATCGTTCTTTTGCCGAAAAACTCTTTGGTCAGCTTGTCGTATTCCGTCCACATGGCGATGGTGGAGCATTTTTTCCGGAAGGCGCAAGTCTTCGCTCCTTTCGCAAGGCAGGCCACAGGCGCCACTGTCCCTTCCATCAGCTCCAATATCTCCAGGACGGTTATCTTTTTCGGATCTTTCGTCAGCTTGTAGCCGCCGCATTTGCCGCTCTTGCCGACAAGATATTTGGCCGCGACCAGCTTCTTCAGGATGATCTCGAGGTAAAGTTTTGAGATGCACTGCCTGTCAGCCACTTCGCAAAGCGGCGTGAAGCGATCCTTGTCCTGGCGCGCCAGGTCGACCATCAAGCGTATGGCGTATCTTCCTTTTGTCGATATCATATTCCGCTCCTTTCCCAGAAAGTATATCAAATTAGTAGGCAAATGTGCCAGCCCCCTGCCAGCCTGCCTTTAATCACATATTGACATAGTATGTAAATATGCGTATAATGGTGTCCTCTTAAAAATGGGGAACCAGTCCGAAAAGACCCGGGGCTCCAGGGAGGGATGCCATGAAACAGTCAACCGTCAACGAAGCCATTTACGAAAAATATATCGCCCCCACGCGGAAAAAACGCGGGGAATACATCGGCATCGAGATAGAGATGCCGATCATAAATCTGGCCAAAAAACCGGTGGAGGAAGATCTGACGCACAAAATGGCCGAAGCTTTCCGCAAACGCTTCTCCTTCAAGGTCGCCTCCAGGGACAGCGAGGGAAATCCCTACAATCTGATCGAAGAGAAAAGCGGCGATTCGCTTTCTTTCGACTGCAGCTATTCCAACCTTGAGTTCTCAATGGGCAGGCGCCGGACGATCTTCGAGATAAAGGAAAGCTTCGACAAATATTACGCCTACGTTGACAAATACCTGCGCCGGCGCGGGTATGCCGTGACAGGCATGGGCATCAATCCTCACTGCGACATCAACCACAACTATCCCATACCCAGCGAGCGCTACAGAATGCTTCTGCATTACTTAAGGTCCTACAAAGAGCACCTTGGGGAAAAGGGGAGGCGCTTTCACGCCCGCCCGGACTTCGGCACTTTCACGAGCGCCTCGCAGGTTCAGCTGGACGTGGAATATGATTCCCTTGTCGACGTCCTTAACGTTTTCGGGCGTCTTGAGCCTTACAAAGTCCTTTTGTTCGCCAACTCCCCTTCGAAGGAGTACCCCGATCTGCTCTGCTCCAGGAACATTTTCTGGGAAGAGAGCATGCACGGCTACAACAAAAAGAACGTCGGGCTTTTCAACGAGCCTTTGAAAAGCGTGGACGAGCTTGTTTCCTACATCGGGGAAACCAGCATCTACTGCGCGGAGCGGGACGGCAAATACTTCGACTTTTCCCCTGTGCCAATCAAGGAATATTTCAAAAGGGACAAAGTCATAGGAAAATATTACGACGGGCAGCGCTACCGCGCGAAAGCCCTTGAACCGAGGCTCGAGGACATCAAATATTTGAGGACCTTCAAACTAGAGGATCTGACTTTCCGCGGCACAGTGGAATACAGGAGCGCCTGCTGCCAGCCCATAAAGGACAGCATGACCATCGCCGCCTTCCACACCGGCCTTTTGGAAAAGCTGCCCGAACTCAAAGAGCTGCTGGAAAAAGACCGCGTCGTCTACGGCCGCTCCCAAAACGCCGACAGGCTGCAGCATCTTTTTTCAAAAAAGGTCCTGCCAGATTTTGTCGACAGGCAAAAATTAAGGGGCCAGCTCATAAAGATCCTTTCCCTGGCGGAAGACGGCCTTAGGAAGAGGGGATTCGGGGAAGAGGTCTTCCTTTCTCCTCTCTTCGTCCGGGCAGAGCGCCTTTCCAACCCCGCCAAAGACATGCTGGAGGGCATTTCCCAGGGCTGGCGGCTGGAAGACTATGTCGAACGTTACTCGGTGCTATAATAGATGAACGATATAATGAAGATAAAAAGCGACATATTGAAAGGCTTTTTCGGTCTCGAGAGGGAGACTCTGCGCGTCGACGGCAACGGCCGCCTCGCC
>JAGCGH010000078.1 GCA_017649705.1 bacterium
CCAGTTTTGACCTTGACGCCGAAAAGCATGGAAGTCGGGACGATCTTGCCGTCCGTTCCCTTGGCCAGCTCGACGGTAATATTTTTAATCGCCTCGTTGGTCGGGCATTTCTCGATTTCGACGGTCTGGCCTTCGCACCAGAAATTGTCCGCCGCCGCGGTCAGGGACAGAAGCAAAAATAAAAGCAACGCGCTGGTTCTAATTCTCATAAATGATCCTCATAAATGTTTACTGTTCAAATCTATTTTAGCAAAATCCCGACAACGCAACTCAAAAGGGAACGAGACGCGTATCCACAGGATGAAGCAGGGACACGCCTCCCCTTCCGGCCAGTTTTGATAAAATATAATTTTTAAGATGAATAAAACAGACAAACAGCCTCTTATCTCCGTTGTTATCACTACGAAGAACGAAGAAAGGAACCTGCCGGACTGTCTGGCGGCCCTGGGGAGCCAGACGATTCCCCGGGATTCCTTCGAAGTCATCGTGGTGGACAACGCCTCCACTGACAGGACTCGTGAGATCGCCCTGGCGGGAGCCGACCTTTTCCTAGAGAAAGGGCCGGAAAGGAGCGCCCAGCGCAATTTCGGGATAGAGAGCGCCCATGCCCCTGTGGTCGTCTATCTGGACGCGGACATGCGGCTCAGTGAAAACGTGCTCGCGGAGTGCCTGGAGGCCTTCAAGGATCCCTCCGTGGTCGGGCTGTACATCCCGGAGGAGGTCGTGGGTTCCGGGTACTGGATCAAGGTTAGGAACTTCGAGCGCTCCTTCTACGACGCCACGCCCATAGACGGCATCAGGGGCGTCAGGAAAGAGCTCTTCCTGAAACTGGGCGGATTCGACCTCAGTTTGTGCGGGCCGGAGGACTGGGATCTAAATATTCGGATGAAAGAACTGGGAGAGCTTAAGCTGATCGCGTCCGGCCTTAAGCACGACGAGGGCGCCTTCCAATGGGGGCGCTACCTGAAAAAGAAAAAATATTACTCCACGTCTTTTGCGGCTTACAAGGAAAAGTGGCCGGGAAACGAGGATGTCAAAAAGCAGTTTTCCTTTTGGTACCGTTATTTCGGAGTGTTTCTGGAAAACGGGAAATGGAAAAAGCTTTTTTCTCACCCTATCCTCGCCGTCGGAATGTACGTTCTGAGAGGCGCGGTGGGCTTCGCCTATATTTTCGGAAGAAGAAAAATTAAAAACCAGGAGGTTTATTAAATATGCAGAAAGAATACCCCTTTATCGCCAAACAGGACCCTGAGGTCGCAGAACTGCTCACCAAAGAGACGCTGCGCCAGGAGAACGTCGTCAGGCTGATCGCTTCGGAAAACTACGTTTCCAAAGCCGTTCTGGAGGCCACCGGCTCTCCCCTTACCAACAAGTATTCCGAAGGCTATCCCTACCGCCGCTACTACAAGGGTCAGGAAGTGATAGACGTTTTGGAAAGTTTGACGATCGAACGCGCCAAAGCTCTTTTCGGCGCCGAGCACGCCAACGTCCAGCCCTACTCCGGTTCTCCGGCCAACATGGAAGCCTATTACGCTTTCCTTGAGCCAGGCGACACCATCCTTGGCATGTCGCTGCCCCACGGCGGACACCTGACCCACGGCTGGAAAGTTTCCGCTTCCTCGCGCTTCTACAAGAGCGTGCAGTATCCTATCGACGAGAAGACCAACCGCCTCAACATGGCGACGGTCCGGGAACTCGCCAAGGAATGCAAGCCGAAAATGATCCTGGCGGGCGCCAGCGCTTATCCCCGCATCATCGACTTCGCGGCCTTCCGCGAGATCGCCGACGAAGTGGGCGCCTACCTGATGGTGGACATGGCCCACATCGCGGGCTTGGTGGCGGCGGGCGTGCATCCCTCCCCCGTCCCCTACGCCGACGTCGTGACGACGACTACGCACAAGACGCTGCGCGGACCAAGGGGCGCCATGATCCTCTGCAAGGAACAGTACGCCAAAAAAGTTGACAGCGCCGTCTTCCCTGCCAACCAGGGCGGACCGCACAACCACACCACCGCCGGCATGGCCGTGGCCTTCAAGGAAGCGGCAAGCGATTCCTTCAAAGCTTACGGCAAAAAGGTCGTAGAAAACGCCGCGGCTCTGGCCGACGAACTCCTGAAGCTGGGCTTCAATCTCGTGACCGGCGGCACCGACAACCACCTGATCTTGATCGACCTCAGGAACAAGAACCTCAAGGGCAACCCCATCGCCACCGCCATGGAAAAGGCCGGCATCGTCTGCAACAGCAACACCGTCCCCTACGAGACAGGAAAAGCCATGGATCCCAGCGGCATCAGATTAGGCTCCGCGGCCGTGACCACCAGAGGCTTCGGCGAAAAGGAAATGCGTCTGATCGCCAACTGGACCGACCAGATCTGCAAGGATCCGGAAGGCGAAGCGACCATTAAAAGGATCAGAAAAGAAGTGGAGGAAGTCTGCGCTTCCTTCCCCGTACCCGACACTTTAGTCAGCGACTAATTTTTGAGCATGACATCAAAGGAAACATTCGGAGATTTTTTCCGCGAAGCGCCGAAAGTGAGACGCACCAAGATCGTCTGCACTATGGGCCCAGCAGTTTCCGGAAAAGAAAAAGTCAAGGAGCTTATCCTCTGCGGCATGGACGTGGCGAGGCTTAATTTCTCCCACGGCACGCACCAGCAGAAGGACGAGATCATATCTGACGTAAGGTCGGCCGCCAAGGAAGCCGGCAAGACCGTGGCGATCCTGCAGGATCTCCAGGGCCCGAAGCTCAGAGTCGGCGAGATGCGCGGCGGCAAACCGATCCAGCTTAAGGATCACGCCAAGCTCACGATCTGCAACGAGCCCGTCTTCGGCACGGCGGAAAGAGTCTACGTCGACTATCCCAAGCTGGCGGAGGAAGTCGAAGTCGGCGAACCGATCCTTCTGGCGGACGGCAGCATTACCTTGAAGGTCGTCAGCACCGACAAA
>JAGCGH010000079.1 GCA_017649705.1 bacterium
GCTATTTCTCCCGCCCGACTCCCGGCGCGGTCAACGGGGAAGCCTACGAGGAATTTTTGCAGCCCCTAGTCTTCAGCAAGGACTCCGGCTTCTATGAGGATTCTTTCCAGCTGACCATCACCTCCCCGGACGAGGGCGTTACCATCCGCTACACCCTGGACGCCACCGAGCCCACGGCCAGCAACGGAATGGTCTACAGCGGGCCTCTCAACATTTACGAGACCACCGTCATCAGGGCGGGCGTATTCAAGGAAGGCGCCTACAGCCCCAGGCCGACCGCCAGGACCTTCGTCTTCCTGGACGACGTCATCAGCCAGCAGAGCGGCGCGCGCCCCGGCCCCAAGTGGCCAAGCGGCACCATCAACAACCAGCGCTTCGACTACGGCATGGACACCCGCATCACGCAGTCAGCCCGCTACGGCGACGAGATGAAGGCAGCTTTCGAGCAGATCCCCATGCTCTCCATCGTGACCAGCCCCGGCAACCTCTTCGACTCCAGGACGGGCATCTACGTCAACGCCTGGCAGGACGGCCGCAACTGGGAGCGTTACGCCCAGCTGATGTATCTCACCCACGACGGCAGCGAAGGCTTCAATGTTGGCTGCGGTCTCAGGATCAGAGGCGGCGCCAGCAGAAGTTCCGGTAACGCCAAGCACTCCTGGCGCCTCTTCTTCCGCGGGGAGTACGGCAACTCCAAACTTGAGTATCCGCTCTTCGGTTCCGAGGGCGCCCTGGAATTCGACAAGATGGACATCAGGACCGCCCAGAACTATTCCTGGAGCTGCGAGGGCGGCAACGACGCCAGGGAAAACATCATGTGCCGCGACGTCTTCGCCCGCGACCTGCAGCGCGAGATGGGCGAACCCTACACCAGGAGCCGCTACGTCCACATTCTCCTGAACGGCCACTACTGGGGCCTCTACCAGTTCCAGGAAAGGGCGGAGGAGCATTTCGCCGAGACGTACTTCGGCGGCGACAAGGACGACTTCGACGTCATCAAGCCCGACGGCTACGTGGCGGTGGTCAACAGCGGAACTATCGACGCCTGGAAATCGCTCTGGCAGATGGCCCGGGACGGCTTCACGGAGGAAACTTACATGAAGGCCATAGGCCGCGACCCCGACGGCACCAGGAACCCGAGGTTCCCGGTGCTGCTGGATCCCACCAACCTGGCGGACTACACCATCATCAACAACTTCCTGGGCAACACCGACGGTCCCCTGACCATGACGGACAGCGGCCCCAACAACTTCTTCGCCATCTACGACAGAGTCAGGCAGGGCGGCTTCAAGTACTTCTGCCACGACACGGAGCACGCCATGGTGAAGATGTACCTCAACACCGACAAGACCGGCACCATCACCACGGGCCGCGACGGCACCGGCGCCTTCAACCCCCGCTACCTGCACCAGAGGCTCTGCGCGATCGACGCCTACAAGCGCGTCTTCCAGTCCCGCGTCAATCTGCACTACTTCAACGGAGGCCTCCTGACCCCCGACCGCGCCAACTGGCTGCTGCTCTCCCGCGTCCACGAGATCGACAAGGCCATAATTTGCGAATCCGCCCGCTGGGGCGACGTCAGGACGGACTGCCGCTCTTATCAGCCCCTCAATAGGGACGACCACTGGTGGCCCGAGATACACTGGATCACCAACTCCTTCTTCCCGACCAGGAACACGAAGAACCTGGAGCAGTTCAGGAACCGCGGCTGGTATCCCCGCATCTCGCCTCCCAGGATCTATCCCAACGGCGGCAAGGTCGTGGCGGGAACCAAAGTCACCATGAGCGGCGAAACGTACGTCAAATACACCCTGGACGGAACTGACCCCTATACCTCCGAGACCTCCAAGCGCTACACCGGCCCGATCACGATAGACAAGCCGACCTATGTCCGCTGCACCTACGATCCGGCTTACAGTGACACGCCCATGGACGTCTCCGCGCACTTTACGCTCTCCGAGAAGAGCCCCCTGCTCGTCACCGAGCTAATGTACATGCCCGCTCCTCCCGAGGAAGGTTCTCCCTTTGAGGACAAGGATTACGAGTTCATTGAGCTCTTCAACAACTCCGACAAGCTCTTCTATCCGGAAGGGCAGGCCGTGACGGGCGGCGTGGATTTTGTTTTCGCGCCGGGCTCCAAGCCGATCGAGCCGAGAAGCTACGTCCTGCTGGTCAAGAATCCGGCCGCTTTCGCGGAGCGCTACGACACCAACGACCTCTACATCGCCGGCACCTTCGAGGGCAGTCTTTCCAACGACGGCGAACATCTCCTGCTCTCCAACTACGATCTGAGCTACAGCGGCTACTGGTTCGAGGACGCCCGCGGCTTCGGCCCCTCCATCGTGGCCGCCAGATACGACCTGAACTACGCGGATTACAGCTCCAAGCTGGGCTGGCGTCTCTCCGGCGAACCTTACGGCTCTCCCGGACGCGAGGACCTGCCGGAACCGTCCCTTTTCCTTATTTCGCTTCTCGCTCTCTGGGGCGTCAGAAAACTTTCCTTTTAGAGCTTGAGGCCTTTTTCCGTCATATTGTCTTTCGCCCTGCTCTCCGCCTTCTTTGCGGAGGGCGTGCGCATCAACGAGTTCCTGGCTTCCAACAAGTCGGGCTTGAAGGACAGTTTCGGCGAGTTTTCCGACTGGATCGAAATTTACAACGACAGCGACGAGGAGCTTGACCTCGCGGGCTACGGCCTCAGCGACAGCGCCAAGAAGCCCTTCAAATGGACCTTCCCGGCCACCAACCTGACGGCCCGCGGCTATCTTCTGGTCTTCGCCTCCGACGTCATGCAGTGCGTTCCCGGAAAAGAACTGCACACCGGCTTCAAGCTTTCCGCGGAAGGGGAGTACTTGGGCCTCGCCCAGCCCGACGGCAAGGTGGTTTCGGAATTCTATCCGGCTTTTCCGCCGCAATACCCCGACGTATCCTATGGCTGGTGCGGGGAGGCGGAAACGGAAGAGGCAGAGCTGATGAAAGAAAAAAATCCCTGCCGGGTCTGCGTCCCCGGCAACGGGGCGCTGGATAATGTCTGGTATCTTCCGGATTACGACGACTCCACGTTCCTCAAGGGCAGCGGAGGCGTGGGCTTCGAATGCAACAAGGGCGGGGAGTACGATTTCAGCAAGTATTTCAAGGTGAACATCAAGGAGGCGATGTATAAAAAAAGGCGCGCGGCCTTCATCCGCTATCCTTTCGTCCTCGCTGACGCGCCCGCTTTTTACACTCTCTCAATGAGCCTGCTTTACTGCGATTCCTTTGAGGCCTATCTGAACGGCGTTCCCATTACCAGGGAGGATAGGATGTCCGGTTCCGGCGCGGAAGCCTACGCTTTATCCGACCGGGCGAAAAAGGACGCCCTTGTTTGGACGGATTTCGACGTGACGAAGCACCGCATGCTTCTGCATACGGGAACCAACCTTCTGGCCATCGTGGGCACCGTCGCCGACAAGAACGACGAGGAGTTTCTGATCAGCCCGAAGCTGACGGGCGGAGTGCCGGTCTCCTTCACCAACGAAACGCTCCAATACATGCAGCCCGCTTCCCCGGGATATCCCAACCGGGACGGTTTCCAGGAGATCATTGGCAAAGTATCTCCCAGCGAGGACCCGGGCTTTTACGAGGAACCCTTTGAACTTAGGCTTCTGTGCGATCTTTCGGACGCGAAAATTAAATACACCCTGGACGGAACGGTGCCTTCCTCCGATCACGGCACCGTTTACAAAGGGCGCTTTAAAGTTGACAAGACCACCATCGTGAGGGCCAAGGCCTTCAAGGACGACGCGGGCGGCGCTGTGGAGTTCGTCGGCACCTACGTGTTTTTGGACGACGTCATCAACGCTCCCGACGGCGTTCCCCCGGGCGATCTCTGGCCCACCAATTCCGTGAACGGACAAAGAATGGATTACGGGATGGACGTGAGGATAACCCAAAGCGATGCTTACAAGGACGCGATGAGGCCCGGCATGCAGCAGCTGCCCTTTATTTCCATCATCACGAGCCCCGGGAATCTTTTCAGCGTCAGCACCGGCATCTATGTCAACGCCAGGTCCGACGGCGAACTTTGGGAACGCCCCGCCCACGTGGAGCTTTTGAACCACGACGGCAAGGCGGGTTTTTCCATCAACTGCGGACTGAGGATCAGGGGCGCCGCCAGCCGGGCCGCCAAGAATCCCAAGCACGGATTTAGGCTCTTTTTCAGGGACGAATACGACGGCAAGCTGAAATTCCCGCTTTTCGAGGATGAGGGCGCGGACAGTTTCCGGAGAGTGGACTTAAGATGCGCCCAGAATTATTCCTGGAATTTCGAGAACGACGCCTATCAGGCTATCTACTGCCGGGACGCCTTCGTCAGGGACCTGGCTTTGTCGCTGGGCTTGACGGCGACCAGGAGCCGCAGCTACCATCTGCTTCTGAACGGCCACTACTGGGGTCTTTACCAGACCGAGGAAAGGCCGGAGGAACACTTCGCCGCCTCTTACCTGGGCGGCAGCAAGGACGATTACGACGTTATCAAGGTCGACGATTTCGTCATCTCCGCCGTCAGCGGAGACACCAAGGCTTTCCGCCGGCTCTATAAAATGACCACCAACGGGTTCGACAGCGCGAGCTACAAAAGCGCCGTGGAAACGGGGCTCCTGGATCCCACCAACGTGGCGGACAACGCCATTTTGAACAACATCGTCTGCAACATGGACTGCCCCGTGGCGGTCACCGGGCACAGGGTGAACAACTTCTACGCCCTTTACAACAAGATTGATCCCCAGGGCTTCAAGTTCATATGCCACGACAACGAGCACTCCCTAGTTAGAGCCTATTACAACACGAACCTGACCTTGAAAACGACTGTGGGCGAGGAGTTCAAGCATTTCAACTACACCTTCCTCCACCAGGAGCTGATGAAGTGTGATCCTTACCGCGAGCTTTTCATCGACAGAGTCTGCAAGCGCTACTTCAACGGCGGAGCCGTGGTTCCGGAAAATCTGCAAGCGCTCTTTATGCGGCGGGCAAATTCCATCTATGACGCCATAGTCTGCGAATCCGCGCGCTGGGGCGACATAAGGGCGCCCTACGGGGACAGGCTTCCCTTGCGCCGCGACCGCGACTGGAAGCCCAACATCGACTATCTGAGGGATAAATTCCTGCCCCACCGCCACGCTTTGAATCTTGAGCAGTTCCGCGCCGCGGGCTGGTTCCCGGAATTTGATCCGCCTATTCTTTCCCTCTGCGGAGGAACGGTGGACTGCGGAACGGAGCTAACGCTTACCGGCGCGAAAAAGATCGTTTACACCCTAGACGGCAGCGATCCCTGGGACTCCCAGACGGCGAAAGTTTACGCGGACTCTCCCGTCGTATTGACCAATTCGCTTCTCTTCCGCTGCTGCTACGCCAAGGGTGAAATAAGTTTCCCCATGCGGGGCGAAGCGAAATTTACGGTGGAGACGCCGGAACCTGCTATTGGATTTTTGATCTTACTTTTCCTTCCGGGAAAAAGGAGGATTTTGAATGTTTAGACTGAGAAATATTGTTTCGCTGTTCATCGCGCTGGCCGTTTTCATTGTCTGCGCGGCTTCCGGCTGGCTCGGTTCCTTTACCAAGCATCTGACCCTGGACGCCTCCGGCCTCTTTCTGAGGATCGTCTCCTACCCCGGGCAGCGGGCGAGCTATTACTGGAACCTCTACCAATTCCGCAGCGCCGTTCTGAGGGAGAACAACGCCCTGAAGCTGCAGCTGGAGGCGCTGCAGCGCAAATACGACCAGACCAGGGATCTTCAGGCCAGGGTGCACGAGCTGGAGCAGATGCTGAATCTTCAGAAGGAATACGATTTCGAGCTGCTGCCGGCGCCGGTGGTCTTCAGGGATGAGTTCAGCTGGAGCAAGACCATCATCATATCCCGCGGACGCCGGGACGGGCTCCTTCCCAGCATGCCCGTCATCAGGGGCGGCGTTCTGATCGGAAAGATCGTGGAGGCCGGGTACATGAACTCCAAGGTGCTCCTTATCAACGACCCCACCTTCAAAGTGGGCGTTCTCCTAAGGCCCTCCGAGGCCGCGGGCATCCTGGAGGGACGCGGCGAAGGCTTGGCCAGGATCAACTTCCTGCCTCTGGACGCCAAGGTGGGCATAGGCGACGAAGTTTACACAAGCGGCACCGGCAGCGTTTTCTCGGCCGGCTACCACATCGGTTCCGTCATCCGGGTGGAAAGGGATGAAAGGAATTTTTACCAGCGCGCCGAGGTGCAGCTGGCGGCGGACATGCGCTCCATGGAGACCGTCACCGTCATCAAGCACGCTCCCCCTAATCTATCCCTCGCCCCGGAGCCCGAAGAGGAGAAGTGATGGGCGCTTTCCTTCTGATGCTGGCTGCGCTTTTTCTGCAGATCGCTTTCGCCAAACTCTTGGGCGGAAACTTCTGCGATTTCCTGACGCCTCTTCTGCTCTTCTGGACCGTCACCCAGAAGTGGCAGCTGCTTTGTCTTTGGACTCTTCTGACGGGCGTTCTGGTCTCCGTTATCTTCCCCCAGCCCGTTTTGGTCCTGCTTCTAGGCTTTTTCCTGGCCCAGTGGCTTTTCAGGGTCAGCTTCTTCGAGGACTGGCGGGCCCGTCCCGGCATGGTCTTCGCGGCTGGGTCGGTCTTTTCCTTCATCTGGCAGGGCTGCGGCTTCATCTACGCCGCGGCTTTCGCCGACATCCTGTCTTCGCCCCTGGCGTTTTCCCCGCTGGCGTCCTCCATTCTGACAGCCGGGCTCACGACTACGCTTTTCTTCTACACCGCCGGCAAGAAGGCTGAAATGGAGGGCCGCGCGTGGTAAGGCTTCCCAGGAACCGTCTCTTGTCCTTCTTCCGGTTGGAGATCCTGGCCAGGCTTATTTTCCTGGCCTTCGTGGTCATCACCATGAGGCTGGCGTACCTTCAGCTTTACAAGGGCGACAACTATCGCCGCCGGGTCACCAACCAATCCACCAGGAAGGTCTGGGTCAACTCCACCAGGGGCGAGATCCTCGACCGCAACGGGGAGATCATCGCCTACAACAGCCCGGAGCGGAACGTGGCCTACGAAGCCTCGGTCTATTCGAAGCGGGCGCAGAGCAACGCGGTGACCAGGCTGGCTTATTTATTGCGCTGCCTTCCCAACGAACTTAGCGAAAATCTGAAGCCCAAGAAGCGTCTGCCCGACGGCACGGCTATTCTGGCCCGCAACGTTTCGGAATCCAGCTTCACCCGCGTGGCGGAACGCAGCGACGAGATCCCGGGGCTGAAACTGGATTACGAGGCGGCCAGGCGCTATCCCTTCGGCTCCCTCTTCGGCCATATCACCGGCTACACCGGCCTTATCAAGGCCTCGGACAAAAGGCTCAAGGATCCCTCCGGTCCGTACCACATCAACGACCTCGTGGGCCGCGAGGGCATGGAGTACGTCTGCGACGAGATCCTCCACGGCCGCAACGGAAGGAGAATGGTGGAAGTGGACCGCGTGGGCCGCTACACCGGCGTGCTGCTCCAGGAGGACGCGGTCCCCGGGAAAGACATCATAACGACTTTGGATCTGAGGCTGCAGCGGGCCGCGGAGGCGGCCATGCGGGGCAGAGTGGGCGCGGCGGTCCTGGTGGACGTGAAGACGGGGGAGATACTGGCCCTGGTCTCCTCGCCCTCCTACGATCCCAATCTTTTCATTGGGGGAATTAGCCAGACTAATTACGCCCTTTTGAGGGACGACCCCAACCATCCTCTCATGAACCGCGCCACCCAGGGCTTGTATCCCCTGGGCTCCGTCTTCAAGCTGATAACCTCTCTCGCGGGATTGGAGGGCGGAGTTTTCACCGCGAAGACCGTCTATCACGACGAGGGCGAATTCCAGATTGGCAACCACACCATCCACAACTACCACAAGGCGGTCTACGGGGACATTACCCTGGAGGACGCCCTCCGGGTTTCCTGCAACACTTTCTTCTGCTATTACGCCAACCAGATCGGCGCGGACAATCTGGCCAAATACGCCCGCGCCCTGGGATTGGGCGACAGGACGGGCGTGGAGCTTCCCTCCGAGGCTTACGGCCAGGTGCCCACGCCTATTTGGAAAAAGAACATCCAGGGGGAATCCTGGTATCCCGGCGACACGGTGAACCTGGCCATAGGCCACGGCTTCATTCTGGTGACGCCGGTGCAGATAGCGAGGCTGGCGGCGGCGCTGGCCACCGGCGGCGACGTGATGCCGCTGACGCTTATAAAGGGCCTGCGCCAGGGCGGCGTCACCACGGAATACAACGGGGAGAAGCCCGCCATTAGGCATTCGGAATTCAAGCCGGAAGCGCTGCAGGCTGTGCGGGAGGGCATGTACGCCGTGGTCAACAAACCCAACGGCTCCGGGCGCCGGGCCAAGGTCAAGGGACTTACCATCTGCGGCAAGACCGGCTCCGCCATGCTGGGCAAAAAGACTTTCGCCTGGTTCGCCTCCTACGCTCCCTACGAGGAGCCGGAGGTGGCGCTGGCCATCGTGGTCGAGAACGCCACCAGCGGCGGCACGGACGCCGCCCCCATCGCCGGGGAGATCTACAAAACTTACGCCAAAATTAGAAAAACCACAAACGCTAACGATGGAAAATGATTTGAAAAAACTTTTTTCCGCCAGGAAAGAAAAGATCATAGAAACGCTCTCGGAGTTTCTCCTGAGGGAGGACGTGAAAGCGCAGCTAAGTTTGCCCTGGGCCGACGACCTTCCGGAAAGGCTTATTGCTTACACCAAGGGCGGAAAATGTCTGAGAGGCAACCTTGTGCTTCTGGGCGCGGAAGCGGCCGGGGCTGACATCGAAGGGCTTTATCCCGCGGCCGCGGCCATCGAACTTTTCCAGTCCGGCATTCTGATGCACGACGACATCATAGACGGAGACGAGGTCAGAAGAGGGAAGCCCTCGGCGCATTGCGCTTTCGCAAAAGATCTTTCCCAGGCGGGCTTCCCCGAAACGAAGAAGTTAGGGGAGTCGCTGGCCTTATGTTTGGGCGACATCGCCTTGATGCTGACTTTCGCCCTGCTTATGGAAACTAAGTGCGCGCCTCATAAGAAAAGCGAGGCCGCAGTCTACTGGGGCCGGGAATTCGCCAAGGTTGGCGCCGCGGAGATGGAGGACGCCTATCTTTCCGGCGCGCCCATCATGCCCAATGAAGAGCGCATTCTCGACCTTTACAGGGGGAAGACGGCGGGCTACACTTTCATCGTGCCCTTGATCACGGGCGCCATGCTCTGCGGTGCTTCCAAAGAACTCTTGTCCGCGCTTTCAAATTACGCCCTGAATTTGGGCGTTTTGTTCCAGGTCAAGGACGACGAGCTGGGGCTTTTCGGCAGCGCGGAAAAGTTGGGCAAGCCCGTGGGCTCCGACATCAGGGAAAACAAGAAGACTATCTTTACGCAAAAGCTTTTCGCCGCCGCCACGGAGGAGGAGAAAAAGAAACTAAGATCCATCTTCGGTTCTCCCGACATCGGGGAAGCGGAAGTTGATTACGTGAGAGGCCTTCTGGAAGCAAAAGGCATAAGGCGCGAGATCGCTCTCTTGGCGGATTCTTTGGCCGAGAATGCCAAGAGCGCTCTGGGAGCGGTTGAAATTAAGAACGGCAAAATTATTCTGCAGGCCCTCGTCGAGCTGAGCCTCAAGAGGACTGCCTAAAAAATAAGGAGTTAAACATGTCTGAAGTGAAGATCACCTGTTTGCAGGCCAAAGACAGCGCCCCCAATGAAGCGGCGGTCGTCTTTTTAACGAAAGAAATGATTCCGGAAGTCAAGAAGGTGACTCCCCTCACGAAAGAGGTTTGGAAGGATTTCAAAGGCGAAGCGGGGGAGACCGTGAATGTTTACACGGAAGGCGAAGTGGGACGCATCCTCCTTTGCGGCCTGGGGGACGCGGACGAGCTGGAGCTCGAGGATGTCAGGCGCGCCGCGGTCTCAGCCGGCGACGCTCTCGCGAAGCTGGAGGTCAAAAAATTCCGGGTGCTGCCTTTCCCTTGCGGCGGGATCCCGGAGGCGGAAGCGGCTGCCGCTGCCTTGGAGGGCTTTTTGCTGCGCGGCTACGAATACAAGGCGGACTTCACGCCGAGATTGAGAACGCCTTTCCTCGAGATCGGCTTCGTCACGGCGGAGGATCCTAAAAATGTGAAGCCCCTGCTCAACAAAACGAAAACGATCTGCGAAGGCGTGATCCTGGCCCGCGAGCTGGCGAACGCCCCGCACTCCCAGATCAACGCCGAGCGTCTTTCCCAGGTCGCCAAGAGTCTGAAGCACTTCGGCCTCAAGGTCAACGTCCTGGAGATGGAGGGCATCAAAAAGAAGAACATGGCGGGATTGCTGGCCGTCAACCGCGGCTCCACCCAGCCCGCGCGCTTCATAGAGCTAATTTGGCAGGGCGCCAAAAACAAAAAGGAAGCGCCCTACGTCTTCGTGGGCAAAGGCTTGACCTTCGACTCCGGCGGCATCTCCATCAAGGGGAGCAGCGGCATGGAAGCCATGCGCATGGACAAGCACGGCGGCGCCTCTGTCATCGGCACGCTCTACGCCGCGGCCGCGCTGAAAGTGAAAAAGAACGTGGTGGGCCTGGTCCCCGCCACCAACAACATGCCGGGCCCCAACGCGCTTCTCCCGGGCGACGTCATCGAATACAAGAACGGCGTCAGCGTCGAGATCATCTCTACCGACGCGGAAGGCCGCCTCATCCTGGCGGACGGTCTTTTGAGAGCCGGCGAATTCAAGCCGAAAGCCGTGGTGGACATCGCCACCTTAACGGGCGCCATCATCACCTGCCTTGGCTACGAGGCGGCGGGTCTTTTCTGCGAGGACGAAAAGCTCTCACAGGCCCTGAAGGCGGCCGGCGAAAAGACCGGCGAGCGTCTCTGGCAGATGCCGATGTACAAAGGCTACGAGAAGCTTCTTAAGAGCTACGTGGCGGATCTTAAAAACGGCGGCGGCCGCCCGGCGGGATCTTCTACCGCCGCGCTCTTCCTGAAGAAATTCGCGCCTAAGGTTCCCTGGGCCCACGTGGACATCGCGGCCATGGGCATGCGTCCCGCCACCGAGGGCTACAATCCCATGGGCGCTACGGGCTACGGCGTGAGACTTTTCATCGAATTACTTGAGAAGGCCTGATTATGAAAGAGATCGATCAATACAAAGAATTCATGCAGGAGGTCATGGCGAAGGTCATGCCCTACGTCAGGGAAGCCTTTCTTAGCCGCGCTTTCTCAGTGGAGACGAAAGCGGATCTTTCCCCGGTGACGGAGGTGGATAAAGGTGCCGAGCGCATGATCAGGGAAATGATCGGGGAGCGCTTTCCCTCCCACGGCATCCTGGGGGAGGAGTTCGGCTGCAGCGCGAAGGAAACTTTCACCTGGGTCATCGACCCCATCGACGGCACCAAGTCCTTCGTGGCGGGGGTGCCGCTTTTCGGCACGCTTTTGGCGCTTCTCCATAATGGCCGTCCTATATTGGGCGCCATCGGTCTTCCCATGCGCGATGAAGTTTATTTGGGCGACAACGAGACGACCTTCCGGAACGGATCGCAGGTGCGCGTTAAAGACGCCCAGAGCCTCAAAGAGGCCGTTATCTTAACGACGGACATATCCGATATAGAGAGATTGAAAAGCCGGCCTAAATTCGACGCTCTCATAAGTGAGGGCAAGATCTTCCGGATGTGGGGCGACTGCTACGGCTACGCTCTCATCGCGGGGGGTCTGACGGCGGTCATGTCTGACGCGGAGATGAACCCCTGGGACATCCTGCCCCTCATTCCAGTTATCCGGGGCGCGGGCGGCGTCATCACCGGCTGGGAAGGCCAGGCCCCGGTGGGCGCCAGTTCCTGTCTGGCCGGTCCTCCGGAACTGCACAAAATGGCGCTTAAGATCCTAAACGGTTGATCTTCAAAAGAAAGGCTCTGTCCCCCGGGACAGGGCCTTTTTTTCGCGCACTGCGAAAAGGGAAGGAGGCTTCGCCATCAGGGCGGAGCCCTCGCGGCGGGGACGCATGGGGGGCGCTCTTTTTTATTTGATTTTGATTTGCTATAATATTAGTGGTCTCTCTTTTGAGAGTTTGAATATAGATGGCTTTCGGGCCGGAATGGAATTGAAATAGGACTTGATATTAAAATGAAAATTAACCCTGCGGTGTTCGCGATCGCTCAGAATGCGTCTGAACCGACATTCGCTTATGTATCGGGGCCAAGACAAGGTGGTTGTGCAGGCCCGTCTTCGAGCGGGAAGCCTTAAAGCTTTGCGAGCCTTATTTTTAGAATAACGGGTTTAGACCAAAAAGCCAACGGCACACGCAGGGCCCCTTATATCTCCTATTTTTCCTGATCCGGCAAAGTCTTTTTCTTTCGCACTTTGTCATTGATGGCCGATAGTAATCAGGAACTTTTTTCTTTCATTAAGCCGGAGGACGCCTTCGGTTCGCCCTCCCCTTACGGGGACGGCGGCGCGATTCAGGACAGCGCGCCTTTGGCTTTCCGCATGCGCCCCAGGGATCTCAGCGAGATCGCCGGGCAGAAGCATTTGCTCTACAAGGGTTCTCTTTTGGAGCGGGCCATCACTTCCGACCGTCTTTCCTCCCTTATTTTCTTCGGGCCTCCGGGCTGCGGCAAGACTACTCTGGCGGAGGTCATCGCAGTGGTCACCAAGAGGCCCTTCTGCCGTCTTTCCGCAGTCACTTCCAGCGTGAAGGACGTAAGGGACGTGGTTGATTTCTCCAACTCCCGCCGCAGGTCCCGCCAGAGCGGCGCGGTGCTTTTCCTGGACGAGATCCACCGCTTCAACAAGGCCCAGCAGGACGTTTTGCTGCCGCATGTGGAGAACGGCGCCCTTATACTTATCGGCGCCACCACCGAGAATCCTTATTTCGCCCTCAACAACGCCCTGCTCTCCCGCTCCAGAGTTTTTCAACTGAAGCCCCTGGAGGCGGAGGACATCAAAGTTGTCCTGGAACGGGCCTGGCACGACGAGGAGCGCGGCCTGGGGAAAATGCCCCTTACTATTACTCCCGAGGCGGAGGATTTCATCGCCGCCCGCTGCGAGGGCGACGCCCGGGTGGCCCTGAACGCCCTGGAGCTGGCGGCCATGACCACCGCGCCGGATGCGGCTGGCAACATTACCGTCACCCTCACCGACGCCGAGGCCTCCTTGCAGAAGAAAGTGCTTTTGTACGACCGGGACGGCGACGGGCATTACGACACTATTTCCGCCTTCATCAAATCCATGCGGGGAAGTGATCCGGACGCGGCGCTCTACTGGCTCGCCAAGATGCTGCAGGCCGGGGAGGACCCCCGGTTCATCGCCCGCCGCATGGTCATCTTCGCCAGCGAAGACGTAGGCTGCGCGGATTACCTTGCCCTGCCTCTTGCCATGGCGGCTTACCAGGCCGCGGAGAGGATCGGCATGCCGGAGGTGAGGATCAATCTTGGTCACGTGGTCACCTACCTTGCCTGCTGCCCCAAGAGCAACGCGGCCTACATGGGCCTGGAGGCGGCCTGGAAGGACGTGGCCGAAAATCTGACCATGGAAGTCCCGGACCATCTGAAGGACGCCCACTACAAGGGCGCCAAGGCTCTCGGCCACGGGGAAGGCTACGCGTACAGTCATGACTTCGAAGGGCATTTTTCCGCCGAACAGGAATACATGCCCCTTGAAAAAACTTATTACCACCCGACGAAACTCGGAGCGGAAGAGAGGATCTATGAACGCTTGTCCAATTGGCGCGAAAAAAGAAGAGCTGCGCGCGAAAGCGCGGGCGGCGAGGAAAGCGCTGACAAAGGAAAGAAGAAGCTCTGAGACGCGCCGGGTCATAGACGCGGTCTTAAGGAGTCCGGCTTACGGGAAGTCCGGAGCGGTAGTTTCCTACATGGCTCTGGGCTCCGAACTGGACTTAACGGAATTGAACGAGAGAGTTCTCTCTGACGGCAAGAAACTATTGCTTCCGGTGGTCTTGGGGAAAGATCTTATTTTCAGGGAAGTGAAGGGACTGACCGAGGAGTATTTCGCGCTCGGTTCCTTCGGGATAAGGGAGCCCAAAGAGGATCTTCCTCTTTGGGATCCGGAAAAGGAAATTGATAACACGCTTTTCCTTCTGCCCGGCGTGGCCTTCGACAGGGAGTGCCGCAGGCTGGGCCAGGGGGGAGGCTACTACGACCGAACGCTGGAAAGGCTCCGCTCCTTCCGGCGCGCCAACGACACCTATGCCGGCGTGGCCTTCGAGTGCCAGATAGCGGAAAGGATCCCCACCGAAGAGTGGGACAAGGCCCTGGACCTTGTTATTACTCCAGGGGAAATTTATATTAATCACCATATATAAGGACATAGATTATGCAATTGACAAGCACCACGATCGTCTTAATCGCAGCCGCCGCGGCGGTGGGCTTCATTCTGGGCGCCATAATTATTGGAGCCATCAACAGCGCCAAGCAGCGCAAAAGGGAAAACAAGGTGAAGGACGAGGCCCGCAGGCTGATAGACAAGGCCAAGCGGGAAGCCCATCAGATCAAGCGGGAAAGCGAACTGGAGATAAAGGACAAAGAGCACAAGATGCGCGCGGACTTCGAGAACAGCACCAAGGAGACCAGGCGCGAACTGAAGAAGGAAGAGGAGAGGATAGAGCAGAAGAAGGCCAGCTGCGACAAGAGAGCCGACCAGCTGGAGCAGAAGGAACAGACGCTGGAAGCCGACAGGGACAAGCTTTCCCTGGAACGCAGGCAGGTGGAGGCGGAAAAGGAAAAGGTCCAGAAACTGATCCAGGAAGAGGAAGCCGCCCTGCAGCGCGTGGCGGGCCTCTCCCGCGAGGAAGCTTACAAGCGTCTCAAGGAAAAGCTTGAGAACGAAGTGGAATACGACGCCGCCAACCTGATCCGCCGCCGCCAGCAGGAAGCGGAGGAGGAGGCCCACAAGGTGGCCTGCGACATCATTGCCCGCGCCATCCAGCGCTGCGCCTCGGAATACGTGGCGGAAAACACCGTCTCCTCCGTCAGCCTTCCTTCCGACGATCTTAAGGGCCGCATCATCGGCCGCGAGGGCCGCAACATCAGGGCCCTGGAACAGGAGACCGGCGTCGAGATACTGATCGACGACACTCCCAACGCGGTGGTCATCTCCGGCTTCGATCCGGTGCGCCGCGAGATCGCCCGCCGCACCCTGGAGCGCCTCATCGCCGACGGCCGCATCCACCCCGCCCGCATCGAGGAAGTTTTGAACAGCGTGCGTTCCGAAATTGACAAGGAGATCGAGGAAGCCGGCCAGAAGGCCTGCTTGGAACTGGGCATCAGCGGGCTGCATCCGGAATTGGTGAAGCTGGTGGGCCGCTTGAAATTCCGCACCAGCTACGGCCAGAACCTGCTTGCCCACTCCATCGAGGTCTCCAAGATCATGGGCGCCCTCTCCACCGAGATGAGGGAGGATCCCACCCTGGCCAAGAGGGCCGGTCTATTGCACGACATCGGAAAAGCCGTGGACCACGAGGTGGAGGGCCCCCACGCCGCCATCGGCGCGGAATTGGCCCGTCACTACCAGGAGTGCGACAAGGTGGTCAACGCCATCGCCGCCCACCACAACGAAACGGAAGCCAAGTCCAGGATGGCGGTCCTGTGCAGCGCGGCGGACGCCATCAGCGCCGCCCGCCCGGGAGCCCGCAGCGAGGCTTACGACACTTATTTGAGACGCATCGAGCAGCTTGAGAAGATCGCGGGTGAAATGGAAGGCGTGCAGAACGCCTTCGCGGTCCAGGCCGGCAGGGAACTGCGCGTCATAGTGGACGCGGAGAGTATCGATGATAACAAGATGCTGGTCATCGCCAGGGACATCGCCAAGCGTGTCTCCGACGAGGTCCAGTTCCCCGGCCAGATCAAAGTCTGCGTGGTCAGGGAGACCAGAGTCGTTGAATACGCCAAATGAGAATCGCCCTTTTCGGAGACGTGGTGGGCCGCCCGGGCCGCACCATACTCCTTGCCAACCTGCCCAAGATCAAAGCCGCCCTTCAGGCTGATTTCTGCGTGGTCAACGCCGAGAACGCCGCGGGCGGCAGCGGCTTGACGGTGGACATCGCCAAGCAGCTTCTCTCTGGCGGCGTCGACGTCATCACCCTAGGGGATCACGCCTTCCGCCAGAAGGACTACAAGGAGATGCTCTCCCTGAGCCGCGTCGTCCGCCCCGCCAACGCCACCAGCGCCCCGGTGGGCGTGGGATACGTGGAGGTCAAGTGGAAGAACGTGGACGTCGCAGTCATCAATCTTCAGGGCCAGACTTTCATGCAGCCCTCGCAGAACCCCTTCCTTATGGCGGACGAGATATTGAAAAAGATCTCCTCCCGGGTCATCGTGGTGGACTTCCACGCGGAGGCCACCAGCGAGAAGATCGCCATGGGGCACCATCTGAACGGCAGAGTGTCCATAGTGGCCGGCACCCACACCCACGTCCAGACTTCCGACGCCAAGATCCTCCACCGCGGGACCGCTTACATAACGGATCTCGGCATGGTGGGTCCCGAGGAGTCTGTGATCGGCAGGGAAGTGGAGCCGGTCTTGAATCATTTCCTAACCGGGCTTCCCCAGAAATTCCAGGTGGCGGACGGCCCCTGCCAGGTCTCGGGAGCCCTAGTGGAGGTAGATGAACAAACAGGAATCGCCAAGAGCATTCAAACTTTTTCCAAGATCCTGGAGTAGGCCTGATCCGGGGCCTTTCATAAGAGAGGCCCTGGGCGGTCTCAGCGATCTTTTTTTCCCGCCGGTCTGCTATTTCTGCAAAGAGCCGCTACAGTATTCAGTAGAAGAGCTTTTTTGCCGCCGCTGCCGGCGGGATATTTTTTTGGTGGAAGCGCCCTATTGTCTGCGCTGCTCCCACATGGACTCCCATCTGGACGAGACGACTTTTCTCTGCGAAGAGTGCCAAAGGAAGAGCCGGGAGCGCAACCCGCTTTCCCGCGTCATCGCCGGAGCCGATTATTCCGGCAAGGTCCCGGATCTTATTTCCGGACTGAAGTACTCCGGGCTCAGGTACCTTGCCAAGCCCCTGGCCCGTTTTATCACGCTGCACCCGGAGTTTCCCGTTTTGGCCCCCCACATTTACGCCCTGGTCCCGGTCCCGCTGCACTATCTGAGGGAGTTCACCCGGGGCTTCAACCAATCCGAGGATCTCGCTTACGCCCTTGGCGCCGAGACCGGCATCCCTGTCATAAAGGCCCTTAAACGCACCCGCTTCAGCCGCCCCCAGGCCTCCCTTTCCATGGAGCTGCGCAAAGCTAACCTTAGCGGCGCCTTCCGTTTCAGGGAGAGCAGCCGCTCCGCTTTCCGGGATATACGGAAAAACCAGCTTATCGCCCTGGTGGACGACGTCTGCACCACCGGCACCACCGCGGAGCTCTGCGCCCGGGCCCTCAAGTCCGCGGGCTTTGGGAACATCATTCTTCTCTGCGCCGCCAAGACCTGAAAAACAAGGGCCTATCCGGCGTATTTCCTATAGGTCTTTAGGCCGAAAGGCCTTATCTTGGGGCGGGGATTTTTTGCTATTATATTTATATTAAATTAAGTGTGTGTTCAAATAATACAATGAGGGAAGCTATGAAATCAAAGTACACTGAGGCCGGCGTCGACATCGACAAGGGTAATCAGATCGTAAAAGACATCAAAGGCATGGTCCGCTCCACTTTCAGCCCGGCTGTCTTAGCTGACATCGGTCTCTTCGGCGGACTTTACGACATCACTGGCTTGGGCGAAGGCGAAAACGTTCTGGTCGCCTCCATCGACGGCGTGGGCACGAAACTGCACCTTGCCGCGCAGCTGAACCGCTTCAGAGGCGTGGGCCACGACATCGTTGCCCACTGCTGCGACGACATCGTCGTCCAGGGCGCCAGGCCGCTCTTCTTCCTGGACTACGTGGCGGCGGCTGACTTAACGGTGGAAGGCGTCACGGAGATCGTGGCGGGCATTACGGAAGAGTGCCGCACGAACAACTGCGCGCTTTTAGGCGGCGAGACGGCGGAGATGCCCGGCACCTACTGCAAAGGCCAGTACGACCTGGCGGGCTGCATCGTGGGCGTCGTCAACCGCAAGAAACTTATCGACGGCAAGACCATCCAGCCCGGCGACGTCGCGGTGGCGCTCCCCAGCAGCGGCCTTCACACCAACGGCTTCTCCCTTGCCCGCAAGATCCTCTTCCAGGACGCAGGCTATGACCTCAACTACATTCCGGAAGCCGGCGGCCCCACCTTGGGCGACATCCTCCTGGAGCCCCACCGCTCCTACATTCCGACGGTGCTGCCTCTCATCGACGCCATCCCTGTGAAGGGCATCGCCCACATCACGGGCGGCGGCCTCTACGAGAACGTCCCCAGGATCCTTCCTGAAGGCACGGCCGTCACTTTCGACGCCAAGGCTTTCCCGGTCCCCTTCATCTACCAGTTCATGCAGAAGCTGGGCGAAGTGGATCCCAAGGAAATGTACCGCGTCTTCAACATGGGTATCGGCTTGGTGATCTTCGTCTCTCCCGAGAACGCCGAGACCGTCATCAAGTACGCCAAGGAAAAACAGGGCCTCGACGCCGCCGTCATCGGCAAGGTGACGGAGGGCGACCGTAAGGTGGAGATCACTAACCTGTGAGAAATCTCACGCGCTTCAGCGAGGAAGCGGACGATTCCAAGATCTGCGGAACCTGTACTTCCTGCTGCCGCTGGGACGGGGAAGTGCGTTTTTCTCCGGACGAGCTGGAAACCTTGGCGGACTATCTCAAGATGGACGTCAGGGACTGCGCGGAAAAGTTCTTTGAGCTGAGCGACGACCGCAGGAACCTCAGGCTGAGGATGGGCCAGGGCGATCCCTGCCCCTTCATCTCCGAAAAGGGCTGCACCATCTACGAGGCGAGGCCCGTTCAGTGCCGGAACTTTCCCTACGTCTGGGTAAGGGAAGAAGCGAAACTAATGGAAGAGTGCGAACTCTTCAAAGCAATATTAAAGCGAAACAACCTAACTTTACAGGACCTTCAAAATGAAAAAGATTGAAAGAGCTCTTATTTCCGTTTCCGACAAGACGGGAATCGCGGAACTGGCCATGCAGTTAAGTAAACGCGGCGTGGAGATCATCTCCACCGGCGGCACCGCCAAACTCCTGAAAGGGGAAGGCGTCCCCATCAAGACCATCGACGAATTCACCGGTTTCCCGGAAATGCTGGACGGCCGCGTCAAGACGCTCCATCCGAAGGTCCACGCCGGTCTTCTTTCCATGCGCGACAATCCCGCCCATCAGAAGACCATGCAGGAATACTCCCTTGAGTACATCGACCTTGTCGTCGTCAATCTCTATCCCTTCGAGGCCACCATCAAAAAACCCGACGTGACCTTCCCGGAAGCGATAGAAAACATCGACATCGGCGGCCCCACCATGCTCCGTTCCGCTTCCAAGAACTTCAAGGACGTGACGGTCATCACCGACCCCAATGACTACAACAAGCTTCTTGAGATCATGGACCAGAACGAAGGAAAATCCACCTTCGAGTTTAACCGTGCCTGCGCCCAGAAGGTCTTCGCCGCCACCGCCTACTACGACAGTCTTATCGCGGACTTCCTTGCTAACGCCATGGGCCCGGAAGCCCCGATGTTCGGCGAAACGAAAACCTTCGGCTACCGCAAGGTCCAGGGCCTCCGCTACGGCGAGAACCCCCACCAGGCGGCCGCCTTCTACAGAGAAGCCAAGATCAGTGAGCCCTGCGCCACCACCGCCAAGCAGCTCCACGGCAAGGAACTCAGTTATAACAACTTTATCGACCTGGACGGCGCCCTGGAATTAGTCAAGGAATTCACCGAGCCCGCGGCCATCATCGTCAAGCACACCAACCCCTGCGGCGCGGCCACGGACGACGATCTTCTGACCGCTTACCTCAAGGCAAGAGAGACCGACCCGGATTCCGCCTTCGGCGGCATCTTAGCCTTCAACAGAACCGTCGAGGCCCCTCTGGCCGAAGAACTCTCCAAGGTCTTTGTCGAAGCGGTCATCGCGCCTTCCTACACTCCGGAAGCTTTCGAGATCATCTCTAAGAAGAAAAACATCCGCATCATGACGGTGGAAGACCTTCCCCAGTGGCTTGAGAATGGCCGCCCCTCCTCCGGCTTCATGACCAGAAAAGTCGTAGGCGGACTTCTTGTCCAAGAACGCGACCTCCAGGTCCTCGGCCCCGACGGCCTGAAATGCGTCACCAAACGCGAGCCCACGGAAGAAGAAGTCAAATCCCTCCTCTTTGCCTGGAAGTGCTGCAAGCACGTCAAGTCTAACGCCATCGTCTACGCCAAGGGCACGGAGCTCGTGGGCGTGGGCGCCGGACAGATGAGCCGCGTGGACTCCGCCAAAATAGGCGTCATGAAGGCCAGGAAGCCCATCCAGGGCTGCGTAATGGCCTCTGACGCTTTCTTCCCCTTCAGGGACTCTGTTGACGCCGCGGCCGCTTCCGGCATCACCGCCATCATCCAGCCCGGCGGCTCCATCAGGGACGAGGAATCCATCCAGGCCGCCGACGAACACGGCATGACCATGCTCTTCACCGGCATGCGCCACTTCAAGCATTAATAAAATAATAATGCCCAAGACCGTCAAAGAAAAAATTAGGTCGTATCTGACCAGATGGCCGGAACGGGCCCTGCCCATTCCGGACATCTGGATCAGAGACCTGACCGCCAAAAAGAGGCTCCTCCCCAGTTTTATCATCATTGGCGCCCAGCGCTGCGGCACCACGTCGCTCTACGATTACCTTTCCCATCATCCGCAGATCATTCCCTCTCCCGTAAAAGAGCTCTTTTACTTCGATGACTATTTCACAAGACCCATCGAATGGTACAAGTCTTTCTTCCCGACGAAAAAGCAAAAGGAAAAATTGGAAAGGGAAATTTCCGCCAAAGTAATCACCGGAGAAGCGAGCCCCAGCTACTTCTTCCATCCCTACGCCGCCCGAAGGATAAAGGAGACCTTGCCGTATGTCAGGCTCATCCTTGTCCTAAGGGATCCCATCGAAAGAGCCTACTCCCACTACAACCACATCAAGCGTCTCAACAGGGAGCCCCTCTCCTTCGAGGAAGCCATAGAAAAGGAACAGGAAAGGATCACCCCGGACATCGAAAAGCTCGCTAAAGACGAATTCTACAAAGCGGACCAAAGAAGAGACTATTCCTATCTCACCAGAGGCTACTACGCCCTGCAGCTCAAGGAATGGTACAAGCACTTCCCCAAGGAACAGCTTCTCGTTGTCCAGAGCGAGGAATTCTACAAGGAGACTCCCAAGGTTTACAACGAGATCGTCGCATACTTAGGCTTAAACTCCTATACGCTTCCAACTTTCGAAGCCAAGAACGCTCTCAAGTACGCCAAAATGGCTCCCGAGACCAAAGAAAAACTTAAAGCTTACTTCGCACCAAAAAACGAGGAGCTCTACGAACTCCTGGGGAAACGTTTCGACTGGCAGTAAGCGAAAAGCAAAAACCAAAAAACAAAAAACAAAAATCTTTAAGGATGCACATGAGAAAGTCCCTTATCGTTCCACTGATCGTTGCCGCTCTAGCAATTCAAGCAGAAGAGACGAAATACGATCCTACCAGACCGGTCAGTATGCTCGGCCAGACTGAATTCACCCTGCAGTGGAGCACGCCGGAACCCTGCCAGACCAAGGTCCAAGTAAGAAAAGGCGGAGACCCCTGCAACACCTGGTTCCCCAAGGGCCAGGAATACAAGCCCTGGGAAAACGAAAACACCGTCTACGAGACCGCCGAGACCTCAACCTACCACCGCATCACCATAACAGGCCTGCAGCCCGCCACCCGCTACTACTACCGTCTTAACAACGGCGACACAGAGCCCACCAACCTAGAATCCCGCTGGGGCGCCGAGAAGCCCTGGTCAAGGGAATACGCCGTCTCAACCCTCGCTCCCGACGGCTACAAGACAGTGATCCGTATTCCGGTCAAGGTCATCATCATGCCCAACGTCTACAGCCTCTACGGCGCCAAAAATAAAGACGGCGAATGGGCTCCCTTGCCGCCCCCTATGTCCGAAGAGGACAAGGAAAAGCTCCAAAACGAATTCGAGCTCGCCAAGCGCTTCTGGTTCGTCAACAACGGCATGCGCGTCTGGCACGACCTGCAGTACTTCTGGGATGAACGCCCGCAGTATTGGGGCGAAATGCCCGCCGACGCTCCGGAAGAGTACAAGAAGCTCGTTCCTTGCCGCAACTGGCCCGGCAACGAATTCTCCGGCCCCGGCGGGGGAGAGTTCTCTATCTCCGACACCAGGGACATCACCAAAATCAACCACGAACCCATCCGCGACGGCTACGTCGGGCAAATTGAAAACGATCTTCTCCAGCGCTACGACTGGAACGGCAAGAGATGGGAATGGTGCATTAGCGGCGGCGGCACCTTAGGAATTGACGGCTGGCCGGAAGGCATTCCGGGCAGATCCCAATTCCTCGGCGACGACATCGCCTGGCTCACGACCCACGAATATCACCACGAGATCGAGAGCCAGACCTACCTTTCCGGCCTCGACCAGGAAAACGACCGCGTTGTTTTCGACCACTTCAGTAACCGCTTCCGCTACCAGCGCCCCGACGGCACCTTCGATGAGTTCCCCTGGGACTGCGGCGGCAAGTTCGGCGAACACTGGTCCGGCATCGCCGTAACCGACAGACAGCTTACCGACATCCAGTGGCTCCGCTACTACTTCGGTGAAACCATCATGGCCAAAGACGAGGACGAAGACAACGTCCCCGACGACGGACCCTATCCCTTCACGGAAGAGAAGTACGGCTACGACCCCGAGGACGATGAGACCGACGGCACCATGAACGACTTCGACAAGATCCGCCAGTCCATCTGGTCCGGCGGCGCCATGAGCCCCTGGTATTCCAGACAGGAGAGCAACCTCCCTCTTCCCGACCCCGACACAGATGACTCTGACGAAGACGGCATCCTAGACATCGAGGATCCTCTGCCCCTCATCCCGTATCCTCCCTTCATCTGGGCCAAGCAAATAGAGCTCGACGGCGACACCAAAGACTGGGACACCGTCCCCTTCATCGGCAAGAAGACCGTCCAGGACACCACCTTCTCCTTCAAGCAGGCTCACGACGACTCCTTCTATTACGGCCTCGTAGAAATCGAAGGCCCCTTCTGGGAAGTCAACATCATGCTTGACGGCGAAGCCGACGGCATCTACAACGGCTTCGAAGGCTTCGGCCGCAGCAAGGACCTCTACGAGATCCATATCGACCTCGACCGCAATACCGAGGAACCGAAAGTCACCTACCACTCCCTCGGCAAAGGCTTCGAATACAAAGCAGAAAAACAAGGAAACAAAGTCACCGTCGAATTCTCCATCGAGAACAGGGGAGAATCCACCTGGTTCTGGCAGGGCGCCGGCCGGGAGATCGGCAACGTCGTAGCCCTCCGTCTGCCCAACAAAGCCCAGTACACCTTGGGCGACGGCTATCAGCCCACCTACTGCTTCATGGAGCCCCTCCAGGGCGTCCAGAAGTGCCCAGTCACCCCCAACCCCAACATCACCCCCGACCAAGCCGATACAAGCCTAGATTTCAGCACCCAGCAAGACCTCTCCCAATACGAATTCACCTCCAACGACTGGGAACAAAAAGACGGCGCCCTCTGTCTCAAACCCAACCTCGACCCCGACGCCTCCTGTTACCTCCTCGTCCCCGGTTTCACCGGTGACAGTGATTTCACCGTCTTCATGGAATTCGAGGCTACCCAGGATGCCGTCCTTGGCGCCTTCGCCAAGTCAACCAGACACATCGACCCCGGCCAGGACTCCATCGGCTTCATTGGCGGCTACAACAATGAACTCTCCAAAATCCGACTCATCAACATGGGCGAAGTCACCGAAGAACGCCTCGGCCTCACCCCCGGCAAACACACCATGCAGTTCCAGCGCCAGGGCAAGTACTTCTTCATGCTCTACGACGGCAAACTCGCAGGCTGGTACCGCGAGACCAGCCCCCGCCCCGCCCACCGTCTCGGCGTAGTCGGCATCCCCGGCTCCAACATCAAAATATACCAGCTCCGAGTCAAAGGCGAGAAATAACAACAAAAAAACAAAACAATGGCGGCCCTGAGGGCCGCCATTTCTTTCCCACCATGCAAAAGCTCCTCCATTTCCTAGACCCCCGCACCAGAGCCAAAAGGCTCGAATACCTCATCGCCCTAGTCTCCGTTTTTGTTCTGGGATTATTAGTGCCCGAACTGGAAGAAGCGCTTGACGAATTCGAGCTGGACTTCAGTGGTTTCGACCTCTTCTTCAACATCTTCCTGGCCGCCCTCTTCCTCATCTTCATCATCAGGCGCCTTCGCGACACCGGCCTCAGCTGGCTCTGGATCTTCCTTTTGCTTATCCCTCTCGTAAATCTCATCGCTATCATCGCCCTCTGTTTCATCCCCTCCGGCTCCTTCAAAAAGAAGCAGCCCCAACCAGAAGCCCAACCGGAAACACAAGACCAAACAGACCCCACAGACCCCGACCTAGACCTCGAGCCCTTAACCGACCTGGAACAGAGCCTCATCGACAAATACTCCGCCCTTTACCAGCGATATAAAAACCTCACCCCCGCGGAAGCCACCGACCTAGCCACCACCCTTCTAAAGGAAGCCAAACAAGAAGCCCTTTCCAACAACACCTACTTCCTTCCCACCAACCTGGGCGACCTCATCCTCAACAACACTCCTCCCTCCGACCCCAAAGCAAGATCCGTTTACGATCTCATCCAGGAGCGCCTTCCCGGACTAAGAAACGCCGGCGTCACCGACCAAGACATCAAATGGTGGTGGAACTTCTCCCAGATAGAGCGTTCCATGATCATAAAAAACGACGAAACGGAATACTCCGACTTCTTCGTCGCCCAGCTCCTCAAGACTCAGACCAAGTTCCCCACAAAGGAATCCGCCCAGAACGCTGCCATAGCCATCACCAACAAACATCTCCCTCTCTACTCCCAGGGCCCCCAGGACTACTTCTTCTCCCCTGACGACCCTCTCCCCATCGAGCTCAAAGACCGCGTAGACGCCTTCATGGACCACGCCTCACGCTCCCCAGACTTCCAGCAGACCCTCCAACAGATCCAAACCTTCTCCACCTTCAACGCCTTCATCCGCCAACAGATTAAGGACAAAAAGCTATAATCCTATCCGCCACCTGAGCAAATAAACCGACACTTAACTTCCTATAGCCATCATCCGTCCTCGTATAATAAAGCACTACTAAAAATACTAGCCAATGTCCGACATCTTCACAAAAGAAAAACGAAGCGAGGTAATGAGCCACATCCGTTCCAAGAACAACAAATCAACGGAACTAAAGCTCATCAAGATCTTCAAGGAATACGGCATCACCGGCTGGCGCCGAAACTACAACGTCAAAGGCCACCCCGACTTCGTCTTCCTCAAGAAAAAGATCGCCGTCTTCGTCGACGGCTGCTTCTGGCACGGTCACAAATGCCAAAAACACAAACCTGAAGACAATTCAGAGTATTGGCATAAGAAAATAAAATACAACAAAACCCACGACAAAGAAACAACCAAATTTTTCCAACTCAGAGGTTGGTCCGTTATTCGTATTTGGGAATGTGAATTAAAAAAGAAAAATAAAAGGAAGGTAGCGGAAAAATTAAGCGGGTATTTTTGAGGGATTTAATATCAAAAAGGGTTTATAAATCAATAGTTTTTTGCTACTATTATTAATGGTTATAATCTGATAACATAAGACAGGAGCTAGTTCTATGAAACAAAAAATCGACAAAAGAATTCCAAGAAGACCGGAGTTGATTAGAGCGACTTTTTTAGCATTAAAAAAGCTTGGTGGTTCGGGGAAAAACGAAGAAATTGTCGATCAAATAATTTCTGATTTGAAAATTCCAAATCAAGTTGCCGATATTCCTCATAAAGGAAATCCGAATAAAACAGAGTTGTCATATCAAGCTGATTGGGCAAGAACTTATTTAAGAATTTACGGTGCAATAGTGAATAGTGCTCGTTCGGTTTGGTCAATTTGCCCGTCTTTCACTAAAGAAGAGGATATTGATGGAAAAGTTGTAAATGATTTTGTTGTCAAGCATAATCTTGCCAACAAAAACAAGGACAAAAGAGAAAGGAACGAAGGTTTTGAGTATCCCGAAGAGTCGCAACCATGGAAGGAAAAGCTAGCGGCGATCTTACAGAATATGGATCCATATGGATTTGAACGGTTGTCCCAAAGAGTTTTACGAGAGTGCGGCTTTACTCAGGTTGAAGTAACCAAAAAGTCAGGAGACGGCGGAATAGATGGCACAGGAAAACTACGAATAAACGGCATTTTTAGTTTTAATGTAGCTTTCCAGTGTAAACGGTATAAAGGATTAGTAGGTGCCAGTGAAGTTAGGGATTTTAGAGGTTCTTTGACTACCGATATCGAAAAAGGCGTAATGATAACCACCGGAACGTTCTCAAAAGCCGCAAAAGACGAAGCATCAAACCCTGGCAAACAACAGATAGATTTAATCGACGGGGAAGAATTTATATCGAAAATAGCGGAATACGGTATCGGTGTTAAAGAAATCAAATCATACGAAGTTGATGAAGATTATTTCAAGAACATTTAATGTTGTAAAACACGAATAAGCATTTATGCTTATTTAGAACGAAAATTACAGCTTAGAAAATAAAATTCTGATGATACTATAAAAAAAGCTAGAACTATATACGTTGACGAAGAGTTTTGATACAATCGTTACAAGATTAGTCTATAATTAAAACAAAATGTAAGATAAAAATGAAGAACAAAAACACAGAAAAGTCATCAGGAAAATACACGGTTTTGGCGGGAACGTATGACGGCAATCAATTGCTTGATTGTCCGGGTTATTATTATTATCCCGTTACCCGAAAAGACCAAATCGTTATTGATGAAATTGAAAAGATCAACGAGTTGTGGTTGTTTAACGGAAATAAGTCTAAGAAGTTTTTCTCTGCGGTCTTTATAGGGGTCAAGACAACTAATGACCTTGCGCGAGATTTTGGACATAAGATAAATGATAAACCAGAAGTTGAAAAGTGGCTTTTGTTTAAAATAGAGGAAGAGTGTTCTCAAAGAATTAACAAGAAAAACATCAGGAAAGTTTTAGTCCGATTAAGTGATTTTGTAAAACGTAATATTAAGAAAAATCTTGAAAAGCTTGAGCTTAATATTCAAGTCTTTAAAGAATGCCTTCCTGAGGTAGTATATTCTTTGCCTGATACTTGTCTTTGCATTGGGGAATCATCTTTACAGTACAATTTCTTGGCTACCATATATCCGGAATATAAAAGAGTACCGATTATGGAGCCTATTAAGTATGTTGATAATGTCATAAGGAAAAAAATTAATATTAATGTTCTGCCGAATACTCCTAAAGGAAGTCCCTATCGCATGGGGGAATTTTTTTGCGGCCCGGGCGGATTAGCGTGCGGAGCATTAAATGCAAGTATAGAAAATCCGAGCTTCAAAATATCTCACGCATGGGCCAATGATTACGATCAGCAAACATGCGATACGTATGCAGAGAATATTTGTCCAGAGAAACCTGAATCTGTCATATGTGAGGATGTAAGAAAATTGGATTTAAATGACAAAAGATTGACAGAAATCGACGGCTTCGCTTTTGGTTTTCCTTGCAATGATTTTTCTGTTGTGGGAGAACATAAGGGATTCGGAGGCGATTATGGTCCTTTGTATCAATATGGCGTAGCAGCCTTGAAAAAATTTAAGCCTTTGTGGTTCTTGGCAGAAAACGTGGGAGGATTGGCAAGCGCTAATGATGGCAAAGCATTCAAGGTTATTTTGGATAGTCTTCAAAACGCTGGATATCGAATTTATCCTCATCTTTATAAATTTGAAGATTACGGAGTACCGCAGACACGTCACAGAATAATAATAATTGGAATTAGAAAGGATCAACCTTTTGTATTTTATCCGCCTAGTCCTGCAGCGCTTGCAAAGATAGACAATTCTTCGAGAAACGCTCTCGAAAATCCTCCTATTCCTAGCAATGCACCAAATAATACAAGGAGCGCCCAAAACAAAACGGTTGTTGAGAGGCTTAGTTACATACGTCCTGGGCAAAACGCCTTTACAGCTGATCTTCCTTCGCATTTGCGCCTAAATGTTAAAGGGGCCAAAATCAGCCAAATTTATAAACGGCTTGATCCTGACAAGCCAGCTTATACTGTCACAGGATCCGGCGGAGGCGGAACACACATTTATCACTATTCCGAACCAAGGGCTCTTACGAATAGAGAACGAGCTAGATTGCAGACTTTTCCTGATGACTTTTTGTTTACAGGTACAAGAGAAAGTGTGAGAAAACAAATAGGTATGGCAGTACCTCCGCGAGGGGCTCAAATTATTTTTGAGGCTCTATTGCGAACATTGGCTGGAATTGGGTATGAACATATAGAATGCAATATCTCAAACGAAGGAACACTAAAATAGAAAATGGAGTGTGACCAATTATGTCCGGTATAATAGTCCATGAAGATTTGTTTGAATATGCTCTTATAGCGCCACTTTTAAAACACGATTCAGATTCTATAAAGATTGTTTCTGGTTACGCTTCTCCTGCCATGGCAGCTAAGCATTTACTGGAAGTCAAAAGTCTAAGCAAAAAGCTAAATATTGATTTAATTTACGGAATGGCTGGCGTAGAAGGAGTCAGCAAAATCAATCATTTAGGATTCATATCACTTAAGGAACACAAAGAATTTTCATATGACGGAAGCTTTTCTTGTTCGTATGTTAAAAAACCATTATCTGTACATTCTAAAATATATATATGGTGCAAGAAAGAAACCCCAGTTGTGGCTTTTGTTGGATCTGCCAACTATTCCCAGAACGGTTTTTCGGTTGCCCAAAGAAAAGAAACTCTTGCCGAATGTGATCCGATTTCAGCTCTAGAGTTTTTTTATCTAATAAAAAAAGGAACGGTTTCTTGCGATAAAGCTAATGTGCGCAGAGACTTTTCTTTGAAGCAGAAGCAAGCAATTCCCCAAGTCGTCTCGGAAGGCATACAGATAGAAAACGATAAAGATTCTCCTTTTTATAATCACGAAAAAATAACTCTTTCGCTCTTAACATCTAGGGGAGATACTGGAAATGGATCACGCCTTAATTGGGGCGTTCGCCCAGATGGATTACCACGAGAGTCAACGAATATCACCGGGTCTTTAAGCAGAAGAAATCCTAACCAGGCCTATATTGGATTGCCGGCTGTTTACCAAAGGTCAGGCTTTTTTCCCGGAATATCGCAACGGTTTACAGTCCTTACTGATGACAATAAAATTTTTACCTGTGTAAGAGCTCAAGCAAACGGGAAAGGCATAGAAACTCCACAAGATAATTCAGAATTAGGGTGCTATTTCAGAGAAAGATTAGGATTACCATCTGGAGCTTATATTTCTGTTTCTGATCTTAAAAGATATGGAAGAACAGATGTAACGTTTTACAAGCTCGACGACGAAAATTATATTATGGATTTTTCCGTACCTAAAAAATAATGGTTTGCTACTTTTAAACCAAAACAGATTATCGACTTTTCTGTTTAAATAAACATGAATAACATTCAATCAAAATATATACCAGGACCAATTAGTGATCTATATAATAATGAAGATCCCGGCATCGATTATCTGATATTTAAGGTTGACGCTATTCGTGAATATGTTGATAATCCAAAATATAAAATTACTTATGGTGATTTTGGCGGGAGAATTTCAAGGAGTCGGTCTTTTCAATTTCGTGAATATCTTCTTTCTCGTCCATTGATTTTTTCATATGCTTATAGCAAGTATGAAAGAGATGGGAGAGCACTAGTGTTGTTAGCTTATGAATTGATGGGGTTAGATACTGACGATCAATATAGATGGATAAAATTTATCGAGAATAAAGATGATTATAACGTTAATGGATATTTTGCTGAAGAGGTTATTTACGGTAATTATGTAAAACAGTGTTCAATTTACAGGGCTGTATTGCTAGAAATTAATACAATCAATCAAATATGTGACGAACAAAATATCGATAGAATTTTTAGTGAAGAATATTCATTTTCGAAAGACGATCTTGGTGAGTTTAGAGTGTTGTTTTTGCCATCCAAAAGAAATTTTAATCACTTTATTTTAACCACTAATATAATCATAAATGATTCTATGCAAGATTTTTATGATTATATTATTGATAAATATAATAAAAGGAAAAAAGATGTTAATAGAAAAATTGTAAATTTTCAATATTATCTTGAAAATGAAATAGGTATTGATGAATTATCTGCTCAAAAAATTGTATCCCCTTTTTCCTTGCTTTTATATTTACGAAACGAAGTCGCACATGAGCTTATAACTGATTTTTGGAATGAATCTTTGTGGTTAGAACAAGATTGTTTTATGGATAGTCTATATGATGCGCTCAGAAAATTTAGAGAATCATTAATATTACATTATAAATCTAAAGTTGATATACCAGAAGAAATCGTTGATGAGAAAAATATAGTTCACCCTTGAAAATCAATAAGTATGAAGAGGTAATTATTTGACATAAGTGTTTCTACCAAAATATGGTGTCCTTTATTTAATAACCATTTTATGCTACAATGCATGAAAAAATATGGAGCAAAACACATGTATAGCGCCTTGAAAGTAGCTGAATATATCATTGGGTATTGTAATGAAAAAAAGAAAACAATTAGCAATTTAAAATTGCAAAAGGTTCTTTATTTCGTTCAGGCTCAATTTCTAGTAAACCATGGCCAAGCATGCTTTGAAGAAGAAATAGAAGCATGGGATTTTGGCCCTGTGGTTCCTTCTGTATATCACAAGTATAAAATTTTTGGAAGTACATTTATTCCGATTCCATCAAATACATTTGGAATAGATATAAACGATTATGATAAGAGCGATATTAACGCTATGGTTGATGCATGTTCAGAATATTCTGCTACAGAATTGGTTAATATAACTCATAATCAGGATCCTTGGAAAAAAACATATAGACAGTATGAACGAAAGGTGATTTCCAATGAGCTCATTAGAGAATTCTTCTCAAAATACTCAAAATAAAAATTTAATATCAATTGACCCTAGCTTTGATAATTCAAAGCAAGTTGGCGAAAACAAGAAGCAGTCGCAAAAAGAAATTTGCGAGTTGCTCATACGCGGAATTATACTGGACTTGACACGCCCTAAAGATTTATTCAAAAAAGAAGATGTATATGAAAAAATAAAAGATTATATTAATGAGCACGAACGCTTTTTATATTCTAGTATTAGCAATGCAATATTTGCCTATTTTGAGGAAAATAAGGGAAAGGAAGGCAATTTAAGCCTCATGTCTAATTTAGAAGAATTATTTCTTTATTCAGAAAAATTAGGTGAAAAAGAAATACATCCTTCAATTATTAAGTTGTGGGATCATGTAAATTTAGCAAACAGACAATACACCATGCTGAAATTGTCTGATGATGAGTATAAGAAAAAATTTGAGGAAAATAAAGAAGCCTTTAAAATAGAATTTAAAAGTGAGTTGTCAAAAGAAATAAATGCTCAAATGCTTATAATGGTGAGCATTTTTACGGCCCTTGCTTTTTTGATATTTGGCAGTATGAGTTCATTGGATGGGATTTTTGAGAAGACAGATTTGCCGTTGTTTAAAACATTGAGTATTGCGTGTGTTTGGGGATTATGTGTATCTAATATGATTTTTTTATTCCTAAGCTGTGTAGGGAAAATGACGAATTTACCTATTAGTAAAGAAGATAAAACTAGTTGTTGTTTCTTTAAAAGATACAATTTATTTTGTTGGAATAACATAATACTCATGGGACTATTATCTATTTCATTTTTACTTTATGGAATGCAGTGTTATATGTCTTCCAATAAAGAAGAACACATAGATGTCTCATTATCTTCCCAGAACATTCTAGAAAATGCCAACCCAGATTCAGATAATAGTTCCAGCCCTTCCGCCGAGACTGAACAGACTGCAGAAGAACATAATAAACCTCAAATTGATCAGCCCAACAAATAATTTATTCTTTTTTGTTTCTTTTGGTAAGGACATATATGTCCTTACCAAAATGACGATGTCTGAGCTTTTGTTTTTCGGGTTTCTTCTGAATCTTGCTATAATGAACTCAAAACCATTAAAGGAGCAATTATAGAATGGACGGAATCTCAAGACCTGGAGATGCGTTATGGAAGATCACGATAAGACAGTTGAAGAAAAATTGCTTAGTTTTAGAAAAGAAAAAGAAGAAGCTGACAAGCTGTTGCTGAACGTGGAAGCGTGGGTTGCGTTTTGCAGCATTGTGCTTTTTTTGGGACTTGCGATGGTTGTTTCGTTTTGTCAAATGACAAATGCTGTTAGGTTGTTGATCATTGCTCCGGCGTTTGTGTTCTTTTTGGTGATTTGCTTTTTGTGTTTAAGGATAGAACAAAAAGCTGGATATTATGAATGTGGGAAATGTCATCATAAATATGTGCCGACGTATTTGAGCGTGTGTTTAGCGATGCATATCGGCAGGACGAGATATATGAAGTGTCCCGAATGCGGAGAGAGAAGCTGGCAGAAGAAAGTGATCAGCAAAGATTGAAAAGAAAAGCCCCGTGCGCAAGCACGGGGCTTTTTTGTTGTCTTTGATAATCAAGGGGCGACAAGTCCCTTTCCGGTAAGGAGCATGTTCATGGGAGTATCCTATGATTAGAAGTCAAAATCATAGTTGTAATCGTCATAGTCGTTGTCGAAGTTGTATTCGGTGGCGTTGAAGGAGTCGCCGTTGGAAGTGCTGCCTGAGGTGAAGGTGAAGTCGCCGATCTTGGTGGTGGTGGCGTTGAAGGAGTTGCCATTGGAGGTGCGGCCTGAAGTGAAGGTGAAGTCGCCTAGTTTAGTTGTGGTGGCGTTGAAGGAAGTGTTGTTGCTGCGGCCGGAGGTGAAGGTGAAGTCGCCTAGTTGGGTAGTGGTGACTTTGAAGGAGTTGCCTTCTGAGGTATGGCCGGAAAAGAATGTTGAATCGCCTATTCTTGTTTGGGTAGTGTTGAATGAGGTGTTGTTGTTGTGTCGTGATTTTGTGACATTTGGTGTTTGGTGTTTGGGGGGAAAGTTAGTATAATTTTTTTGTTTGTTTAGGTTTGTGTCTAAAAGTGAGGGAACTATGTCGAGCAACAATTTTATGGATCCGAGGACTCCTGGGGAACAGTATTTGCTTGGGATCCGTTATTTGGAAGAGCAGAATTATGAACTGGCTGTGAAGTGGCTGGAGAAGGCCGCTCAGAACGGAGTGGTGAGAGCGACGTATCAGCTGGGGATGTGCTATGCGGAGGGGAAGGGAGTAGAAGTCGATAAGAAAACAGCTTTTGTGTGTATGAGGAGAGCCGCGGAGTGCAGGGTGCCGGAGGCGCAGTATCAGTATGGGATGATGCTTTTAAGGAGGGTGGATATTAAGGCGGCTGTAAGATGGCTGAAGGAAGCCTCTCGGAACGGAGAGGAGAAAGCGACGTGTCAGTTGTGGGAGTGCTATGCGGACAGGAGCGACCTGGGAGTAGACGATGAGACAGCTTTGGAATGTTTAAAGGCGGCCGGGGAACAGGGAAACGCGGAAGCACAGTATCTGTATGGAATGGTTTGTTTAGAGGGAATGGATCTTAAAGGGGCTATGATATGGATGAAGAAAGCCGCCTGGAACGGAGTGGAAAAAGCTAGGGAGCAATTGAGGAAATGGGAAGGATTGGAAGTCGATGAGGGAAGCGCTTTAGCGGAAGCTCAGTATCGGCTGGGGATAAGTTATTTGGAAGAGGGGGATCATGAGAGGGGTGTTAAGTGGCTGGAGGAAGCCGGCCGGAACGGAGTGGTGAAAGCGACGTATCAGCTGGGGATGCGCTATGCGGAGGGGAAGGGAGTCGAAGTCGATAAGGAAACCGCTTTTTTGTGTTTTAAGAAAGCCGCGGAACAGGGAGTGGCGGAAGCCATGTATCAGTATGGGATGGGTCTTTTGGAGAGGATGGATCTTAAGGAGGCTGTAAGATGGCTGGAGAATGCCGACCGGAACGGAGTGGAAAAAGCAAGGGAGCAATTGAGGAAATGCTATGGGGATAGGGTGGTCTCTATCCCGGAAGCCGAGTATCGGCTGGGGATGAGTTGTTTGGAAGAGGGGAATTATGAGTTGGCTGTGAAGTGGCTGGAGAAAGCCGCCCAGGACGGAGTGGCGATGGCGACGTATCAGTTGGGGTTGTGCTATGCGGAGGGGAAGGGAGTCGAAGTCGATAAGGCAACCGCTTTTTTGTGTATAAGGAGAGCCGCGGAATTAAAGGTGCCGGAAGCACAGTATCAGTATGGGATGATTCTTTTGGAGAGGATGGATCTTAAGGAAGCTACGAGATGGCTGAAGGAAGCCGCCCGGAATGGAAATGAAAAAGCAAAGGAGCAGTTGAGGAAATTGTATGGGAATGAGGAAGGATCGGAAGCCGCTATTCCGGAAGCTCAATATCGGCTGGGGATGAGTTGTTCGGAAGAGGGGAATAATGAGATGGGTGTTGAGTGGCTACAGGAAGCCTCCCGGAACGGAGTGGTGAAAGCGACGTATCAGCTGGGGGTGTGCTATGCGGAGGGAATAGGCGTCGAAGCCGATAAGGAAAGCGCTTTTAGTTATTTTGAAAAAGCCGCGGAAGATCGTTTGCCGGAAGCTCAGTATTCGCTGGGGATATATTATATGGAGGGGCAGGATAATAAAGCGGCTGTAAAGTGGCTGCGGGAAGCCGGCCGGAACGGAGTGAAAGAGGCGGCGAAAAAACTGATGCGGTTTTATGCGGACGGGAAAGGCGTGGGAGTAGACGATGAGACAGCTTTGGAATGTTTAAAGGCGGCCGGGGGACAGGGAAACGCGGAAGCGCAGTATCAGTTAGGGCTGTGGTATTTGAAAAAGAGAGACCCTGAGGCTGCCCTTCGATGGTTTGAAAAGGCCGCGGAACAGGGAATGGCGGATGCCCAGTATCAGGCGGGTCTATTATATGAAAAAAAGGATGCGTCTATGGCCGCTTACTGGTATGGAAAAGCCGCCGAGCAGGGGTCGGTCGAGGCGATGGATAGGCTCAGCGAATTATACTTCTCGAAGAAAGCCGGCAATGCTTCCGAATTTTTGGGGCGTATGTTCAATTTTATAAAAGAGACAGCAAATGCTGGGAACGAAAGATCCCAATACTATCTCGGCATGTGTTATGCCGAAGGGAAATGCGTTGCACAGGATTGGGAAGCTGCTTTTGGCTGGTTTGAGAAAGCCGCGGAACAGGGAGTGGCGGAAGCCATGTATCAGGTGGGCCAGTGTTACGGATTGGGAAGGGGAACAAATAAAAGTTTTAAGAAAGCTATCGAGTGGTATAAAAAGGCCGCGGAGAAAGACAGCGTCGACGCCGTAAAAAACCTGATCTATATTTATTCTTCCGCCCGCGGCGATCGTGAAGAACTGCGGAAAGCGATAGAACGTTTGAAAGAATGGGCGAATAAGGATAACGCGGAAGCGCAGTGTTTTCTCGGCGTGTGTTATGTGGAAGGAAGAGGCGTAGAAGCCGATCAGGAGAAAGCCTTTAAATTGTTTGAAAAAGCGGCCGGGAAGGAAGTGGCAGAAGCCCAGTACAGGCTGGGATCGTGTTATGAAAAAGGGGAAGTTGTTCACAAAGATCCGGGGAGAGCGCTCGAATGGTATATGAAAGCGGCGCAACAAGGAAACGTTAAAGCGCAATATCGGTTTGGCTTGCTGTGCTTAACATCCCGCGGCAAATTCGCTTCGAGGCAGGGAACGGCAATCGACTATTTAACAGCCGCTGCCAATAAAGGTCACGCGCAGGCTATGTGCCTGCTTGGAAAATACTACATGTACAGATGCCGCACGGAAGGAGCCTGGAAAGACGCTTATAAGTTGTTTTTAGGCGCCGCTAAAAAAGGCGTGACGGAAGCGAAATATCAACTGGCTCTGTGCTGTTTGGAAAGCAAAGAGAATTGGGGATCGGCGTTCGATTGGTTCGAGGATTATCTGCGAGACGCTAAAAAAACGTTCCCGGAGCGCGAAGCGTTTATAAAAACTTGCTTTTCCGCCATGAAAGGCTCCGCGGAAGACCAATATCAGCTGTTTAAGCTTTATACGGAAGGAAAAGGCGTAAGGAAAGATCTTAGGGCGGCGTTCGCGTGGGTTATGAGAGCGGCGGAGCAAGATCATATCAAGGCTCAATTTGATCTCGCCAAATGTTATGTGAAGGGAATAGGCGTAAACGCGAATTGGGAAGCCGCTTTTGAATGTTTTAAAAAACTGGCGGAGAAAGGCATTCCGAGAGCGCTGTTCCTTCTGGGCTATTGCTATAAAAACGGTTACGGCGTAAACGCGGACGAGAGAAAGTGGTTGGAGCTTCTGGAAAAAGCCGCCGCTAAAGGCGACAAAACAGCTATAAGATATGTCGAGAGCGAGAAGCGGCGGATGGCGGGAAGAGCAGGGGCGCTCTATGCGGAAAATGATGATTTTCTCGGTTGGAACGACCCGTATTGGGGTTTGAGTAATTAAAAAAAGTGCCCCGCGCTTGCACACGGGGCTTATCCGTCTAGGTGCTAACAAGGGCCGACGGAATTCCCTTTCCGGTAAGGAGCTTTATGAATAAATCCGCACTTTTCAGTGCAGTAATATAATACCACGATCCAATTTGAAAGTAAAGGGGAGTCCCGTGCCGGCGGCACGGGGCTCATTTTAGGCTGATTCCCAGACGCTGATGAGCTCTTTGGCTTTCCTGACGAGCTTGTCGGAGGAATGGATGGTTCCGCCGGCGATCTCGTAGAGTGTTTTGACGGCCTTTTGGGCGCATTCCGTGAACTCGGGGTATTCCTTACCGTATTTGGCGAGGAAGGCCTTCAGGGGGGCCGTGAGGAAGAGGTCGAGGGCTTCCGTGAGGGCGTCCAGGGTTTCGCTGCTTTGGCCTTCCATGCCTCTGCTGGCGCAGGCGAGCAGGATGCCTTTGAAGCCGCTCTCGACGTACTCGTCCTGGGTGAAGAGCTCATTAAGATGCATCTTGCACTGGATGAGGTAGGCGGCGACGGTGTAGGTGGGCATGTAGACTAGTTCCACCCTTTCGTCGGCGGACATGGATTCGATGTCCTTAAGAGTGGTGAAGAAGAGCATGCCGGAACCGGGGGTGATCTCCTCGCAGAGAGTGACGGCTTTTCTGGCGTTGGTTAAAAGGATCTGGGTTTCTTCGTTTTTGTTGAATTGGAATTCTTTCATGTGCACCTCTCGATTTTTTTCTTATTTTATTATTAAACAAAATAAAAAAACATACTTTTGAAAAATACTATCTTTTTGTATAGCGTTTGGCGCTACGAAAAAAATGAGGGTCCTTGCAAAAGCGTGAGTTAGGTTTAAGCGGGTCTAGTAAAAATAGTGGCGAAGTCTATACCTTGTCATGATTTCATTCTAACAAAGAGGTGTGGGAATGTCAAATATGTATTTTATTTCGCGGCGTTTAGATAATAAAGCCCCGTGCTGGCGCACGGGGCTTTAGGAGGAGTTTTTGGGGATTTTGAGGGATTTTTGGGGGCTTAGTAGTCTTCTTCTTCTTCGTCCTCGTCATCCTCGTCGTCGAAACTGAATTCGGTGGCGCTGAAGAAGCCGCCGCGGGAGCTGCTGCCGGAATAGAAGGTGAAGTCGCCTATCCGGGTCCCGGTGGCGTCGAAGGAGGTGCCGCGGGAGCTGCTGCCGGAAATGAAGGTGAAGTTGCCTATCTTGGTCTCGGTGGCGTCGAAGGAGCTGCCGTCGGAATTGCTGCCGGAAATGAAGGTAAAGTCGCCTATCTTGGTCTTGGTGGCGTCGAAGGAGGTGCCGTCGGATCTGCTGCCGGAATAGAAGGTGAAGTCGCCTATCTTGGTCTCGGTGGCGTCGAAGGAAGTGCCGTCAGAATGGCTGCCGGAGTAGAAGGTGAAGTCGCCTATTTTGGTCTTGGTGGCGTCGAAGGAAGAGCCGTTGGAGTTGTAGCCGGAGTAGAAGGTGGTGCCGCCTATTTTTGTCTCGGTGGCGTCGAAGGAGGAGCCGTCGGAGTTGTAGCCGGAATAGAAGGTGGTGCCGCTGTAGGCGGCGAAGGGGGAGATGATGAGGAAGATTATGAAAAGCGTTGCGGGGAGTTTCATGTTTTTGAGAGGTGAGGTTAAATTATTCGGGAAATATTTTAGCAAGGATCGGGTGGCTCGATCGGGGGTAATTGGGAAAAAATAGCGACAGTTCGGGCGGGGGACGGAGAAAGGGTCTAGGAAGGGGCGGGTAGTTTGGATTTGGTATAATGGACGCTGGCAGTTCGAAACCATCCTGCCTTGGGTAACCTAAAACAAAACTACGGAGACATAGACCATGCTTAGGTATGGGATTATCAAGGAAAAAGATCCCCGGGAGATAGTGCTTCTCAGGGGGAAGGGGTGCTTTTATAAGAAGTGCGCCTTTTGCGATTATCATCTGGACGCCTGTCCGGATGATGACGCGAACGTGGTTTTGAACAGGGAGGTCTTGAAGCAGGTAACGGGGGTGTACGGGAACCTGGAGGTCATCAACAGCGGGTCTTTTCATGAACTTGGGGAAAGAAGCCTTGCTTTGGTAAGGGAGACTGCTAGGGAAAAAGGGATAAGGGTGCTGCATTTCGAGGCGCATTACCTCGTTAGGGATAAGATCGCGGAGCTTAGGGAATTCTTTTCCGGGACAGAAGTCAGGATGAGAGTGGGGCTGGAGAGCTTCGACGAGGAACTTAGGGAAGGCTATCTGAAAAAAGGCATGCCGGGCGTTAGTCCGGAAGAGGTGGCCGGGTATTTTCAGGAAGCGAATTTTTTGGTGGGGGTAAAGGGACAGACCGTGGATTCGATGCGGCGGGATGTGGAATTGGGGCTTAAGTATTTCAAGAGGATAACGCTTAACGTAATGTGCGACAATACCACTTCGGTGAAGCCCGACGGGGAGGTTATCGCTAAGTTTATGGAAGAGATCTATCCGAAGTATGTTTTGGACGACAGGGTGGATATCCTTGTTCACAATACGGATTTTACCGTGGGGACGCCTGAATGACTAACGAACTGCTGCTAATTTTTACTCTGCTGTTTACTTACGGATCAGCATTGATGGCTTACAAGCTCTTCGGAAAGAGCGGGCTTTACGCTCTGACGCCCATAGCGACCATCGTGGCGAATATCGAGGTGCTTTTGGTCATCAAGGCCTTCGGGTGGACGCAGACGCTGGGGAATCTTCCTTTCGCGGTGACGTTTCTAATAACGGACATATTGTCGGAGTGCGAGGGGAAGAAATACGCCAACAAGGCGGTCTATATCGGGATATTCTCCACGATCTTCTTCTTGGTGGTCAGCCAGGTCTGGCTTTTGTACACGCCGGACGAGACGGATCACTGCATGCAGGCTTTCAGGACTATATTCAGCAATTCCCCCAGGGTCATTATGGCCTCCCTTTTGGTGTACGCCATAAGCCAGCTGACGGACGTCTGGCTTTACCATATGTGGTGGGATCTTACGGAGAGGCTCTGCGGGAACAAGAGGAGGTTCCTGTGGTTCAGGAACAACTTCTCCACGCTTATCAGCCAGTTTATAAACAATGTCTTGTTCACGCTTTTGGCTTTTTACGGAACCTTTGATCTGAAGACGGTCTGGTCCTTCATCGTGTCCAGCTACATTATCTTCATCATAACCTCTTTGCTGGACACGCCGTTCGTTTACGCGGCAAGGTATATCCACGACAGGAAAGAGGCGGCCAAGGCGGCCCTTTCGTAAGGGGCGTCTTTTGCCTTGGGCGGGGGGCTTTTGCTCCCCCGGCTTTTTTATTGGGGGCTGGGGGAGAGGCTTTTTTGTTGTTCCCTTAAGTTTCGATGCTGGTTTTGCTATAATGAAAGAGTATTTTTAAACTTTCAGAAGAGGTCTCTTATGAAGAACAATCTTTTCAAGGCTGCGCTCTTTTTGGCGCTTTGCACTCTTTGCGCTTCCGCTTACGAAAGGGAGCTTTTGCGCGTCGGTTTCGAATCTGACGAAGGGTACGAACTTGGTACGATTATCGGCCAGAACGGCTGGACGGCCAAGGACCCCCGGCACAATTACGAAACCTCCAAGAACGACGTGACGGACGGCCTGGGCCCGGACGGCTCCCGCGCCATGCACCTGGACGGCAAAAACAACTTCGTGGGCAAGAATTTCGACATAAGCGAAATGGAGTTCGACAAGGATACGGAATATCTGGTCTGGTCCTTCAAGCTGCGGCCCTTCGAGGATACCGCCGGAGCGGGCGGCATCGACAGTTACTTCAAGCTGGGCGTGGACGACGGCGCCAGCCATGCCTACGGGCCTCCCTCCGTCTTCGAGACCAAGAACTGGAACGGCGAGAGCTTCCGCGTGTACGGCTACGATCTCATTGAAAACCAGAACAAGTGGCTCATATTGCCTTACGAGTTCCCTTACGAATATAACGATATCGCGGTGACCATGGACATGGCCAAGTATCATATCATCTCCTGGCAGGTGGGGAGCCTCGTGACCAACGTCTCCATGGCCTTCACCAGCCAGAAGAAGCAGGTGCCGAACTGGATGTCCTTCGAAATGTACGGCGATATCGACGACGTGGTCTTGAAGGCTGTCAGCAAGCCGGCGCCTCCGGGAGCCAAGCTGGAGACTTACACCAAGAAGATCGAGCTTAGCCGCGAACCCAAGGATTTCTATTTCACCGTGCGCAACACCGGCACCAACAAGGTCAATTACGTGGTCAGCTTCGAGGGCGACCCGGGCTGGGTGGAAGCGGTCAACGGCGAAGGCTCCATCGACGGGGAAGGCGAGAAGGAACTGCAGTTCAGGCTGCTCAGGGAAGACATGGGCGACTTCTATTACCGCAGCGTCATCAGAGTGGACGGCGGCATGGGCGGCGTCCTGGAAGTCCCGCTGTCAGTGCAGTCCGGGCTGGTCTTCTACCAGGAGGATTTCTCCGGGCCGTACATGACGATAGGCGAAATAAGCGGCCAGGACCGCTGGTATACCGACAGGAGCGGAACCATCGACGGCGGCATCGGAAACGGCATGGCTTACAACAGTTTTGTGGTAACCAACATGCCCTTTGCCATAGACGGGGAATTAGCCAGGATCATCTGCTCCGGCGGCTACTACGGATACGAATATACCGTGGACACGCCCTCCAACCTCATCGTGGTGGTGGACTTTGATTTCTACTGGCCCAGCGACAGCCAGGCGGCCAACTTCGACGTGACCGGCGAACTGTGGAAGCACATTCCCTTCACGATGAACTTCAGGAAGAGCGAGGGCGACACCATGTTCAGGGCCACCAAGGCGCAGGGCATCGATCTCTCCGGCGGCCTGGGCTCCAACCAGTACGAATGCGACGTGTGGCACCACTTAAGGTACTCCATGGACTTCCGCCAGCAAGTGGTGAATTACATCGAAATGGACGGGGACCGCTACGAGTTCGGCGACGAGATGCCGCTGCAGACTTACGGAGGCAAGGTGTTCAGAACGCTGCATACCCTGAACTTCGGCTCCGACGGCGTGCAGAAGAACCCCGACCAGATCGACTACGTTTCCGGCGTCTGCATCGACAACCTCCTTATCTGCGAGGAGGAGCGCGAAAACAAGCCGCACATGACCGGCCCCAGCTACGTCTCCATGAGAACGGACGATTCCTGCGACGTCATTTTGAAGAATTCCGGCGCCCAGTCCTGCGAGTTCGAGGCGGAAGTTTTGGACGACGCTCCGCTGGTGGTCTCGCCCTCTACGGGCGTTTTGTCCGAGTCTTTCACGGTCAACGTGGCCATCACTTCCGAACCCGATCCGGGCTATTACCGCTACTACGTCAGGTTCTTCTCCGAGACCGGCGGCTGCCTGACCACCATGGTCTCCTGCGCCAGGGGCGGAATATATTACACCGCGGACTTCGAGGAACCCTATTTCCATCCGGGCAACATCAACGGCCAGGACGGCTGGACGCTGGATCCGGAGCAGAGCGTCTCCAATCTCTGGGCCTTCGTGGAGGAGATCGACGGACAGTACGCCCTGCGCTACTATGACTGCGGCGGCTACAGCGGCTCTCTTATTCCCGCTTACATCCCGGCCTACCAGAAGTTCACCTTCTCCTGCAAGATCTATGTCCCGTCCGAAGGGCCCGACCAGGCCATCCTTTATGTCAAGCAGTTCGGACATAATCCGCTGCAGGAATTCTGGGTCTGGCGCGACAATGAAAGTGGCTGCGCCTGGCTCTACGTCAAGAACTACGAGGAACTCGAGCTGCCGGCGGCGCCTCTGGACGAATGGTTCGATTTCTCCTACACCCTGGACATGGGCTTTGAGAAGTGGCAGACAACGGACATTACCTTCGGCGACTGCGTGACCAACGTCACTCCCTTGGAGATCTATTTTGAGAACGATAGGGACGGCGATCCGGTGACCGCGCTCTGCATCTGCTCCAGCGGAGACAAGGATGAGGAAGTTTACGCCAACATCTATGTGGACGACATCCAGGTCTTCGACGCCACGGTGCCGGAGCCGGCTGTGATAGCGCTGCTGGCCGGTCTCGTTGCCCTGCTTCTCAGAAAGTGGTAAGATTAAAGAAAAAATGAGGATAGATTTATGAGATCAACGCTTGGCTTGACTATTATTTTAGCTTTCGCCTTCTCCTATGTCCTTTGCGCCGCGGAAAGCGGGCAGCCGAAGGACATGGGGGAAATGACCATGGTAATTGAAAGCGCCGCCGCGCAGGCGCAGGCGGACCCCGCCCCGGAGAAAGCGGAGGCGGAGGAGCCGGCGGAACAGACGGCGGAGCAGATCAAGGAAGCGCAGAAACTGGCGGCCATAAAAAGTTACGTCTGGGCGGGGATCCACATGACCATGCCCTACGCCGACGTAACCAACGTCATGAGCAAGGCGCTGGAATTCAAGGCTCCGGAATATCCTTGCAAGGCGAAATCCTACATGGTGGCGGCGGTGGACGATCTGAGCGGCAGCACCAACAAGAACGTTCTGGCCGCCAGAACGTTTTACTTCGACAAGGACGACAAGCTGATAGCCATGGAGCACATTTTCAGCGGCTGCACGGTCGACCAGAAGAATTATCTGCTTAACATGTACTCCCGCAAGTATTCCATGATCCCGCTGCAGGCCAAGGACCACTCCTTTTTCAAAATAACCGACGGCCTTTACGTGGTGGTGGAATTCGTGGAGAGCCAGACGAAGATGAACATCTACGGCTGGCATACCCCCGACGAATACACGGTGCGCTCCATCTACTATCTTGAGAAGGAGTTCATCAGCCTCATAAGTACCAGCGGCCTGTCCCTGCTGCCGCCAGAGGTCTCCCATCCCTGATCTTTCGTCTTTCGTTAATCAAAAGCGGTTTCCGGTCTCGGAGATCGCTTTTTTTCTTAGTCGCTTATGAAAAACACCGCTTTCTTTCTGCTGCTTTTTATGTTCTCTAGCCTGACAATCGCCGATCCCGTTATCGTGGCCCACCGCATGGGAGCCATGGAAAGGGACGAAAACACCCTGGAGGCCCTGAAAGAGTGCGCCGCCCTGGGGATGAAAGCTTTCGAAACGGACATCCACATAACCAAGGACGACCAGCTCATAGTGACCCACGACGGCAGCCTTAAGAGACGCTGCGGATCTGAGGTCAACGTGGAGGAGATGACCTTAGAGGAGATAAGGCAGTATAAGACCAAGGAGGGGAATCCTCTGCCGACTCTCAGGGAGATCCTCCGCTTCCTCAAGGGCAAGGGGATCGCCATGCAGCTGGAAATAAAGTCGCCTCCCAAGCTGGAAAGGCTGAAAAAGCTGGTGGAGGTCATGGTCAGGGAGCTCAAGGAGGAGGAATTCACGGGGGACGACCTTCTGGTCATCTCCTTCGTCCCGGAAGCCCTGAAGCTTACCCGCGAGGCCGAGGACGGCATCAAGACGGGGCTTTTGTGCAGCGTAGGCGACGACAAAGCCATAAAGCTGGCCAAGGAGAACGGCTGCTCTTGGATCTCCGCGGACATCTCAAACGCCACCAAGAATTTTGTGGACAAGGCGCACAAGGAAGGCTTCAAACTGGCGCTCTGGACCATCAGGAACAAAAGGGACAACAACCTGGCTAGGGCCTTCGAGGTCGAGGCCATCGTGACGGACATTCCCAAGACCCTTACGGAAGCGGAGAAAAAGTAAGGCGCTTCCCTTGGCCCTTAAGGGGCGGCCGGGACCGCCCTTGCATTTTGGGAGGGCTTTTCGTATTATATTAGAACCTAAATTCGCGCGTCGGCTGAATTTCAGCCTGGCAAATCATTTTGTCAACCGGGACGGGCGCAAAGTCATGGGCAGCTAAGGCCCGTGGACTCTTATCCTCCCGGTACGCCGAAAAGGCGTACTTTTTTTATTGCCTGAAAAAAGTCAACATATAATCAAATTAACCGAATTAAGGAATCATCATGGAAAATGAACTGAAGATGTCCTGCGCCGTCAGAACGGCGGGCGGAAGCTCCGCGGCTCGCAAAATGCGCGCCCAGGGAGATATCCCCGCGGTCGTTTACGGACACGGCAAACACATCAACATCACCCTTAATCTGCACGATTTCTCCCAGCTGATGAAGAAGATGCACAGCGAGCACGCTATTCTGACGCTGGACGCCGAAGGCGAAGTGGTCAACGTGCTTATTAAAGAGATCCAGCGTCATCGCGCCACCCACAACATCCAGCATGTGGATTTCGTGGTGGTCGACCTGGACGAGATCGTAACGGTCTCCGTGCCCATCATTCCCGTGGGCGACGCCGACGGCGTCAAGAATTTCGGCGGCATCATGGAGCTTACCCTCCGCGAAGTCGAAGTTCAGTGCAAAGCCGGCAACATCCCCGACGACATCCGCGCGGATGTCACGCCGCTTAAGCTTCACGAAGTGCTGCGCGTGGCCGACCTCCCCGTTCCGGAAGGCGTGACCATTCTGGCCGACCCCGAGACCGCGGTCGTCGTTATCAGCTCCTCCGCGGCTGAAGATTCCGCCGCTTCCGAAACCGCCGCTGAAGGCGCCGAGGAACCCGAAGTCATCACCGCCCGCAAGAAAGAAGAGGAAGCCGAGCCCGAAGCGCCGAAAGGCAAGAAGTGATCTCATGATCCGCGCCATCGTCGGTCTTGGGAACCCCCTGCCGCGTTACTATATGACAAGGCACAACCTGGGACGTCTGGCGGTGGAGGCCATGAGAAGGAAGGCTTTCCCGGAATGGAAGACCCATTTTTGGAAAAACTACCTCTGGTCGCAGAACGCGGAAGATCAAATATTAGTTCTTTCTAAGACCTACATGAACCTGAGCGGAAAAGCCGTCAGAAGTCTGGCGAAAGACCGCCTGGTGAAACCGGAAGAGATCCTCGTTGTCATGGACGACTGCAGCCTTCCCCTGGGGAAGCTGCGCTACCGCGCCTCGGGCAGCGACGGAGGCCACCACGGCCTCGGATCTATTCTGGAAGTCATGGGAACTAAGGATGTGCCGCGGCTGCGGATGGGTGTGGGCGCAGATCCCCTGAACATGGCGGATTATGTGCTGTCGGAGTTCCCCGAGGAGGAGCTTTCGATAGTCGGCAGCATGACCGAATATTTAAGCGACCTTCCGGAAAAGCTCCGGCTAAACGAAGAAAAAACAATAAATGAAATAAATAACTGGCGCGCTCCTCAATTTGAGCCGCGCGTCTAATCAGGAGGTAATCCAGTGAATAAGTACGAATGTTTGTTCATCATCAATCCGGACGCTGCCAGCGAGCGTTTCGCCGCTGTCACCGCCACGATTGCCAAGGATGTCGAGCGTTTTGGCGGCACTGTCGACAAAGCCGAAGAGATCGGCCAGAAAGTGCTGTGCTACCCCATTGCCCACTGCAACGAGGGCTTCTACTATCTGATCAATTTCTCTATGCCCCCGGCCGGCATCAGCGACTTCAAGAGACGCTGCACCCTGAACGCCGACGTGCTCCGTTATTTGATCCAGGTAACTGAAAAATAACCATTGAAGACTATGCGCAACGTCCTTTTCTTTATCGGGCTCCTGACGCTCCTTCTTGCCGGCTGCGCTTCGATTCCGCCCTACGAGACGGAAGACTGGAGGCTCGCTATCGTCGATAGCGACACCGCCGAAGCCACCGTGCGCTACGAAGGATTCGCCAGCCCTTCCACAGACCCCGCCAAGCGCGAGAAATATATAGAGACTCTCAAGGCAATGGCGGAGGATAAAGAGCCCGGGACGCCCCTTACTCCCAGAATGAAAAACGCCCGCCGTTATTTCCTGGTGGAAAACGACAGCCTCATCATGGTTGAGCAGGGGGAAATCCCCAATCCCCTTTCCTGGTTCGAGCAGTCCGGCCTCAATCCCATGACCTGGTTCGGTTCCGACGTGAACATGAGCGTCAGGAACGGACACGTCATCAAGTGGGGTTTCTCCTCCGAGAATGAGATCGTGGCGGCCAGCGGCCAGGTAATGAGCGAACGCGATTACAGCCGCGTTTTGAGCGCGCTGGACAACCGCAACGTCACCACAGATACCCAGGAGTGGGACAGCGACGGTCAGACCATCATCGTGTGGCCTGGCGAAACGCGGGCCTTCAACTGGAAAGTGGCTTCCCAGGGATATCTCAAGAACTACAGGAGCCTGGCCTATGAGTTCAGCGGCCAGGAATACGCCGTGGAACCGGCCCTGAAAGTTTCCGAGGTGATAAGCGAAGCCTACGGCGAAGCGCCGGAAACTTCCGCCGCCCCGGCGGAGGAAAGCACCGTGACATCCGAAGTCGAGACCATCGAGACCTTCGGAACCGAATCTTCGAAAGACGACGCTTTCACCGCTCCCCAAAAAGAGGACCCCCCCAATAAAGCGGAAGAAGGGAAAAGCGCCTTTGACCTTTGATAAAAAATTAACCTTAAAATCCATATACGGACAAAAATCATGACTGTCAAAAGAAGAAAAATCGAAAAACTGCCCTGCAAATTATGCCAGGAGAAAAAGACCATCGACTACAAAGACGTCGAATCTTTGAAGGCTTTTCTGACCGACTACGGCCGCATCGTGCCCCGTTACGCCACCGGCAACTGTGCCAAGTGCCAGCGCAAACTGGCCAAGGCTGTTAAACAGGCTCGCTTTATGGCGCTGCTGCCTTACGTGGGCGATGTGCACAACGAAGAATAAATCTTAAGGAAGGAATTATGGAACTGATTTTACGCGTAGATATCCCCAAGCTCGGCAAAGCCGGCACGATCGTCAACGTTTCCGAAGGTTACGCCCGCAACTATCTTCTGCCCAAGCATCTGGCTGACAAGCCCACCAAGGACGCCAAAGACCAGATCGAGGCCATAGTCCGCCGCCGCCGCATCGAGGAAGCCAAGGAACTGGAAGCCTGCCAGGAAATGGCCAAGAAGCTGGAAGCCGTCACCGTTCAGCTGGCCCGCAAGGCTGGTGAAGACGAGAAGCTCTTCGGCTCCGTCACCGCCAAAGACATCGCGGACGAACTGGAAGCCCAGAACATCGTTCTGGACAGCAAGAAGATCAACCTGGAAGCTCCCATCAAGCAGCTCGGCCCCGCCACCGTGGAAGTCAAGCTGCATGCGGAAGTCACCGCCCAGCTGAAAGTTCTGGTCGTCAGCGAGTAATCGCTAAATTATGGCATCTCCCGAACGCGAAATACCCGCGTCCCTGACGAACTACGAGCCGCCGAAAAACCTTGAGGCGGAGCGCTGCGTCTTGGGATGCATGCTGATCGATGAAGTGGCGCGCGCCAAGGCCTTCGGCTTCGTGACGCGCGACTCCTTCACCGAGCCCGCGAATAGGGAGATATTCTCCGTCATCAGGGCAAAATTCGACGCCAAGGAGGCGGTCGACGTAGTCACCGTCAACGACGACCTCCAGGGCAACGAGGCCTACCTGAACGCGGGCGGCCCCTCGTATCTTGCCTCTCTGGTGGAGAGCGTGCCCACCACCGAAAACATCGAGTATTACGCTGACATCGTCCAGGACAAGGCTCTTTTGAGAGAACTGGTGACGACCTGCCGCAAGGCCATCAGCGAATGCCACGAAAGCGGACGCAACGCCAAGGAGATCATCTCCGAAGCGGAGCAGAGCATGGTGGGCCTTCTGAAAGACCGCAACAAAGGCTTTCTCTCGGTGGGGGAACTTATGCTCCCCAACATCGAGATGCTGGAAAGGCTGACCAAGGCGCGCCAGAAAGGCGCCACGGTCACGGGACTGGACACCGGCTTCAGGGACCTCAACAACATGACCTCCGGCTTCCATCCCGGGGAGCTCATCATCCTGGCCGCCCGCCCCTCCATGGGCAAGACCGCCCTGGCCTTGAACCTGGCGGAGCATGTGGCGGAGAAAAACAAAGCCGCGGTGGCGTTTTTCTCTTTGGAAATGGGGCCTGACGAACTGGTGCGCCGCCTTCTGTCCTCCCGGGCGGGAGTGCGCGGCCAGAACCTCAGGAGAGGCGATATGACCGCGGCGGATTACAGCAAGATCGTGAGAGCCGCCGGCAACATCAAGGAGCTGGACCTCTTCATCGATTCCTCGCCCTCCCTTACGCCCATCGACATCAAGAGCCGCTGCCAGCTGCTGCGGGCCAAGTGCCCCAACTTCGCGGCCATCTTCGTGGACTACATCCAGCTTTTGTCCGCCGGCAGCGACAAGCAGTTCAAGGACAACCGCGTCCAGGAGATCAGCTACATCTCGCGTTCGCTGAAATCCCTGGCCGTGGAGCTTAAAGTCCCGGTCATCGCGCTGTCCCAGCTCAACCGCCAGGCCGAGCAGGGCTCCGAAAAAGGCAACCGCCCCCAGCTTTCCCATTTGAGAGAATCCGGGTCCATAGAGCAGGACGCCGACATGGTCCTGATGCTCTATCGTCCAAATTATTACAATAAAGAAGCTTCCGTTGACGACGCGGAAGTCATTATAGCCAAGCAGCGCAACGGCCCCACCGGGACCATAAAGATGATCTTCAACCCGGAATACGCGCGTTTCATCGACGGCCAGGCGGAAAAATAATTTCAGGGGCAAAAAGGCTATAATAATTAAGGAAGTATTTTTTTAATAAGCAATCCAAAAAGCTAGGGAGATTATTATGGCTAAGGAAGCAACGAGCCGGGAAGGGAATTATCTTTTCACTTCCGAATGTGTTTCAATGGGTCACCCCGACAAGGTCTGCGATCAGATATCCGACGCAATACTGGATGAAGCGCTGCGGCAGGACAAGAGAAGCCGCGTGGCCTGCGAGACCATGGCCGCCACAGGATTGGTCGTCATCTCGGGGGAAATAACCACCAAAGCCAATCTGAATTTCCAGGAGATCGCCCGCAAGACCATCAACGACATCGGCTACGACGATCCCGCCCTCTGCTTCGACGGAAAAGGCTGCGCGGTCATGGCCTGCCTGAACAGGCAGTCTCCCGACATCGACATGGGCGTTTCCCACGACAAAGGACTTCACAGGGAGCAGGGCGCCGGCGACCAGGACATGATGTTCGGATACGCCACCACGGAAACTCCGCAATTGATGCCCATGCCAATAACCTACGCCAGGGCTCTTATCAACAAGCTTACGGAACTCAGGCAGAAGAGCAGAATAGCCTGGCTCAGGCCCGACTGCAAGTCCCAGGTCACCATCGAATATTCCAAGGAAGGGAAGCCCCTCAGAGTCC
>JAGCGH010000080.1 GCA_017649705.1 bacterium
AGGAAGGGAAGCACTCCGCCATTTGAGCAGTCGAAGACATTGCCGATCTCGGAGAAGTATACGCTGCCGGCCAGAGGAGTAAGCGTGTCTTCCAAGAGATAGAAGGCCAGAAAGATCGTGCCGAAGCCGAAGAATATCCTGCTTAGAGCGTGCCAGAAGTCGCCGCGGCGGCCGGGAATGAGACGGAAGATGGCGCCGAGGAGGAGGGCAGGCATGATTAGGCTGTAAAGCCGGCAGGCCATTATTTGCGGCGCGATGGTCGAGCCAATGTTGCAGCCAAGGATCAGCGGAACGGAAACGGAAAGCGTGAGGATGCCGGCGTTGACAAAGCCGACGACCATGTCGGTGGCGGCGCCGGAAGACTGCAATATAGCCGTGACGAAGGCGCCCTTGAGAAGGTCCGCGATGGGACGGCGTTCCTTAGAGTTGAAGAGGGCCTTGAGTTTTTCGCTGGCGGCCGTCCTCAGACCGAAAGACATGAAGACCAGACCGAGATAGAAGAGCGAGAAGAAGCCGCAGATCTTAAGGAAAAGCGCGCTCTTGTCGACGGTCTGGACTGTGAAGCAGAAGCTGTCGTAAGAGGGGACTTCCGCCCTGAGATAGCTTTTGCCGGAAACTTTCGCGCCTTTGATGAAGACTTTGACCTGGCCGTTTTCGTCGGAAGTCAAAGTGTCGGCGCTGAATTCTATTTTGGGCGAGGAGCCCTCGCAGAAGAAGTGGACGGGAACGTCCGTTCTGGGACTCCCGTCGTCGTTGCAGAAACTAAGGGAAAGAGGTTCCTTGCTGGAGAGGCCGCTGACGGCCTGCTGGTGGTCGCCCGTGACCAGGACGCCCCAGTGGAAGGAGAAGGTCGTCTCTTTCTTCGTGCCGTCAGGGAGACGGAAGCTGGCCTTGGCGTGGTGCGTGCCGGGAGTCGGCGCGATCTTTACCACCGCCTGGGCGAGGCCCTTTTCGTCGGACTGCACGCTCTTCTCATTGGGAAAAGTGACGGCGCCGTCGTCCGACTCAAAAGAGATCTTTACGCCCGGAACAGGCCTGCCGGAGGAATTGAAGACTTTGACCGCCATGCACTGGATCTCGGTAGAATCGCCGAGGCAGCGGTTGGCGTCCTGCGCTTCAAGGCTGTCGGGAACTCCGCCCGATTGCGAGCAGGCGGATAGCAGAAGCGCTGCTGAAAGAAGTATGCCTAGGAGGCGTTGGGAGATTTTCAAAAGGTCCCTATTGGTATTTGTTTTTAAAAAGCGGAGCGGCGTGCGCCGCTCCGCTTTCATTTTTTAGTCAAGCTTTATTTCAGAAAGTTTCTGATAGAGCTTGAAGCGGCGTTCCATCAGTTTCGCGCCTTTCTCGACCAGGGCTTCCGCGGTGGCGGGATCCTGGGCTTTCAGCTGGCGGAAACGGTTCTCGCCGAAGGCGTACTCGGCGTAAGGCAGCGTGGGCGCCTTACTATCGAGCTGCAGCGGCTGCTCCAGGGTGGGATTGTACCTGTAGAGGAGCCAGGCGCCGCTGTTGACGGCCTTCTGCTGCTCTCTCAAGCCGGTGGTCATGTTGATGCCGTGGGCGATGCAGTGAGCGTAGCAGATGATCAGCGACGGACCGTCGTAGGCTTCGGCCTCGTTGAAGGCCTTGACCGCCTGGGCGGGGTTGGCGCCCAGAGAGACGCTCGCGACGTAGACGTTGCCGTAGGTCATGGCGATCATGCCGAGGTCTTTCTTCGGCATTCTCTTGCCGCCGGCCGCGAAGAGGGCCTTGGCGCCAAGCGGGGTGGCCTTGGACATCTGGCCGCCGGTGTTACTGTAGACTTCCGTGTCGAGGACCAGGATGTTGACGTTGCGGCCGGAAGCGATGACGTGGTCGAGTCCGCCGTAGCCGATGTCGTAAGCCCAGCCGTCGCCGCCAAGGATCCAGACGGACTTCTTGACGAGGTAGTCAGCGAGGGAGTAGAGCTGCTTGGCTTCCTGCTTGTCGCACTTAGCGAGGCGCTCTTTCAATTCAGCGACTCTGGCGCGCTGCTCTTCGATCTCAGTCTGGTTGGTCTGAGGAGCGTTCTTGATGGCTTCGAGGAGCGGCTTGCACTCGGCAGAGCAATCGCAGGCCAGGAGCTTGTCGATCAGTTCCAGCGCGAAGCCTTTGAACTTGTCAACGCCCAGTCTCATGCCGAGGCCGAATTCCGCGTTGTCTTCGAAGAGGGAGTTGGACCAGGCCGGGCCGCGTCCATCGGCGCGCTGGCAGTACGGCGTGGTGGGCAGGTTGCCGCCGTAAATGGAGGAGCAGCCCGTGGCGTTGGCGATCATGGCTCTGTCGCCGAAGAGCTGACTGAGAAGCTTCACATACGGAGTCTCGCCGCAGCCGGCGCAGGCGCCGGAATACTCGAACAGAGGACGACGGAGCTGGCTGCCCTTGACGGTGGTCGGGTTGGCCAGTTCGGCTTTCGTTTCGGGGAGGTTGAGGAAGAAGGCGTAGTTCTTGGCTTCGGCTTCTCTCAAAGGCTCCTGCTTCTGCATATTGATGGCTTTCTTGCCTTCCTCGGTCTTGGACTTGGCGGGGCACATCTCGACGCAGGCGCCGCAGCCCGTGCAGTCTTCCGGAGCGATCTGGACGGTGAACTTCAGGCCGGCGAAAGCGGGCGTCTTGGCGTCGGTAGACTTGAAAGTCTCGGGAGCGCCTTCAGCGGCTTTCGGCTCATAAGCCTTGATGCGGATGGCTGCGTGCGGGCAATACAAAGAGCACATGCCGCACTGGATACAAGTCGTGGGATCCCAGACCGGGATGTTGACGGCGATGTTTCTCTTCTCGTACTGCGTCGTGGCGGTCGGGAAGGTGCCGTCCACCGGCATGGCGGAGACAGGCAGATCGTTGCCGTTGCCGGCGATCATGACGCCCGTCACTTTCTGGACGAATTCCGGAGCGTCGGCAGGGACGGCGGGCTTCATCGGTTTTTCGGTGTTGACGACCATCTTGTCCTTCGGCATTTCGGAAACGGCCTGGAGACCGGCGTCGACGGCCTTGTTGTTCATGGCCACGACGGCTTCGCCCTTCTTGCTATAGGACTTGACGATGTATTCCCTGATCTTGGCGACCGCGGTCTCGGGATCCATGACCTTACTGATCATGAAGAAGGCGGTCTGAAGGATGGTGTTGGTCCTGCTGCCAAGGCCGATCTTCTCAGCTTCTTTGATGGCGTTGACCGTGAAGAAGCGGGCCTTCTTGGCGATCAGCTGTTCCTGGACCTTCTTCGGCAGATGCTGCCAAGTCTCTTGTGCGGTGTCATAGAGGGAGGAGACGAGGAAGGTGCCGCCTTCTTTGAGGTTGGAGAGCATGTCGTACTTTTCAAGGAAGGAGTACTGGTGGCAGGCGATGAAGTCAGCCTTCGTGATCAGGTAAGCGCTCGCGATGGGGTTCTTGCCGAAACGGAGGTGAGAAGTGGTCAGGCCGCCGGCCTTCTTGGAGTCGTAGACGAAGTAGCCCTGGGCGTAGTTGTCGGTGTAGTTGCCGATGATCTTAATGGAGTTCTTGTTGGCGCCGACCGTGCCGTCGGAACCGAGGCCGTAGAACATGGCGCAATAGGTGTCGGTGTTTTCCTCAGCCTGCCAGGCAGGATCGTAAGGAAGGGAGGTGCCCATGACGTCGTCGTTGATGCCGATCGTGAAGTGATTCTTCGGTTCTTTGGCTTCCAGGTTGTCAAGGATGCCTTTGCACATGGCGTCGGTGAATTCCTTGCTGCCCAAGCCGTAGCGGCCGCCGACGATCACAGGCATAGCAAATTTGGCTTTGCCGGTCTGGACGGCTTCGGCGATGGCGGAGCAAACATCTTCGTAGAGCGGTTCGCCCTGGGAGCCGGGCTCTTTGGTCCTGTCGAGGACAGCCACGCGCTTGACGGTGGCGGGGAGAGCGGCCGCGAACAGTTCGCCGGCGAAGGGACGGAAGAGGCGGACTTTCACAAGACCGACCTTTTTGCCCTGCTTGGCGAGAGCGGTCACGACTTCTTCCATGGTGCCGGCGCCGGAACCCATGGCGACGACCACGTTCTCGGCTTCGGGGTGTCCGACGTACTCGTAGACTTTGTACTGGCGTCCGACGATCTTGGCGAATTCATCCATGGCGTCCTGCACGAGTTTGGGGCAGGCCTGGTAATATTTGTTGACGGTCTCGCGGCCCTGGAAGTAAACGTCAGGGTTCTGGGCGGTGCCGCGCATAGAGGGCCTATCCGGGCAGAGGCCGCGCTTGCGGTTTTCTAAGACGAGGTCGAAGGGGATCATCTGCTTCATATCCTCGTAGTCGAGGACTTCGACCTTCTGAATTTCATGGGAAGTTCTGAAGCCGTCGAAGAAGTGCACGAAAGGAACCCTGGATGTCAGGGTGGCTTTCTGGGCGATAAGGGCGAAGTCCATGACTTCCTGCACCGTGTTGGAGCAGAGCATGGCGAAGCCGGTCTGGCGGACGGCCATGACGTCACTGTGATCGCCAAAAATGGAAAGACCCTGGCAGGCCAGGGCGCGGGCGGTGACGTGGAAGACCGTACTTGTCAGTTCGCCGGCGATCTTGTACATATTGGGGATCATCAGCAGAAGGCCCTGGGAAGCCGTAAAGGTGGTGGTCAAAGCGCCGGCGGTCAGAGCGCCGTGCACGGCGCCGGAAGCGCCGCCTTCGGACTGAAGTTCGGAAACTGAAGGGATGGTGCCCCAGATGTTGGGCTGATTCGCGGCGGATTTGGCGTCGGAGATCTCACCCATGGGGGAGGAAGGCGTGATCGGGTAGATGGCGATCACTTCGTTCGTGGCGTGAGCCACATGAGCGGCAGCGGTGTTGCCGTCCATACACTCTTTTTTGCGAGCCATAGCGTTCCTTTTTTTACTTGAGGTTAAAAAGTAGATAATTCAAAATTATTTCTAAAGATTATAGCAAAGGGAGAAGCGCTTCGCAAGGGAGAGCAGTTGATATACCCCTTGATTTTTGGCAGGGTATTTTGGTATTATCAATTCATCATTTCATTGCGATGAGAGGGCGGCTAGCTCAGTTGGTTAGAGCGCATGCTCGACATGCATGAGGTCACTGGTTCAAATCCAGTGTCGCCCACCATCGCATTTCTTTTTTAGCCAAAGCACACCTTTTTTATGAAAGGAATCCTTTATTTAATATTGTTCGCGGCGGTGCTTGGCGGAGGCTGGTACGCTTACAAATACTGGCAGGAATCTCAAGCAGGCGCCAAAGTTGAAACTGTTCCTGTCGCTCCCGTTATCAGGCGCGACATTTCTGACGTCCTGGAAGAGACCGGCACCATCAACCCTGTCAACAAAGTCGCCATCAAATCGGAAGTCAGCGGCCGCGTCCAGAACGTCTACGTCGAGGACGGCATGATGGTGACCTCCGGCTTCGTCCTGGTGGAACTCGACAAAACGGACCTTCTCAACACCAGGAAAGATCTGGAGTACGAACTCAAGGAAGCGGAGCTGAATTACGACAGGGCCAAGATCGATTACGACAGGAACAACGAGCTCTTCCAGAAGAGGATCATCTCCTACGACGCCTACGACCAGGTTAAGACGACGCTGGATCTGAGGTCCAATACGGTTTTGAAGGTCATAACGAAGATCGACACCAACACCGACAACTTAAGGAAGACCACGATCTTCTCGCCCACGTCCGGCACGGTCCTCAACAAGAACGTTGAAGTGGGCGAAATGGTCGTCGGCGCGAACTCCGTTTCAAGCGGCACGGAAATGATGACGGTGGCCGACCTCAGGGATCTGGAAGTCTCTTCCTACGTCAACGAGATCGACGTGACCAGGCTGCACGTGGGGCAGCAGATAGAGATAACCGTGGACAGCACGCCCGGCGTGGACTACTCCGGCGTCGTCACCCACGTGGCGCCCATGAGCAGCTCCAGTTCCGGCTCCTCCGGCGGCTCTTCCTCCTCGTCCTCCAGTAAGGACGGCTTCGAGGTTAGGATCGCCGTGAAAGGCGACGTCAGCCAGCTGAAGATGGGCATGACCGCCAACATCACCGCGATCTTAAAGGAAGTCAAGGACGCCCTGGCCGTCCCGCTCTCCTCGGTCTTCTGCGACAACTACGAGCTCGCCCCCTCGAACCAGAAATATTACGTCTATGTGGAAAAACCTGCCGCCCTGTCCTCCGACAACGGGAAACAGCCCGAGCAGGAATTTGAGAAAAGAGACGTGACCATAGGCGTCACCGACACCAGCGGCGCCGAAATCAAGAGCGGATTGACGGAAGGGGAGAAAGTCGCCCTGAAACGCCCGCCCAACATGGTCGAACCGGCCCGCAATCACGAATGGATGCGCAGGGGACGTTAATTATTTAAGGAGAAAATATGAAAAGGATCATTCTTTGCGTCGTCGCTCTCTTTACGCTTTTAGGCTGCAGTTACGGAAACGTCAAGATCACCAAATCCGAGCGCTACACGTTCCAGCCCAGGCCGCGTTTCCGCATCAATTACAATGTCATCAATGACAAAGGCGAAAACATCACCCAGGAAGTCATAAACAACAATTCCGACGAATGGCTTATTTTCACCGAGATCTGCGATAAGGTGAAATACGTTCTTGAGAGCCCACAGAAGGGCTACATCGCCGTCAGCGACCCCTACGAGGAAGTCAGCTTCATCGTGGATATCGGCTTTTCCGCCTTCTATCAGAAGCGCGTGACCGAGGAGATGCTCTGGAATCTTCCCATCGCCACTTTGCTCCCTGGCTGCGACAAAGGGGAGACTAGAGTGCACTACCTTTCCATCACCATGCTGGCTCCGCTGCCCGGATTGGAAGGCCTGGCGGAACTTTGGCGCGGCGAGACTGTCCTGGAGGACGGGAATGAAGACATAACCGTGGCCTCCATGACCATGATCAATGACATCCTTGAAAAATTCCCCAAAGCCCTGCGCTGATAATGCCGAAAACGGTCGTTGAACTGATCGACATCTGCAAGACCTACGACACCGGCGCCGCCGCCTTCGAGGCCCTGCACAAGATAAACCTCGTTATCGAGGAGGGCGAGTTTTTGGCCATCATCGGCCCTTCGGGATCAGGCAAATCCACTCTGATGCACATATTAGGCTGCCTGGACACTCCCACTTCGGGGAGAATGCTCCTGGAAGGGAAAGACATCAGCCGCATGAGCGCCAACGAGCTCTCAGCCGTCCGCAACAAAAGGATCGGCTTCGTTTTCCAGACCTTCAATTTGCTTCCGCGCTTCAACATTCTCCAGAACGTGGAGCTGCCCATGGTTTACGGCGGAGTCTCGCCCTTCGAGCGCAAAAGAAGAGCCATGGACATCCTTAAGATGGTGGGCCTGGACGACCGCTGGAACCATCTGCCCCAGGAGCTCTCCGGCGGACAAAGACAGAGGGCGGCCATCGCCAGGGCCCTCATCATGAATCCCGCCATGGTCTTCGCGGACGAGCCCACGGGCAACCTTGACACCAAGACCGGCGCCCAGATCATGGAGCTCTTCAAGGAGCTCAACAAGGCCGGGCATACAATAATTCTAGTCACGCACGACAAGGACATCGCCGCCCAGACCAAGCGTCAAATCGAGATCAGGGACGGAAGAATAAAAGAGGCATAAATGGGTCTTATTCATGGCATAATGGTTGGCTGCAAGGAAATGTGGGCGCACAAGATGCGCTCCTTCCTCACCATGCTGGGCGTCATTTTGGGCGTCGCGGCCCTGGCCGCCATGTTCGCCTTCATGGAAGGCATGATCGCCGACATGCAGAAGTTCATCCGTGAGACCGGCGGCGTCGAGCGCGTGACCTGCTCCAGCGACCAGATCCCGGAAGACCAGCTGCCTTTTTCCTCGCTGAACCGCCAGCGCCGCATGAAAGACATCCAGGCCCTCATGAACAACATTCCGGAAATAGACGAGTTTTCTCCGGAGGTCACATTGGGCCGCGATTATCCCGTCCAGTATCTCAACAAGACCGTCAGGGTGGAAGTCCGGGGCGTGACGGTAGGGGAGCTGGCTCTCAGAAATTACGAAGTGGAGAAAGGCCGCTTCATCTGCGACATCGACAGGGTGGAGCGCCAGAGAGTGGCGGTCATTGGAACTTACCCCTCAGACGAACTGTTCGGCCAATACGCCAATCCTTTGGGCCGCACCATAAGGATCGGCAACAAGAATTTCCGGGTCATCGGCGTTTTGAAGCACTATACCGCCGGCATGGGCGGCCAGAACTGGATGAACTGGAAGAACCGCATCGTCTTCATCCCCATGGAGACCGCCTGGCTCTGCTTCACGCACAACAAGGACATCCCGGCCCTCGACATCCAGGTAAAGGACACCACCAAGGTCGCGGAGATCTCCCAGCGCGCGCAGCAGGTCCTCTTCCATACCCACCGCCACATCAGCTGCCTGCAGATGAGGACCAACGAGGAGATGGTGGAGAATTTCTCCAGCCGCACCGCCGCCTTCAACATAACTCTCGGCATCGTCGCCAGCATCTCCATGCTGGTGGGCGGCATCGGCATCATGAACATTATGCTGGCCTCTATCAACGAGCGCATTCGTGAGATCGGCATCAGGAAAGCCATAGGCGCCCGCAATATCGACATTCTCCTCCAGGTCATCGTGGAGGCGGTTTTGCTTTCCATCCTGGGAGGGGTGCTCGGGGTGGGCGTCAGCCTATTGCTTACAAAATTCATCACTTTCTTCGTGAAGGAAAATCTTTCCGCCCCCATCGTGAAGCCCGAGCAGCTGCTCTTCGCCTTCAGCGTGTCAGTCATAGTCGGCATAGTTTTCGGCATTTTCCCGGCTTTCAAAGCCGCCCGTCTCGACCCCATCGAAGCCTTGCGCCACGAATAGGCTAAACCTTTCCGGCGCCCTTTTCTTTCCCTTGTTTTACCCCGGTCGGCCGCTGCGCTTATTCGCTTTTGCCGTTGCATGCGCAGGTGGTTTTTGGTATAATTCTCTTTAATATCATTTAGAAAAATAGTGTGTGTTCATTTTCGCTCCGGCGAAATAACCTTTCAAAAAAATAGTATGGGAAATAAATCATACCTGCAGATCTTTTTCTGCCTTCTGGCCTTTTCGTGCCTCCTTACCCTGGCGGCCGAGGAGGAGAACGCCACCACCACCGACCTGGAGAAATCCGAAGCCGCCATGTTCAGCGAACTGGATCAGCTGACGGAAAAAGTTTTCTCCGATATCGACCAGAAGGAAACTTCCAAAAGCACTGAAAATTCCGGCGTTGTCATCCAGATGAGCGACGCCCAGGCCCCCTCCGGCCAGGAAGTCGCCGCGCCCCAAAAGCCCGATGCTCCCAAGACAAACGAAGACGTGGATCTGGAGATTATATCCAAAGAGCACGAAGACCACCTCCAGAACAGAATTAGGGAAGTCAAGTCCAACCCTCTGGAACAGACCAACGAATCCCTTGGCGTCACCCCTTCCCAGACTGACCGCATGGACATCGTTCTGAAGACCTCCACCGACGAAAAGCCGGAGAAAGAGCTGCCCGCGGGCGCCCGTTTCTGGGAAACCGCCACTCCCAGCGTCAACTCCCTGGGCAAGGACGTGGACAAGCACCTCATGGAACACGACTCCGACGACGGATACATCCACACCAACATTTACCTGAACCTGAGGGACTGCATCTCCATGGGCCTGGAAAAGAACCTGGGCCTCACCATCGAGCGCTACAATCCCGAATACGCCAGGGAAGGCATCCGCATCGCCAAGGGGGCCTTCGACCCCTACCTGGCCATGAGCATCAAGTGGGAAGGCGCCAAGACGCCCCGTCCTTACGTCAAAGTGCAGAGCTATAAGAAGAAATTCGCCGTGGGCGTAGATCCCCAGACCGGCCAGCCCATCTACAGGACTTTCAACATTCCCTACAACACCAAGCTCCATATCGGAAACTCAGAAACGGAAGGCGAAAGTTACACCATGGGCATCCAGGGCAAGTTCGCCACCGGCCTGCAGTACACCCTGGGCGCCGGCTTTACCAGAAGCTGGACCGACCAGAAGAACAACATGTGGGGCAACCCCTTGTACAGCGCCGCCACCACCATCACGCTGGACATGCCGCTTTTGAGAGGCTTCGGCGTGGACGTCAACATGGCCCCGGTGCGCGTGGCCAGGAACAATTGGAGAATAGCCAAGGAGTCCCTGGACGATTACATGCAGTCTTTCATCACCCAGATCGTGGCGGACTACTGGACGCTCTACTACTGGCGCGAACAGACCGGCGCCGAGGAATACACCCTGGATCTGGCCAAGAACCTCCTTTACGTCACCTCCAACAAGAGAGCCGTGGGATTGGTGGCCTCCAACGAAGTCATCCAGGCGGAAGCCAGGATCGCGGCCCAGGAGCAGAAGCTTTTGTCCTCCCGCAACGCCATCAGGAACAGCGAAGACAATCTCCGCTACATCATCAACTTCGAGATGAACGATCTCTACCGTCCGAAAGCGCTGCGTCCTTATCAGTATCACCTGGTGCCGCTGGAAAAACCCCAGGTCACCGACGTCAGCCTGGACGAGGCGGATCTTATCGAGACCGCCCTTATCAAGCGCAAGACCCTGGAAGTCGCGAAGCTGCAGCTGAAGAACGCCAAGGAGAACCTGAAGATTGCCAAGTCCAACCTTATGCCGAAATTGGACGTGGTCACCAGCGCGGGCTTCACAGGCGTCGGCAATACCCATGACAGAGCCTTCACTGACGAAGCCAGCGGCCGCCACATCAACTGGAGCGTGGGCTTCGACTTCGTGACCCCTGTCTTCTTCTGGGGCTTCGTGGGCGATTACCGCCAGGCCAAATACGCCAAGGAGCAGGCCAACCTGACCGTCGAGAACGTCCAGCAGAGCATCGTCATCGAAGTCAGGACCGCCGTCAGATCCGTCCAGACCAACAGGAAGCGCATCACCGCCGCCAGGGAAGCCACGCGCCTCGCCTACGAACAACTCTATTACGAGCAGGAAAAATACAAAGCTGGCTTAGTCACCACCTATGAAGTTCTGGAACTCCAGAGCGACCTGGCCCAGGCTTTGTCCGAAGAGATCAAAGCGCTGGTTGACTGGCGCATCTCCATGAGCGAACTTTCCCGCGCAGTCGGCCTGGCATTGGATTTCAACGACGTGGTCATCGAAGACTACTACAAGCTTCCCAAGAACGAAGAAGCTTACTTCACCCGTTTCCTCTTCCAGTAATCCGTATATAAGGAGAAATCATGCGCTGGTCTAAGGCTTTGCTGCCCACCATGAAGGACAGCCCCAAGGACGCGGAAGTCATCAGCCACATCCTGATGGCCAGAGCCGGACTCATCAGAAAAGTGGGATCCGGACTTTACGAATATCTGCCCGCCGGGCAGAACGTGCTTTTGAAGCTTGAAAAGATCATCAGGGAAGAGCTGGCCAAAGTCGACATGCAGGAAATACTGATGCCCATCCTGGCTCCCAGCGAACTCTGGGAAGAATCCGGCCGGCGCTTCGCCTACGGAAAAGAAATGATGGTAGTCAGGGACCGCCACGATCACGACTACATCCTCTGCCCGACGCACGAGGAGACCGTGACCGACCTGGCCAGAAGGGAAATAAGGTCCTATAAGCAGCTGCCCTTCGCCGTTTATCACATCCAGCTGAAATTCAGGGACGAGGTGAGGCCCCGTTTCGGCGTCATGCGCAGCCGCGAATTTATCATGAAGGACGGCTACTCCTTCCACGCCAGCCAGGAAGATCTGGAGAGATATTACGCCATCGTCTGCGAAGCCTACAAAAAGATCTTCAAAAGAGCCGGCCTCGACACCAGAGTCGTCATCGGACACTCCGGCGCTATCGGCGGCAAGGTCGCGCACGAACTGATGGTCCTGGCCAAAACCGGTGAATCGCTTATCCTTAGCTGCTCCGATCCGGAATGCGGCTACACCGCCACGGACGAGACCTCTGACGGCACGATCCTCGACCTGCCCCAGGAACCATGCGATTTGCCGATCGAGAAAGTCGCCACGCCGCACGCTAACACCATAGAGAAACTCTCGGAATTCCTGAAACTCAAACAGTCCCAGACCATCAAGGCCACCCTCTTCGACTGCGACGGCAAACTCGTCATAGTCTTCATAAGAGGGGACAGGGAAGTCAACGAGGCGAAACTCAGCCGCCTTACCGGCTGCGCGCCGCAGCTGGCGGGGGACAAGCTTCTGGAGAATTTCAAAGGCAAAGTCGCCCCGGGCTTCTGCGGCCCCATCGACCTCAACAAAGTCGAAGGCCTCAAGGTCTATTTCGACAACACCGTGAGAAATTTGGTCGGCGCGGCCACCGGCGCCAACGAGGAAGGCTACCACTATATCAACGTCACGCCCGCGAGAGACCTGCCCTGGGCCGAATACACCGACCTCGCCGTTATGGTGGAAGGCGACCTCTGCCCGAAGTGCGGCAAACCCATGACGGAATGCCGCGGCATCGAAGTGGGCAACATCTTCCAGCTGGGAACGAAATACTCCAGCGCCATGGGCGCCACCTATTCCGACGAGAACAACAATGAAAAGCCCTTCATCATGGGCTGCTACGGCCTGGGCGTCGGCCGCACCGTCGCCGCGGCGGTGGAAAGCTGCCACGATGAATTCGGCATCAGGTGGCCCAAGGCCATCGCGCCTTACGACATGGTGGTGCAGATCCTTGATCTTGGCGACGAAGCCGTGGTGAAGAAGGCTGAGGAACTTTACGAGGCCCTCAAGGGAAAAGGCTATTCCGTCATCCTTGACGATCGCGACCAGAAGCCCGGCTTCAAATTCAAGGACAGCGACCTCATCGGCTTCCCTGTGAGAGTGACCATCGGTTCCAAGAACCTCTCTAACGGCATGGTGGAAGTGAAGCGCCGCTGCGACGAAGGCAAGGGCGCGCTCATTCCCGCGGAAAACGCGTTATCCGAAATTGAAAAGATCTACGAGACCTGTCCCTGATATGGCGAAAAGAAATGAAAAGAAAGGCGTCCTGTATCCTCTTGGATTCATGGCCGCCAGCATCAACTGCGGCATAAAGGAAAAGAAGAACGACCTGACGCTTTTGGTCTGCCCCCAAGGTGCGACCGCTGCCGCCACCTTCACGCAGAACCTTTGCTGCGCCGCCCCCGTCATCCTCTGCAAAGAGCATCTCAAGGGCGGGGCTTTCCGGGCCGTCATCGTCAATTCCGGCAACGCCAACGCCGCGACAGGGGAGAGAGGCTTCGAGGACGCCAAAGCCACCGCCTGCAAGCTGGCTGAGACCCTGGGCTGCCCCGTTAATGAAGTCTTTGTTTCCTCTACAGGCTGCATCGGCAAATTCCTGCCGGTGGAGAAGATCTTGAAAGGCATCCCCGAGATCGTCCTCAGGCTCGAGGATTCTCCCGCCGCCGAGGAAGCCGCGGCCCAAGGCATATTGACCACCGACCTGGTCAAAAAACAGTCCAAAAGAGACGCCAAACTTAGCAAAGGCACGGTGAGAGTGGGCGGCATGTGCAAAGGCTCCGGCATGATCGCACCGAACATGGCGACTATGCTGGCCTACATCACCACCGACGCCGTGGTGGAGCCCGAGATCCTGCAATCACTCTTTAGTAAAGCAGTCAAGGCGAGCTTCAACCACGTCAGCGTGGACGGCGACACATCCACCAACGATTCCGCTTTCCTTTTCGCCTCCGGGGCTTCCGGAGTGCCCGTCAAGACCAAGAAAGATCAGGCTGTCTTCTACCAAGCCCTGGAAGAAGTCTGCGTCGACCTGGCCAAAGCCATCGCCAGAGACGGCGAGGGCGCCACGAAGTTCGTGGAGGTGACGGTGGAAGGCTGCAAGGACGACAAGGACGCCGAAACGATAGCCAAGACCATCGCCAATTCGCCGCTGGTGAAGACAAGCATCTGCGGCGGCGATCCCAACTGGGGCCGCATACTGGCGGCGGCCGGAAGGGCCGGGATCCCCTACGACCAATACGACGTCGATCTTTACATGGGGAATCTGTGCGCGGCCAAGGGCGGCATGAACTCCGGCGTAGCCAGGGAAAAGCTGGCCAAAGAATACGGCAAAAAGGAAGTTAAGATCAGGCTCGTGATAGGGAAAGGCAAAGGCCGCTTCACGGCCTGGACCTGCGACATGACCCACGGCTACATCGACATCAACGTCGACTACACATAAGCTGAGCGCGGAAAGAGGGAATGACTATTGACTTTCAAACCCTCATTTAATATAATCCTAGGCATGCTTTTGAAAATCGTCGAGCCGAAATAGCTCAGTCGGTAGAGCAGCGGTTTTGTAAACCGCAGGTCATCGGTTCAAGTCCGATTTTCGGCTCCAGTTCTTTATAGACAACAAATATTGCGGAGGGGTACCGAAGTGGTCAAACGGGGCAGACTGTAAATCTGTTGGCACTGCCTTCGATGGTTCGATCCCATCCCCCTCCACCATTAATATTTCGTGGGAATTTATGACAATTGCTCCACGTTAAACATTGCTAAAGGTCAAATGAGCCCATTGCTTTAGCAAGGGCTCTTTTTTTATAAGCAAACAATCAGATGGTGAACGCTAAGAAAGAAGAGATCAAAACTTCTCAAAGGGCGGACTGGGACGATCCCAGCGTGAATTCCGCCGCCAAAGACGACGCCACCAGGGTCATCGTCCAGAAGCAGGTCCTGCATGTCAGCGGACCTTACCAACTGGAAAACGGCGGCGTTCTCCCGGAGATCGACATCATCTACGAGACCTTCGGGAAACTGAACGCCAAAAAGGACAACGCCATACTGGTCATCCACGCCCTGACCGGAGATTCTCACTGCAGCGGATATTACACCTATTACCCCACGGAGAAGGCCGGCTGGTGGTCTAGCCTCATCGGCCCAGGGAAAGCCATAGACACCAACAAATATTTCGTCATCTGCACCAACAATCTGGGTGGATGCAGCAACGACGTCTATCCTCCCGTGGAAGGCGCTCCTTCCCACACCACCAACCCCGCCTCCATCGATCCCAGGACCGGAAAACGCTACAACATGAACTTCCCGGACTACACCTTCGGCGACTGCGTGGAAGTTCAGAAGCTGGTGGTGGACCATTTCGGCATCAAAAGACTTTTGGCGGTGGTCGGCGGATCCATGGGCGGCATGATGACCCTGGAATGGGCCAGGCGCTATCCCGACAATTTAAGCTGCATAGTGGCGGTTGCCACCTCCGCTCACCTCTCTCCCCAGGCCATCGCTTTTTCGGAAGTGGAGCGTCAGTCCATCAGGCTGGATCCCAAATGGAGGGGAGGGGATTACCCCGACAATGATCCTCCCGCCGGAGGCTTGGGGGTGGCAAGGATGATAGCGCACATAACCTATCTTTCCCAGCAGAGCATGCGCGCGAAATTCGGACGCCGCAAGCAGCAGAGGAACGGAAAAATAACCGACCAGTTCGAGGTGGAGAGCTACCTTGAGCACCAGGGCAACTCTTTCGTCAAGCGCTTCGACGCCAACAGCTACCTCTACATAACGGAAGCCCTGGACGATTACGATCTCATAAGGTCTGGGGAGACTCTGGACGACGCCGTGGCCAATTTCAAATGTCTGACCCTGATGCTTTCCTTCAGAACGGACTGGCTTTTCCCCACCAAGGAAGCCAGCGAAGTGGCCGAGGCTTTACGCCGCCAGGGCAAAATAGTAGAATTCAATGAGGTGGACAGCGAGAAAGGGCACGACGGTTTCCTTATCGATTTCGAGAAATACGCCGGTTTAGTCTCCTGTTTCCTGGAAAGAGTTTACTTAAATTACAACAAGAGCATTTAATCACATGCTGGTCTGGAACGCGTTGAACATATCCGGCCTGGTGCTTCTGGCGCTGATGCTTCTGTACTGGTACCGCACCTGCTAGGAATTCGTAAGCCGCTTTACGCTTTCCCTGGCTTTGGCGATGATCTCCTCTTCGCCTTCCACTTTCCTTCCTTTCATGATGATCCTGCCGTCGCAGATGACGGTGTCCACGCACTCCGGGCTGGCCGAATAGACAAGGTTCGACACGAGGCTGTAATTAGGGACCAGGCAGGGGATGTCAGTGTTTATAAGAAGGCAGTCCGCCGCTTTCCCGACTTCCACGAAACCGCCGTCGACTCCCGCGGCCAGGGCGCCCTGGCGCGTGGCGTAGGAGAAGATCTCGCTGGCCGGGGCGATCGTCGTGTCGTTGTGGAAACCCTTGGCCAAATAAGCGGCCCCGCGCATCACGCCGAACATCGAAAGGTCGTTGCTGGAGCAGCAGCCGTCGGTCCCCAGAGCCACTTTTGCGCCGCGCTCTTTTATTCTCGCGTAAGGGAAGACGCCGGAAGCGAGCTTGAGGTTCGAAAGGGGAACGTGCACCGCGACCGATCCGCTTTCCGCTATAAGGTCGATATCCTCGTCGGTCAGATGGACGCAGTGGGCGAGGAGCGTGTTTTCCCTAAGGATGCCGAGCTTCATTAGCCAGGCCGTGGGAGTGAGGCCGTGCTCACCGATGCAGTCAGCGACTTCCTTTTCGGTCTCGGAGCAGTGGATGTGGATGTTGAGCCCGAATCTTTCGCTGGTCTCGACGACTTCGCGCAAGGTTTTTTCGTTCACCGTGTAGACGGCGTGGGGGGAGTAGGCGATCTTGACTCTGCCTCTGAACTCGTCGATCCTTTCCAGACACTCCCTGTTGAGCTTGTTGGCGTTGCTGTTGTTGCTCAAAGTAAGGAGGCCGATGCGCGCCCTAATTCCCATTTCCTTGGCGGCCCTGGCGGCGTCGAAGGGGAACCAGTACATGTCCTCGAAGTGG
>JAGCGH010000081.1 GCA_017649705.1 bacterium
AAAAAGTTTCGGGCCGGTAGCTCAGCTAGGAGAGCGCAGCGTTCGCAATGCTGAGGCCGAGAGTTCGATCCTCTTCCGGTCCACCAAAATTCAAAGCCTTTCCGTTTCGGAAAGGCTTTTTTATTTTCAGTGAAAAGCATAAAAAAACGGCCCGCTTGCGCGGGCCGTTCTTTTTACCTGTGATTCAGATCAGGAGATCAATACACGTGAGTGGATTCTTCTTCCACGACCGGGTTCTTGAGCAGATCGGAATTCAGGAAGGCTTTGATACGAGCATCGCCAACAGCTTCGCCCTTGGCGGTGATCGTCCAAGTCACAGCCTGCTTCGGCGTGAGGACGGGCACGGTTTCGAAGGTGACTTCTTTGCCGTTGACAGTGCCGTTGGTGGCGCCGCCGCAAGCAACCGGGGTGACCTCAGCCGGGAAGACGACCTTCATGGTGATGGAGGTGTCGTCAGCGGAGCCCTGGTTGGTGACGGTGATGGTGTAGGTGACCTGTTCGGCAGGTTCGGCGTCGAGCTGGATCGGGTCGGGGTTATCGACCATTTCGATCAGCAGAGCAGCCTGGCCGTACCACTTGGTGTTGGCGCAAGCCTGTTTTTCAACACCATTCACGTTGATGGTGGCGCAGTTGGTGGTTTCGCCGACCACCGGGGAGGTGGCCACGACGCTGAATTCGACCTGCTGGCCGGGATTCAGGGTCGGGATGGTCCAGCTGGGGGAGCTCAGCTGACCATTGGAGCCGTTGGCGGCCAGGATGGTCAGGTTGGCGCCCGGAACGTCGGTCACGACCACGTTTTCGAAGGTGGTGTCGCCAGTGTTCTTGACGGTGATGACGTAGTTGGCTTTCTTGTTGACCAGCTGTTCAGGCGTACCGGTCTTGTAGATCTCGAACTCGGGCTGGAGCACTTTCGTGCAAGCCTGAGCGTCGGCCTGGTTGGTGTTGTCGCCCTTGGCGGTGACGTTGTTGCAGTAAGTGCCGCGCTGGGCAGCCACAGCGTCGAAGGTCGCGGTCTTCACGCAGCCGGGGATCATGTCGCCGGCGTTCATGGTGAAGGTGCGAGCGGAAGGATCGGAGACCAGGGAGATGCCTTCGGGCAGCGTATCGGTCACGACGACGTTCTTAGCAAGGCCAGAACCGACGTTCTTGACGGTCACGGTGTAGGGGAAGGGCTGGCCGACCAGAGCGGTCTCGGGGGCCGTCTTGGTGACTTCGATCCTGGGGTTGGTGGCGGTAACCACGAAGCAGGTGCGGGGGAAGGCAGAGACGTAAGCGCACTGCTTGAAGGTGCCTTCCTGGTTGGCCTGCCAGGTGATCTCGAGGGTCTGGCACTGGAAAGCGTCAAGATCGCCGAGGTTCCAGGTCAGGGACGTGCCGTTGACCTGAGCGGCAGGAGTGGAGCTGACGTAGGTCAGGCCTTCCGGAACGGTGCTCTTGATCACGACTTCCGCCACGTCCTGATTCGGGGTGACGATCATCTTGCTCGTGAACTGTTCGTTCAGGCTGACTTCAGTAGTGCCGGCATACTGGATACCGACCAAACTGGTGCAGGCAGCAGACCCATTCTGGGTGATGGGGGCGCAATCAGCGATAGCGGTGCCGGCGACTAAGCAGGCGACCAGGCTGATGGCCATGAGGTTTTTGAGAAGTTTCACTTCTTTCTCCTTATTGTTAAACGTTTAACTGTGATGGCGGGCGCTACCCGCCTTTTGCTTTGGTGAACTAAAAATATCAGTACAGGTGCGTGGATTCTTCTTCCGTGACCGGGGTCTCGAGAAGGTTCGTCTTCACGGACACTTTGAGTCGGGCATCGTCCACACTCAAAGCCTGCGCTTTTATCTTATAAATGATCTCTTGTTTGGGGTCGATCACCGGGACCGGGGCGAAGATGACTCTCTGGCCGTCGATGCGGCTGTTGGTGGCGCCGCTGACCGCGAGAGGCTTCAGGCTCGGCGGGAAGACGGCGATGACTTCAACATTGCCGTCCTGGGCGGTGCCCTGGTTCATGACCGAGATGGTATAGATGGTCTCGCCGCCGATCTCCACCGGGTCGGGATGATCCACGACTTCCAGTCTGACAGCCGGCATGCCGCGCCAGATGGTGGGAGCTTCCGCATCCCTGCGCAGGCCTTCGCGGCATTCAGCCGTGACGGTGTTGACGTGCGTTCCGGGGGTGTGGCAGGTCACAGTCACGTTGAAGGACTGGGACTGGCCGGCGCCCAGGGTGTTGAGGCGCCATATGACCTTGTTGTCCTGGACGGAACCGCCGCTGGAGGAGACGTAAGTGGTGTAAGGCGGCAGGGTGTCGACAACCACCACGTCGGTCAAGCTGGCGTCGCCGGGGTTGGTGACGGTGATGGTGTAGTTGGCTTTGCGGCCCAGGAACTGGCTCTTGGTGCCGTCCTTGGTCAGCTGCAGCTGGCGCTCCTGAACGACCGTGCAGGCGGTGGATTCAGCCGTGCCGGCGTTGGAGGTGTTCACAACAGCGCGGTTGCAGTGTCTGCCGCGGCTGACAGCCTGGGCGCTGAGGGTCAAAGTTTTGGATTCGCCCGGAGCAAGGGAGCCGATGTTCTGGCTGAGCTGGGCGGAGCCGCTGCTGTGCCTGAGGCCTTCGGGCAGATAGTCGTTCAGGACAACGTCCCTGGCCGTGCCGTCGCCTACGTTGCTAATAGTAATAGTGTAGGGAACGTTCTCGCCCAGGATCGCGGTCTCGGGACCGGTCTTCTCGATGGCGATGCGGGCCCTGACCGTCTTGGCGGCGGAGCAGGAGCAGCTGGTGGTCTGCAGGAAGGCGCAGAGCTTAAGGTCGACGTCGCTGACGGAGCGGTACTGGACCTGGAAGGTCCTTTCCTCGCCGGCTTCCACGTTGCCAAGGTTCCAGACGATGTTGTTGCCCTGGCGGGAGGCGGAAGGCTGGGTGCCCAAGCATTCCAGGCCGTTGGCCAAGGGATGGATGACGCTCACGGTCTGATAGCGGTGGGCCGCTCTGAAGCGGATGACGCAGACCTGGTTCTCGCCGACCTGCCATTCGCCGGGGGCGCTGACGACGATCTCGTCGGTGCCGCCGCAGGTGTAGGATCTGGCGGGAACGTAAGTCGGGGCGGGAGCCTCATCGGCAAAAGCGTCGCCGTCGGCAACCGCGTTGCCGGCAAAAAGGCACATCATGGCCGTCAACGCGGCCAGGAAGAAAAACTTTGTACGAAATTTCATCACGGTCTCACACACATGTTGGATTGTTAACTAGCCACATTCTACCAAACCTCACTCCGATAAGTCAAGTAAGCGCCTGGGGAAGGTCACGGCTTTTTGAGCTCCTCCCCGCCGACTTCCAGAGTCCAGTTGCCGCCGGGCACGAGCTGAGGCTTGTAGGTTCCCTTGACCAGCTTGTATTCCGCGGTGCAGCCGGTGTCCTTGTCCTTCAGGGTGAAACTCTCCGTCTGCCCTCCCGGGAAGAAGCGCCACACCTCTTTTCCGTTCAGGTAATAAAGCGACTCGTCCGTCTTGGCCAGGCCGCAGCCGGCGGCCAGGAGGCGCCCGGTCTTGTCCTCCGGATCAAGGCCTGCGCTGCGGGATACCGCGGCGGCCTTCGCCACTTCCTCCCTGGAGGCCGTGGCGGCGGAGATGTTGAGCTTGCCGGAGGCGCCCGCGGGCAGAGTCACCTTAACGGAGCGTTCCTCGGGGGAATAGACAGCTTTCGCCGGCTCGCCGTTGAAAAGAGCGCCGTCAAAGGAGGAGACGTTGCGCAGAGTCACGGTGTAGTCCCTGTCCTTTATCTGCCCCTCGAAGCTCCCCTCCTGATCTCCAATGAACAAGAAATGGCTGTTTAATTGGCGAATGTACCTGAATTTTGTGAGGGAGGAAACGCCTTCCTTGTAAGCCGGGGTGATGCCGTCGTCCTCGTAGAGGGTAAAGGAGCCCTCGCCGTCGCCGTCGGTGGGAAAGATCATGACGTCCACGGTCTTGGGCAGATCCGCCATCCTCTTCCCCATCCTGCCCAATGGGAGCGGCGTCCCCTTCTTGACGAAGAGCGGCATCTCGTAGATGTCGCAGGGCGCCAGGACGTAGCCCTTGTCATAGCTTTCGCCGGTGAAATAATTGGCCCATCCGTCGGAGGGGAAGTAAACTACCTGGGCCGCCAGGTAATTCTTTCCCCTGCCCGTTTCCGTCACGGGAGCCGCGAGCATGTGGTCCCCGAAGAGATATTCCTGGGGATTGACGTAGGAATTCTCATCGTTGGGGAAATCGTAGTAAAGGGGCCTCATGAAAGGCAGGCATTCCTCGTAGAGTTTGTGCGCGCCAGTATATATATAAGGAAGGAGCTGGGAGCGCAGAACGTAGCTGCTCTTGAGGGAAGGCTCGAACTCATCCCACACCCAGGGACGCCTATCCAGATTCTTGTCGTAAGTGGAATGGAGCCTGAAGGAAGCCGTGGTGGCGCCGAACTGCAGCCAGCGGGCGTAAAGCTCGGGGTCCCTCCTGCCGTAATGCCCGCCCATGTCGTGCGACCAGTAGCAGCAGCCGGCGTTGGCGGAACAGGAATTCATGGCGATCTCGAAAGCCAGCATCGGCCAGCAGCAGCCGGTGTCGCCGGAGAACTCGATGGGGTACTTCTGGTCGCCAAGACCTCCCCAGCGCGCAAACGAGAGCCCTCGCTGATCCGGCCTGTCGGTGTGCTCGTAGTAGAGCTTGTTCAGCCAAGTCCAGTGTTTCAGGCCGGGAACGCCGGAAACATGAGGATACAGGCTGTCCTGCTGCCAGTCCACCCACCAGACGTCCACGCCTTCCTTTTCAAGAGGTTCGTGGGCGTATTTGAAATAGGCGTCCATATATTTCTTGCTGCCGGCCTGGAAAGGAATGATGCGGCCGCCCTCTGTGCTCTCGCCTATGGCTTTCATGAAATCCTCGTAGCACCATTCGTGGTCCCTTATGCCGTCAGCGGGGTGGACGTTCAGGGCGATATGCAGCCCCTGGTCTCTCATCTCTTTCAAAAGCGCCTCGGCGTCCGGCAGCAGTTCCCGGTTCCAGGTCCAGCCCGTCCAGCCCCTGTCTCCCCAGAATCCCTTGGTGGCTTTCCTGTCGTGCCACTCCATGTCCCAGACCAGGACGTCCAGGGGATAGCCTTTCTCCTCGTATTCCTTTACCAGGTTGCGGTAATCGTCGGAAGTGTAGGAGTACCAGCGGGAGTACCAGGAGCCGAAGGTGAACCTGGGCGGCATGGGGATCTTTCCGGAAACGTCGCAGAGTTCCTTAAGCCCTTTCTGATAATCCTTGCCGTAGCAGAAGAGATAAATGTCCATGTCCCCTTCCTTAACGTCCCTCACCTTCGCCTCGCCGTCCACGACGAGCGGTTTGCCGGTATCGTCATAAAGGAACCAGCCTTCCCTGGTCATGAGTCCGTCGTCCAGTTCGAAAGCCTCCCACTTTGAATCCAAGGTTCCGGTGCTGCCGCCCAAGTTGTGCAGCTTGGGCTTGCCGTAGGAGGGCCGCCAGACCATGATGCCCGGCATGTGCACGCCGAAATTATGATCGGGCATCGAGCCTTCCGGGTGATTCCTGTCCACGAAAAAGATGATGCTCTTCGTCTTGACGAGGATCTGGTCGTCCTTGTCCTCGATCTCGAAATCGAAGAAATCCATTTCCCTCTTCTGGGCGAAAAGCGTCTGCTCGTCGTGGAAGGTCCCCCTTTCTATCCTGACGCAGCCTTCGTCGATGATGGAAAGCCTGAGCAGCCCGTCGATGATCATGGGGTTGGCTTTCACAGTCGGGGTGACAGCCGTGGACACCTCGGTCCCCTTCACTCCGGCGAACAGGGTCGCGCAGGCAAGGAAGGCTAGCAGAAAAACGTTTAGCATATGTATCTCCTTTTAGTATTTTAATTCAAGATCGGAAAAACGCACCTTCATTTCTTTGCCCTTGTCCGGCGGAGGCAGGACGACAGGATTTGCGCTGCCGGCTTTGAAGTTCAGCGTAACTGTGTCATCGCTCCCCTCTTTCGTTACGACAGCTTCTTCAACTACGCCGCCTGGGAAGAAGCGGTAAACGTCCCTGCCCCTGTAGCCGTAGGCGCTCTCGCTGGTTTTGCCCAAGCCGCAGCCGGCGACGAGGAGTTTACCCTCCTTGTCGTCCTCGTCAAGCAGAGCCTGGCGTCTTTTGGTCTCCGCGGCGGCGATATCCTTGGGTTCGGCCGTGGAAGCTTCTATCACAAGGTCTCCCGGCAGCGTGTCGGCAAGGGCTACGGTAAGCGTGCGCTTTTCGGGGTCGAATTCCGCCTGAACGTCCTGATCCTGGAACTTCACCGCCGTATAGGAGGCCACGTTGCGCAGTACGACCTTAACGGGGCGCGCGGAATATTTCCCCTCGAAGTCGCCCTTCGTTTCCCCTATAGTTATGAAATGCGTGCAGCCTTCGCGCTGGTATGAGAAGGGCGTGCGGGCGCATTTGCCTTCCTGATAGGCTTTGCTGAGCCCGTCGTCCTCGTAAAGCTCGCTCTCCCCTGTACCGTCGTCTTCGGTCGGGAAGATCATTACCGTCAGTTCTTTGGGCAGATCGGCCATTCTTTTCCCGGTCTGGCCCAGGACCAGAGGATAGCCTTTTTTCACAAAGAGCGGGAATTCGTAGAGGTCGGCGCTGACCAGGGAAAAGCCTTTGTCATAACTTTCGCCCGTAAAATATTGCGCCCAGCCGTCCGAGGGAAAATAAACGACCTTCGTAGAGACAAACGATTTTCCCCTGCCGTGCTCGGCTATAGGCGCCGCCAGCATGCCGTCGCCCAGGAGGAATTCCTGCGGTGTTACGTAAGCCTGCTCGTCCTCCGGGAAATCATAATAAAGAGGTCTCATGAAAGGCAGCGACTCTCTGTAAAGCTTTTCCGCCGCGGTGTAGATGTACGGCATAAGGACGGACCTCAGGTCGAAACTGCCCCGCGCCGACTTCTGGGCAAAGTCCTGCCAGAACCAGGGGCGCTTGTCAATGTTGCCGCAGGAATGGAGCCGGAAGACCGCCGAAATGGCGCCGAACTGCAGCCAGCGGGCGTAGATCTCTCCATCTTCCCCGGCGAAGAAGCCGCCCAGGTCATGCGACCAGTAGCAGCAGCCAGCGTTGGCGGAAACGGGCGTCATGCAGATCTGGAACTGCAGCTCCTCCCAAGTGCCGCCGGTATCACCGGAAAATTCCACGGGATGCTTCTGGTCGCCAAGGCCTCCCCAGCGCGCCAGCGACAAGCCTCTTCTTTCCGGCCTGTCGGTGTATTCGTAATAAAGCTTGTTTAGCCAGGACCAGTGGCTCAAACCGGGAACGCCCGTGACGTACGGCACGAGATAATCCTGCTGCCAGTCCACCCACCAGACGTCCGCGCCCTGGGCTTCCAAGGGATCGTGGGCGTACTTGAAGTAGGCGTCCATGTATTTTTTGCTGCCGTCCTGGAAGGGAATGATCCTTCCTCCCTCGGTGCTCTCGCCCATGGCCTGCATGAATTCCTCGTAGCAGAAATCGGTGTCGCGGATGCCGTCGGCGGGATGCACGTTCAGGGCGATGTGCAGTCCCTTTCCCCGCATTTCCTTAAGAAGATCCTCCGCGTCCGGCAAAAGCTCCCTGTTCCAGGTCCAGCCCGTCCAGCCCAGAGTCCCGCAGTGGCCAAGGCCTTTGTTGCCTTTCCTGTCGTGCCACTCCATATCCCAGACCAGCACATCCAGAGGATACCCTTGCTCTTCATATCCCTTCACGATATTGCGGTAATCTTCGGAAGTGTACATGGCGTGGCGTGAATACCAGGAACCCATGGCGAACCTGGGCGGCAGGGGTATCTTTCCCGAAACGTCGCAGAGTTCCTCCAATCCAAGCCTGTAATCTTTGCCGTAGCAGAAAACATACATGTCCTGGCCCAGCGGGCCGTATTCCCTCACCTTTGGATTTCCGTCCGCCATAACAAGCGCAGTCTTGGTGTCGTCGATGACGCACCAGCCTTCCTTTTTCATGAACCCTTCGTCAAGCTTGCACGCATCCCAGCTTCCGTCCAGCGTGGCGATGGATCCGCCCAGGTCCTCCAGGTCGGGCACGCCGTTGTCGCCGTGCCAGCAGCCGTAGCCGGGAACGTCCACACCGTAGTTGCCGCCGTCCATGCGGCCCAAAAAGCGGTGACGGTCCACGAAGAAAATGAGTTTCTTTGTCTTGACGAGGATCTGATCGTCCTTGTCTTCTATCTCAAAATCGAAGAAATCCATTTCGCGCTTTTTGGCGAACATGCTGGGTTCGTCGTGGAAGGATCCCTTCTCCACCCTCATGCAGCCTTCGTTCAAGATGGATAGCCTCAAGACGCCGTCGATGATCATGGGATTGGCTTTCGGCGTGGGCTTGACCGCAGTTGAGACTTCCGTTCCGGCCGGGGTTCCTTCCGCGAAGGACAAAAGCGAGAAAAAGACCGCCGCAAGGGCGATGACATAAGTTTTTTGCATACAAGACCTCTTTTGTTTATTTAGTCAAATTATAGCAAACATCGCTTTTTTTCTCCAGCGCAAATCCGTGATTTTGTCACCATTTTTCCCAAGCCGCGCCGAAGATGGCGGACAGATGATTTCCTCTTTCACCTACAGTCAAAGAATTGATCGCGCGCTAAACTGTTCCCCGGAAACTAACCTTGCGGTTTCCCTAGAAAATCCGTTCATCGGCCAAAGTCCCAATCAAATTCGCACCAGATTTACATTTGACCTGGAACGGTGCGCGCGGGAATTTTTCCCGCGCGTTTTTTATTCCGCCTCGATGGTGAATTCGAAAAGTTCGCTGGCCCTGATGCCGTCCAGGACGTAGAGCGCCTTTTTGATCTTCTCCCCTTTCTTGGCGGGAACTTTGTATTCCTGCACTCTTCCGCTCTTAAATCCGGAAGCATACCAGTTGTTGGCGTCGTGCCAATAGTACAAAAGTGGAAAACTGTATATTGAATTAACTACGCGTATATATCTAGTGTTTTCAGCATGCTAGGAAATGCAATTAAATACCAAAAAGCATAGTTATATTGATTTTTCCGGCATCAATTTTAAATCTCTAATGCTAACACATTATATTCATTCCAATCCGTCATTTGACGAAACAATAATAACAGAATAATAACTTAAAAAGACGTGATAAATTCAAATTTTGTCCATCCATTTTTAAAAGTTGGTCTATAATGAAATGATAGAGTTTCGTTACAATAATAGAAATGCTTAATTCTTCCCTTAGTCCCCTATTATTAACGGCCTCAAGATTATTGCCTCGGATGAAAACAAACAAGCATTTTGCCATAACCCACCTGAATAATACTTCTCTTTAATCTCTTTTGAAGCAACATTCTATCTTTTAGAAATAAAAAAAAGCGCAACGCAGTTATCATGTAAATGCGCCCATATTTTTTCTTTTGCCTATTTCAGCTCCACTTAAATTAACTAAGTTCAATTCGTTTTTTAAAAAACAATTAAAAAAATGAAAAGGTTTGATTATTTGATATTGATTTTATCGTAAAAAGGTAAATCGTTTCTAAAATATAATTTTGAATCTACTCCATAATCGGATTTTTCACAAGCAAAATATCTTAAAGACAATAAATGCTTTTCATACGAATTAGCAAACTCAACAATTTTATTAAATAAAATTTGATTAATATTTTTTTTTAGTAAATTCTGATGCTTATCAATATTACCAAAGATTCCATAATAATGTTTAATTGTTGAAAGCAATCCTTTTTCGTTAATTGAAACGCCACTAAACACCTCATTTTCATCACGATTGTTATCGTAATAATATAAACGTATTTTTCGGCCAGCAAAACATTGCGTATCTATTTCAACAGCTATCCTTGCGGGAACACCTATATTCTTTGCCGTTTTAAAAATTGACATATTTTTAGGGAAGGCAAATTCAATTAAATATTCTAAATATCTGAACGGATTAATACGATTAAAATCGACTTGCGGTTCTAAGCGAAGTGTGAAATCAGAATCTGAAGATTTAAAAGATGGATCAATACTAAAAGGGCATTCATTATATGAAAATACATGTTTCGCCAATGAATTAGAAAACAAATTTAAATAATAATTGTATATTTCTAACCGTCTTTTTGTTTGCTCATATGGGCCTAAAGAAATTGGTTCTATTAAATAAACGGCAGTCGATTTTATATAGCCATTTGCTAAAGAAAAACCAATAAATTCAACTTCGTAAATACCAGGAATTTTGCTAGCCTCAATACGTTTCAAGAGAGAACTAATATCCAACTGATTATCAACAAGATTCATTAAACAATCGTATATTCTTTCTTTATCTTTTATAATCACAGAAAAACTTCTCCATTAAATTATTCAGATATTGTGATTTTATAACTTTATATTTTGTTCTCAACATTAACTAAAAAGGATTATCTAAAAAGTGCTTGATTCCCTATAGCCGAGGAAGCATCATCGCATAATGATAAATCTGATAATAGCTTTTCTGCTTCGTCTCTTGATAAATCTGACAAAAAACCTCGTGATAATCCTAGCAATGAAAGCTTTTGTTCTATATGAGACCAAATTATTTTATTAGTAATACATTCTTCTTCAAACCAACCAAAAAGCTTAGAATGAAGACAACCAGCGATACAAAGTGTCCGCCATTTGCACGTGCCACACTTAGAAAAGCAAGGTTCTTTTTCAACTAAAAAGGATATTTTTTTCTTATTTTCAATTACTTGTTCTACTGTGTCAGAATACACATTACCTATTGAATATGAATCAGAATCAAAACGACCACAAGGAAGCAATTCGCCATTATGTGCAATACTTAAAAAAGTATCAGAACACCTACCATTGATGCTACATAATTTAGAGATGTTCATTAAATAAGCAAGAACTGCCCCTTGAACGGTTTCAACATTTGCAGGGTGCTGATCATTTAACCAAATATCAAAAAGTTCACAAACCCCATTTGCGTACTGCTCAGCAGTAACTGATTCAGCCATAAAGCAAGTTCCTTTATAGGAAGTCGGAAACATTCTATTAAGCCTAAACGGGATTCCCAACGCCTTAAACCATTCATAAAGTTCATTTATTCTTCCAACATTGCTGGCTGTCATCATAGTTATAGCCCCTAAATTTAAGCCAGCTTGCTTTAATGACATTGCTCGTTTTAAAATAATATCAGAAGCATCATCTCCATTTGGGAACAACCGATAATTAGATTGGAAATCCAAAGAAAAACCTATTCGTGAACCAAACGACTCTTTAAGAAGCGGTATGAAATCATCTGAAGCCAAAGTTAGATTAGTCTGAATCTGATTTCTAACACCGATAGATAATTCATTAAATTTTTTAGTATAATAATTTACACATTCCTTTATAAAGTCCAACCCCATCAAAAGAGGTTCACCACCATGCCAAATCACAGTAACTTCTTTAACATTTAACTTACAGCAATAAGACATTATCCAGTCAAAACTTTTTTTTGCCTCGTCAATATTCATCATTCCATCAAAATCGTTTCGATCACGAGCGGCATAACAATAACGGCATCTTAAATTGCAACGACTTGTGGGTTTAAAAATTATTGATAATTGATTAGCCATTGTTTTTGTCCAATTATAAAATTTTAGATATTTTCTTTGAGTAACAATCCTCAAAACTTTCAATTTCATTTAATTGTAGATACTGTTGAACATAAGAAATTGTTTCAAGTGTATATTCACTTCTATAGCCGCAACAGGACTCGTGACAATTTTTATTAGGTTCACCCCAACACGAACCGGAACAAATATTATTTATATAACTATCACACTCCCTACAAACGTTCAATACTATCTGATCATGTTTCCGCTTATAAGCTTCAATAATATCTTGTGGAGCACTAAAATAATAATTTCCTATTGACATATCAAACTTTCGACAATAACTTAATATTGCTCCATTCCCACAAATAGACAATTTCCAATAAGGTTCATTAACATCCGTACAACAAAACGGACGCTTGAGAAGAATGGAACGAGCTATTGCTGCAAAATTAGTAAACTTAAAACTTACTTCGCGCTCTCTAGTATATAAATCAAATAAAGCTATTACATAATCATTATATTCGTCCACAGTCAAATATTGTTCAAGCCTTTTTCCGTCAGGCGAATGTGCACGATTAACACGAAACATATCCACATGTTTACTATACCAATCATAAAGTTTTTGAGGTGGTTGCAAATCATTTTTTATTAGGGTACTTACAATTCCAACGCGAATATCCTTAGTATGTAAATAGTCTATTGCACGTTCAATATCAATAGCCGCGTTGCGACCATTTACATATTTCCTTGCTAACCCATATGGTTCAAATGATCCGCCTATAAATCCATCAAAATATTCTTTGATTAAAAAACAAATCTTTTCGTTAACCAAAGTGAGATTGCTTTGCAACCTATTAATAAATTTAATATCTGATCCTTCAAAACATCGTCTTTGCTCATTCAAAGCATTTTCAAGATTTGCTTCTCCATATAGCAACGGCTCACCGCCAAACCATGTAAAATCAATAAATTTAATATCTAAAAAGTTACAGTATTTTATTAGCCAGGTATATGCTGCTTTAAAATCAAAAATACTCATATCGCCATAAGATGTGTCTGATACATAACAATAATCACACCTCATATTACAGCGATGTGTTGGCGATATGAGCACTGTCAATTTATCTGATGACACTATGCCTGAGAAGTCCAAGAACCGCAATCAATATATTCTTTATATGAGATTGAAGAACTAGGTTTGGAGACTCTATGAAGAGCTATCCCAATGATTCTTTGTAATGCCGGTATATTTTTTGCGGCGATAATTACTTCTTTCTTTTCCATTTTAAATCTCCTCTTTGCCCTTTAAATTATTAAATCTCGTGTTTACCAAAGGGCTTGATAAACATCTTCCTTCCTTTCTATTAATGAAAAACTTTTTCATCAATATAAAAGAAAAAATAAGTTACATATATTATATCAAAAAAAGAAGTTAAAAGGAAATAACCCGTTGATTTTTTGAATTGAAATAGGATTAAAATATTATTAGCAAGACATTTATATAGGTAGTCGGGTCTAAAAGCGTACATGTTTTTCGTATATACTTTAAAATTTAATGTGGATCTTAAAAAATATGATGATTTAAATAATAGTTGTGCTTAAAAGTTAATTGTATATCTGTGTCAACATCTCTTCCTCTTTCACTAATTAGTTTTCCTACTTATTCCGCCTCGATGGTGAATTCGAAAAGTTCGCTGGCCCTGATGCCGTCCAGGACGTAGAGCGCCTTTTTGATCTTCTCCCCTTTCTTGGCGGGAACTTTGTATTCCTGCACTCTTCCGCTGCGGAAGTCCGTGGCGTACCAGTTCCCCGCGTCGTGCCAGTAGTATAGGAGAGGCTGACCTTCCGGATCGTAGCTCTTCCCGGCGTCCAATTTGACTATCGTTCCGGCCTTGGCCTTGAAATAATTAGTCTCCAGCAAAGCCACGGGCGCCCTGTTGAAATTGCGGCATTCCTCCGGGATCAGGGTCTCCTTCAAAGCCGGACGCTTTGTCGTCCTAAGCTGCGTCCTTATTTCGTAAACGCCCCGCATCCGATCGCCCGCGAAAAACTGCTCGTTGAACTCGGACAGGGGCAGCAGATGGAAATCCACGTCATCCGCGGTCTCGATCTTGATCAAAAGCAGCCCTTCCACGTGCCAGACAGAAGGCGTGCAGGGCGCGTCTTTGGTGGCGTCGTTCTCGTCTGTGGTCATGCCGAAGGGATTCCAAACGTAAGTCCTGCCGTCGAAGCGGTCGGTGTAGACAGAATCCCAATTCTTGTCGGTGTCCGTCGGGATGAGATATTTGCCTTCCTTGTCCGTGTAGCCTTTGAATTTGGGAATGTCCGCGAAATATTTGTCCGCGAAAGCGTTTATCTTCCCGTGGGAAACGTGGTAAACATAGACCGCCGCGTCCCTCAAAGGCTCGTCATTCACGTCGTAGATCTTCAGTATGTTTTCCGAGATCGGAATGAACCTTCCCTGCGTCCCCCAGAAGCGCGGCCCGCGGTAGCCCGAGCAGTAGACGATCTTCCCGGCGTTGGAGCGGTTGATCCACATGTGGCAGCCGCTCATCAAGGGCGTGTAGGCCGAGCCGCAGGGCACGTTCTCCGCGGAACTGTACATAATGTCGGATCCGAACTTCGGCATTCTGCTTCCCCCGGCGTAGTATTTCCCCTCTTTATCCTTCAATAAAACGTTGTGCCACCGGACGGGGTAAGAGTAGACGTCAGGCAGCGCCAGGCAGGTGTGGCCTAATTCGTGCACCACGGAGGCGTTCAGGGAGGAGAAGTGCGGCGCGCTGGCCTGATGCGAGGCGCGGTCGTTGGGATTGTCCGTTATGGGGAAGCCGCCGTCGCGGTATTCCTCCATTTTGTTGTAAACGTTGTCCTTGTCCTTTTCCCAATAATGGTAAACAAGATTGTCGATCCTGTACTTCTCCTTGATGCCATCCGGGCAGATATCGGGATACTTGGTGTCCAGAAGCAGCGCGTCAAGTTTCAGCTTGTGCCCCGCCACCCAGTCGAACATGGAGAAAGACCCCACGCAGTTCATTTTCCTTTCCCGGAAATAATTCGTCGTGACCATGGGCGAAAAAGCGAACCACAGGGGCCTCGCGTCGCACCACTCGCTGACCTTGTTGTTCACCAAACACAAGTCGTCATCCAGCTTGACCTCGGCGTTCATCAGCAAACTTTCTTTGGGGAAAGTCCAGATGAAACTGTATTTCCTGATCTGCTGGGGCAGGAAAGGTTCCAGCTCCACCACCCTTTTGCAAACGGGGGCCTTTTCGTCCCCCACCCAGAAGCGCAGCTTCAGTCCTGCGGGAGAAGTAATGGGGCCGTAGTTGGCCACGTGCACCACGGAGGTCACCTGGTCCCCCGGCGCGATCTTGGTTTTCAGATCCTTGTAGCTGTAGCGTGGCAAGAGTTCTATGAACTGCACCGTCATGTCAGGCTTTTCCGGCGAGATCACTTCCGTCGCGAACTCCGCCTCCTTCCCGCGGTAGGAGGCCTTCACCTTGACCTTCCCTTCCGCAAGCCCCTTTATGGCCGCCGGGATCTTTTCATCCGGAGCGGCGCACCCGTTGTCCGTCGACCACTGGATGAAAGGCTTGGCGTCGAAATACGACCAGTTGCCGTAGGCGTTCATCTCGTCCGTCACCATTTCGAATTTGCCGTTCCTCTTCGCCCTTAAACCAAATTTCTTCGAATATCCCAAAAGTATCCTTTTGTCCGCGTGGATCCCCCAGGGCTCAGGCGTGATCTCGATCTCCTCAGCAGGGAAGGTCCTGAAGTATTCGGTGTAAACGGCTTTCAAAAGCGCGCCGTTATCCAAAGTCGAACGCCTGCCCAGTTTTTCGTTCCTGAAAACAAGATCCTTCATTTCGCCGTTATCATGATGGAATTCAATGCTCCCGGGTATCTCCCCCGGATCGAAGAAAGCGTCCTTGCAGGGCACTTCCCCCCCTATGCACTCCTTGTCGAAAAACAGCGGCAGTCCGCAGGGAACGTCCTCGTCGTTCACGAACCAGGAAAAAGCGATGTGGTGCCACTCCCCCGCTTTGAAAGTAACCTTGCTTCTGGTGGCAGCTTTTTTCTCCTTGGATACGGAAGCGATCTTCAGAAGACCTTCCTTGGTCTTCGAGAGAACCATCCCGTTCTCCGGTTTGCCCACGACCAAGATCAAATGCTCGTTCCCGTCATCCGAAGCAAAATTTGGCTTGAACCAAAACGAGACAAAGCCGAACCTGGGCGAGATCTCCAATCCATCGGCATAGTCTATGTCGGAAGCGCGCTTAAGATCTTTGTTCCCGTCCAGGGTAGTGTCGCCCGTCCGCACTTCCTGCGCTCCCGGAAGAGGCGCGGAAGAGAACGGCCAAAAAGTATAGACCGCAGCATAAAGATTCACTGCCGCCAAAACAGAAACGCAAAGCAAAATTCTCTTCATAAACATGATTCCCCTTGATTATGACTTTATTGTAACAAAATAACGACAATTGCGCACATAAAAGGCGATAGTCTTTGCTATAATTGAAGCCATGATAGAAGTCCTGAAAACCTTGCCTCCCCGCCGCCAAGTCATAAGAGACCTGGCAGATGAACTCCTGTCCAGACACCGGACCGGAAGGCTCCTGGACTTATCCGAATATACGCTTCTGCTTCCCGGCCAGCGCGCCGGCAGAAGGTTCCTGGAGATACTATCCGAGATCTGCGCCAAAGAAAAGCTGCTCTTCCTGCCCCCGAAGACTGAGACCGACGTCTCTTTCCTGCGCGCCGTCGCCAGAGACTTCTCCGGCCCTTCCCTCGCCTCCCCCTTCGAAGTCCGGGACGTCTGGCGGAAAGCCCTCGACGCCGAACGCGGCCGTCTGGAAAAAGTCTTTGCCTTGAGATCCGAGGGAACGGACATCCCGGAAAGCGTGCTCATAAGCTTCAGCGAGCGTTTAGAGGAACTGAGAAAAGATCTGGCTTTGAATCTTGTCAGCTGCCGCAAGGTCAGGGAAGCGCTCGCCGACCTGGCCGGGGAAAGGGAAAGCGAACGCTGGGAGGAATTGGAAGAACTTTTCGCGCGCTATCTCGGGGAACTTGAGAAAAGCGGGCTGAAAGACGAGTGCCTATCTCTTGAAGATTGCCTTAATTCACCGCCCGGCGAAAAAAGAAAGTTGTATGTCATCGGCTACCGCGAAAGGATTCCTCTTCTGGAAGCGCTCTACGAAAGGCCGGACTTCGACGTCAGCGTCGTGGCGGTCGGCGAAGGCTGGTTCGACGAAAAAGGGCTTCTCAAAAATGACGCTGCCTTCCCTCCCCTGGCCGCCAAGCCTGAGGCGGTGAAGATCTTTGCCGATCCGACGGCGGAGGCGGAAGGAGTCTTCGCGAAACTTAGAGAGCTTTCCCCCAACGGAGAACTGTCCTGCGGCGACGTGACCATAGCGACCCAGGACGGCGATCTTGTTCCTTTCTTGAAAGAGTTCGGAAGCGCCGCCAAAGTCCAGATACACGAAGCCTCCGGACGGCCTTTCGCGGAAACGGAAGCAGGCTTGTTCCTGCGATCCCTCGCGGAATTGTTGGAAAAAGCTGACGTCTTCGCCTACTTGAGGGCGCTGCGCCTGCCCTGCCTGGAACGGGCCGTGACGAAAGGCCATCTCGAGGACTTCCTGCCCGGCTGGCTGGACAGTCTGGAAAAAACGTTGGGCGAATATCCCAAGGACTGGATGTTCGCCAAGACCGGCAACGAAACGGCGAAACAAGTTTTCGATTGGCTGGAAGCGCTCATCGCGCCCTGGCGTCAGGAAAAGTCGAAACAAGAATGGCTGTCGGTTTTCAGGGAAACGCTCTTGAAGATTCTGCCCGGCCAAACCCCCGAGGACGCCTCGGCCTGGGAAAAATTGGCGGAGTACGCCGAAGCCTTGGCTTCCTCGAGAGTCCGGGAAGGGAAAATTACCGGGCTCGCCTTCCTGAAACGGCTCTCCAAAGCCGCGCGCAATATTCATATCGCTTCCCAAACTGAAACGAACGCCCTTGACCTTACGGGCTGGCTGGAAGTTTTCCTCGACGACTCACCGGTCATAATTATCTGCGACCTTAACGAAGACATACTCCCGAAGAGAGAAGCCGCCGACCTTTTCCTGCCGGACCAGCTCAAAACGCGGCTGGGCATGACGAATTGCGAAGACATAATGAGAAGAGACCGCTATTTTTTGAGGACCCTCGCGGACCCCGCCGCGGAGACCTGCCTCTTCTCCTGCAAGCAGTCACTGAACGGCTTCTTCCGGGATCTTTCCCCGCTGCTTTGCGACGAGAGCGAGAGCGTTCGCGACAGGGCCGAATATATCAGGAAGTTCTACTCCGAAAGTTCGGCCGGTGAAAAAAGTCTCTTTCCTTCTTTCTTCCTGCCCAAGCCCCCGGGGGAAGAACTCAGCCTTCATATCAGGGAAAAGCTGGAGCGAAGCCTCGGGCGCGTCAGCGTGTCAAGGCTCAACGATTTCCGGGAATGTCCTTTCAAGTTCGCCCTGCGTCAGCTGGGAGTGGATGGAAAAGACAGGATCTACAACGAACTGCCTCCGCTTTTTTTGGGCAACATCGCCCACGAGGTGATGGAGCTTTTCGCCAAAGCGAAGATCGAAGGCCGCGTGGGCTCCGATCCGGAAGAATGCGAAAAATTTCTGGCCGCATCCCTGGAATCCGTAAAACGCCGGGAACTGACCGGTTTTCCGCCCGCCCTGGCGGATTTCCAGCTTGATCAGCTAAGCAGAAAATTCGGGCCCTTCTCTTTGGAGCACTGCCGGCGCGAAGAGGAAGGCTGGCGGATAGTACAGGCGGAGGAGAAGCTGGAAAAGGATATTGACGGGATAGTCCTCACCGGGCGTCTCGACAGGCTGGATCAGAAAGGCGAAAATGAATTCTGCGTCGTGGACTACAAGACCGGATCAACCGCGAAAAAGCCAAAAGACCTGGAAGAGGATCTGCAGATGAGCTCCTACGCCGCGCTACTGGAGGAGCGTTACCCTAAATCCTCCTGGCGCTCCTCCTTCGTGAATTTCAGCGGCGAAAAACGGCAGCCCTGTTTCTATCTCGAGCGGGAGCTTGAAACGCCCATGATCAGGCTGCGGGCCGTGCTGGCGGATATCCGGGAAAGTTCTTTCGGGAACGTTTACGATCCGAAAAACAAAAGCTGCGGCAAATGTCCCTACCGTTTCTTCTGCGAAATGTCCGCGGAGGAACGCTTCGCTTCCGTGGAGGAACTGCTATGCCGGTGATATCTAACAGCGCCATCATCGCCTCCGCCGGCACGGGCAAGACTTTCCGCCTGGCCAAACGCTATATCAAGCTCCTGAGCCTGGGCGTCCGCCCCTCGGAGATAGTGGCGCTCACTTTCACCAACGCCGCGGCCCACGAAATGCTCCAGCGCATCCTGCTGGATCTGGCTAACGCCGTCCTCAGCGAAAAACACCTGCGGGATCTTTACGCTTCCGCCGGTTTGGACGGCGTCCCCAGCAAGGAGGAATGCGAAAAATGGCTGGAGCTTCTCATAAGGGAACTGCCTTTTGCCAAAATCTCCACCTATGACAGTTTCTTCTACAAGCTGCTGCGCTGTTTCGCTTTCGACCTCGGTTTGGATCCCACCGTGGAGATCCTTGACAAAAAGTTCCAAAACCAATTTCTGAAAGACGCCCTGGACGAACTTCTGGTCCTGAAAAGCAGGGATCCGGCCAGACTTTTCTCCCTTCTGGCCTCGCTGAGCGAAGACAACGAGCTGCGCCGAGCCACCAAAACGATCCTGGAGGCGCTTGGGAAGCTGGCTGAACAGAGCCTCTCCATTCCTCCGGAAACCGTGGCGAGAATACGGCTCAGCTCCCCTGTGTCAGACTTCGAGCCGAAGGAGCTGCACACTTCTCTTCCTAAGAAAAAAAGCGTTCTGGAAACGCTTTTCAACGCTGTTTCCAAAGCGGCGGCTACCGGGAAATGCTCCGATCTTACCAGTAAAAATTCCCAGGTCAGAAAGCTCCTCGAGGACGGCAAGCCGGACTGGTCCAATATCGACGATTTGATGCTGACAGAGGAGTCGCTGGAGGATCTGAAAAACATGCTGCGCTACCTCGGCACCCGCGAGATCATGAAAAGGCGCGGCGAAACGGCGGCGGCCTACGAGCTGGCCCGGGATTTCCAGAAAGTCCTGCTGGCCCTTAAATTCGAGCGGAATCTCTTCACCTTCTCGGACGTCTCCCTGGCCGTCTCGAAGCTTCTGGCGATCCCGGAGATCGGACTGGAGGTTTATTTCCGTCTCAACACCGGCATCAGCCATTTTCTGATCGACGAGTTCCAGGACACCTCCTGGCAGCAATGGGAGATCATGAGCCCCCTGGCGGATGAAGCGATCTCAGACGATGAAAAAAGTCTTTTCGTGGTCGGCGACGTCAAGCAATCAATCTACAGCTGGCGCGGCAGCTCCCCGGAGATCTTCAACAAATTCCTCGAACGTTACGAGGAGGGATTCGAAACGGAACAGCTCTTCAAAAGCTTCCGCTCCGTTCCGGATGTCCTGACCATGGTCAACCGGATCTTCGCCCTGCCCTGTTTCGCCGACTGGGTCAAGGATGTCCGCTACCGGGAGCATATTTCCGCTGTAGGCGGATCAGGCTTCGCTTCCATAAGTTTCGTCGAGGACTCGAAAGAAATTTTTGAGGCGGCGGTCAAACCTTTGGAGGAGATCGCTCCCTGGAAACGCGGCCTTTCTTCCGCCGTCCTTTGCCGGAAAAACGACCAGGTGGAAGAGGTGCTCGCGCTGCTGAAAGAACGGGGCATCCCCTGCGCCACGACCTCCAACGTCACCATAAAGGAATATCCCGAGACCAGGATCTTGCAGGCCTTTTTGCGCTGCCTGTCCGATCCCGGCGACACGCTTTCCCTCTTCATTCTTAGGAATTCTCCCCTGAGGTCGCTCTTCCCGGAAGACGACCTCGGGGAAACGCTTTCCGGCTGGAGAAGGCGGCTTCTCAGGGACGGCGTTTTCGAAACGGTCTCACGCCTGCTGGCGGCCTGGAAGGAGGACGCCGATCCCGCCGAAGCACGGAGCGTTTCCCGGAATCTTTCCGACTTCATGCAGGCGGTCGCCGCCTACAAGGGTTGTCCGAACGACTTGGAAGGCCTGATGGATTACCTTGAAAACTACGAGCACCCCCGCGAGAAAGTCGACACCGGGAAAGTTATCGTCTCCACTATCCACACGGCCAAAGGCCTCACCTACGACATGGTCGTGGTGCCGGTAAAAGATCTTCCTCTCAGCGAGATCAAACCGGGCAGCTATCTTAAGGGCGAGATCCCTTCCAAAGGCTTCGAGCGGCCGCGAGTGTCGACTTTCATCAAGAAATGCAACAAGGTCGCCTATTTCGCTTCCGAAGAATATTACGATCTGGAAAGAGAGCTTCTTGACAAAAATTACCTGGAAAACTGCAATCTTTTCTACGTGGCCCTTACCAGGGCTTCCAAAGCGCTCTATATCGTCTGCGACAAGTCAAAATCCGAATTAAAGTTCAATTCCCATCTGCAGGCGCTGGAAGGCTACGTCGGAAAGAGCGACTGGTACGAAAAAGAAGCGTCTGAAAATACTCCCGCCGAAGGGCAGGCGGAAACCTTCCTCTCACCTGTCTTCAACGGCAGGCTGACCAGAAGGCGCCAAACTGTCTCGCCTTCTCTAATCGCTCACGAAGGAAGCGAAGGGGAAGCGGCGGCTGGCTTCGCTGCGCCGGACCTGGGAAGGGAAGCGGCCATGCGGCGCGGCAGCGCTATCCACGCTTATTGCGAAAGCATCCTATGGCTCGACGGCGAGATCTCGGAACCCGCGGATCTTCCCAAGGAGGAGGCCGCGGAAGCCAAGGCGGTCATTGACGCTTACATCGCCAGGCATCCCGAGAACGTTTTCGTAAAGCCCGCGGAGGAATGCGAAGTCAGGCGCGAGATGCCCTTCATGTTCCTCAGGGATGACAAGCTTATAAAAGGCATCATGGACAGAGTGCATTTCTTCCCATGTGCGCAGGATCCAAAGAAGATCGTCGTTTACGATTTCAAGACCGGCAGCGAGCACGAGGAGAATGAGAAGCAGATCGACCTTTACGTGAGCGTTTTGAAGGAGTCCTTCGGGATAGAGGACGTCAGGGGCGAGCTGATCTACCTGGAGAAATAATATTTTTGTCAGATCCTGCGGCTGAACTGCAGGAGATAGAGGTCGTAGTAGGCGCCTTTCTTGGCCATCAGTTCCGCGTGGCTGCCCCTTTCTATGATCTTGCCGTCGTCCAGAACGAAGATCTCGTCCACCTTGTGGATGGTCGAGAGGCGGTGGGCCACGATCATGCTTGTACGCCCGATCATCAGTTTGTCGATGGCGTCCTGGATCAAATGCTCGGTGGCCGGGTCCACGTTGCTGGTGGCTTCGTCCAGGATCAGTATCCTGGGATCATGCGCCAGAGCCCTGGCGAAGCACAGGAGCTGTTTTTCGCCGGCGGAGAGCGTGGCTCCGCGTTCCGCCATCACTTCGTCGTAGCCTTTGGGCAGTTTCTCGATGAACTGGTTGGCGCAGACGGTCTCGGCGGCCTTGATGGCTTTCTCCCTGGTGATGGTCGGGTCTCCCAGGGCGATGTTCTCATAGATGGAGCGGCTGAAGACGAAGGTTCCCTGCAAGACGATGGAGATGTGCTTCCTCAATTCCTCGTTGGACCAATCTTTGACGTTCACGCCGTCTAAGAGCACCTCCCCCTTGTTGGCGTCGTAGAAGCGGCAGACCAGGTTTATAAGGGAGGATTTCCCGGCGCCGGTGGGGCCCACGACGGCGATGCTCTTGCCGGGCTCGATCTTGAAGGAGACGTCTTTCAGGACCTGCTCGTCCTCGATGTAGGAGAAGTCCACGTTCCGGAATTCCACTTCGCCTTTCGGATCAGGGACTATCACAGGATTTTCCGGCTGGGCTACTTCGTTCTTGGTGTCGAGAAGCGTGAAACTCCTTTCCAAAGATGACAAACTGGTTTGAAGCTGAGTTATTTGACCGCTTATTTGAGTGATAGGATTATAAAGATTGTCTAAATAAGTAATAAAAGCCATTAATGAGCCAAGAGTAAGATTGCCTTTCAGCACACAAACACCGCCATATAAAACAACAAGTGCGGTTCCAAAATGCTTAAGAAGATCAAGGGCAGGACCAAAAATGCCCATATAAATAACGTTTTTAAACCCTACTTTATAATAAACGTTATTTATAATGACAAACATATCCCTCATACGCTTCTGCTGATTAAAAGATTGAATAATCTTAATACCAGAAAAAACTTCTATCAAACTTCCATTTATTCCAGATAGCATCCTACGTAATTCTCTTTGAACTTTTCTCATCATTATTCTAAAGAAAAAAGTAATTAAAACGCAAAAAGGGAGAAGTGTAAGAGCAATCAATGAAAGTCTCCAGTTAATGAAAAAAACAATAATTAAAGAGCCGACAAACATTGTAACGCTAACTAACATTTGGACAGCTACCGTAGACAGCATTGTATTAATAGCCTCAATATCGTTCGTAACTCTTGTGACAAGGCTGCCGATAGGAGTTCTGTTGTAAAGGGAAACAGATAGACTCTGAAGATGATTGAATAGCTCCATTCTAAGAGTGTACATCGTGCGCTGGCTGGCTACTTCAAGCGTAAGTCTATGGAAATAATCGGCAAAAGCACGAATTATAAGAACTATTAAAAAAAAGAGAAACATCCTCTTCAAGCCTTTAATATCCGTGCCCCTTATCTTAGTCAGCAGCATGGGGTCGATGTCCGCGAACTGGCTGTCCGGCACGAACCAGTTGCCGCCGTAAACGAAGCCGTGGGTCCCGTCGTAATCAACTTCCGGGAAGACGTAGTGGTTCTCGCCCTTGTCCTTTATGGAGTCGCTGATGTCCTTGTTCTTTTCCAAAAAACTCATGGGTACGGCGAGGGTGTCGCCGCCGGCCTTGATGGAAACTTCGGAAAGTTCGGGATATTTATTGAGGACTTCCTGATCGGGCTTTGCGAAGGTGTATAAGGGAACGAGATAGTTGTCTATGCTCTTCCTGTAGATGTTCGGCGTGATGAGCTGGGTGGCCGAAGAAAGCGCCAGAAAGAGCAGCGCCAGGAAGATGTAGAGCTTCTGGGGAGAGGCGTAGCCCAAAAAGCGCCTGATATAGCTTATATCAAAGCCGCTTTTATACTGGGCTTCCGAATCAAAATCATGATGATCGTGACTCATTTCCCCTCCTCGATGACGGCGCTCTGAAGCATATAGAGCTCCTTATAATAGGGCGAGCGTTCCTTCAGCTCCTCGTGGGTGCCGATGTCCTCTATTTTCCCGTTGTTCAGAACGATGGTGCGGTCGGCGTTCTTCACGGCGGAGAGGCGGTGCGCTATTATGATGTTGGTGGCGCCTCCTCTCAAAGTTCCAAGCTCCTTCAGGATCTCGCTCTCGGTCTCCGCGTCCACCGCGGAAAGGGCGTCGTCCAGGACCAGTATCCTGGGTCTCAAGGACAGGGCCCTGGCGATGGCGATCCTCTGTTTCTGTCCGCCGGACAAGGTGACGCCTCTCTCCCCCACCCAGGTGTCGTAGCCGTCCTTGAAGCGCATGATGTCGTCGTGGATGAAGGCTTTCTTGGCCCAGTAGACGACTTCCTCGTCGTCCATTTCAGGCCTGGCGAAACGGATGTTATCCTTTATGGTCATGCTGAAGAGGAAGGGCTCCTGGGGCACGTAGCCGTAGACGCCCCTCAGCTCGTCCAGCCTGTATTCCGAAACGTCCCTGCCGTTCAGCAGGACCGTTCCCTTGGGCGGCGAATAGAGCCGCATGCAAAGGTCCACCAAGGTCGTTTTGCCGCAGCCGGTGCGTCCGACTATTCCGAGCGTCTCCCCTTCCGCCACGTGGCAGGTGATGTTTTCCAGAGCGTTCTTTACGGCGCCGGGATACTTGTAAGTGAGGTCCTTTATTTCAAGGAGAGTCTTCCCCTTCACCTTTTCCTTTCCGTCCTTGATGGCGCTCTCCTCGTCCAGGATGGTCTGGATCCTTTCCGAACTGGCGCAGCCTCTCTCCAGGTGGTTGATGACTTCGCTGATGGCGATCATGGGCCAGGTCATGGTCCCCAGGTACATGTAGAATTTCGTGAAGGTGCCCAGGGGCATCTCGCCCATGATGATCCTTTTTCCGCCGAACCACAGCAGAAGCGCCATGCAGAGGTTGGAGACCACCATGATGAGAGGGCCCATCATGGCCCACTTCCTGACCAGGGCGATGCTGTTGTCCACGTAGGCTCTCCCCTCTTTGCCGAAGGAATCAAGGGAGGCCTCCTCGTCGCCATAGGCTTTGACCACCATGATGCCGGCGAAGATCTCCTGGGCTCTTTCGTTCATGGCGGAAAAGGCCTCCTGGACTTTGCCGAACAAAACTCTTATCTGCCGGCCGATTATCCTGACCACCACCATGATGATGGGCGCGGGGATGAGCACCAGGAGCGCCAGTTTCCAGTTTTCCGTCAGCATCAGAACGATGATGGCGCTGCCCATGACCAGGGAGTCCGCCCCCGCCAGCATGCCGAAGGCCACGGAGTGCTCCACCGCCTGCACGTCGTTGGTCATGTGCGCGGTCAGATCCCCCACCCTGTGCTTGTCGAAATACTCGGGCGGCATGGTCTGCAGATGGTCGAAGATCTTCTGCCTCAAGTCGCGGTTTATTTTCAGGCCCACGCCGGAAAAACAATAGCGCCACAAAAAGCGGAAAAAGATGCCGCAGGTCATGATCCCGATCATAGTGAGGCACAGTCTCGTAAGGAGCTCCCTGGTGGCCGTGCCGTCGGACAAAGCGTCGAAAGCCTGCCCGATGAAGCGCGGCATCAGAAGCACCGCCATATCGATGCAGGCCAGGCCCAATACGCCTATTAGGAAGCGGTAGCGGTACTGCCAGACATAGCCCAGCAGGATCTTCATGCCCGCTTTGGTTATCTTATCACCCTGGGATCCGCCGTGAAAATGTGGAGGCATAAAAGGTCAGCGGCGGTTGCGGTAAAGGTTGGGATCGACCACGGCCTTCATGGCCTCCTCGTCGAGTTTGCCGCCCACGAAAACGTTTATCCTGGGGATCCAGTCGGCGGGGTCGCGCATAAGGTCGTTGTAGTTGACAAAAAAGACTGTAAAGCAAGGATTGGCGTCCAGAAAGGACAGCACTTCGCTCAAATGCCTGTGATATGTCGTGATCATCTCCTCGTCGGAAACTTTGTCGGTCGCCTCGCCCCGGCGCACAAGCATCCGCTTTTGGGAAGCCAGGATCTCCTCGATGTCCCGGCGCATGAAGAGCACCTTGTAGCGGTAGCCCTTCAGGGGAAGCTTCGTCAGCAGCAGGGCGATTATTTTGACCGCCTTCCCTTTCGCCTCGGGAAGCCAGGCGGTGTCCTTGGGAAGTTTTTTCACCCGCTCGAATTCGTAGTAGCCCTTGGGGTTGTCTTCGTCCGCGGTCCTGATGTTGTCCTGGAGAGGAGGAATTCCTCCCGCTTCCAGCATCTTCATCATCATGGAGGTGCCGGAGCGCGGCAGCCCGGAGACCACCGTGATCTCGGGAGAGATGATGTTTTTCAAAAACGAAAGGAAAGCCATTTTATTTTTCCTTGCGGACCATGACCGCCACCGGGCAGTCGATGTATTCGTCGCTGAAGAGCACGGACCCTTTCATGCTGTCAAGTACGTCCATGCTGGCCACGGCCAGATCGACGCTGCCTACGCCCGCCGCCTCGTAGAGGTCGGAGTAGTCCATTACGACTATTTCCGCCTTGACGTTGAGGTAAAGGGCCAAACGCTTGATCAGTTCGATGTTGAAGCCCGTGAGCTCGCCCTTCTCGTTAAGGAAGTTCATGGGCGTGTTCTCGGTCTCGGTGGCGAACTTCAAAGTGGCTCTGGGTTCCTTTGCCTCGCCAATTTTCGGCATAGCGGAATGCGGCTTCTCGATCCAGCGGCGGTACATTTCCTTGTAGGTGCCGTCCTCCTTGTATTTTTTGATGAAAGCGTTGACCTCTTTCATAAGCGCTTTGTTATTCAGGGAGGAGGCGATGGCCACATGCCCGTCGGCGAGATCCTCGGGCAGCACCACGAAGTAATCTTTGTAAAGCGCCGCGGCGTAATCAAGCGTCGGCCTGTCGAAGACCGCTGCGTCGATCTTTTTCGTCTGCAGCGCGGGGTACAGCTGCTCCACGGAGGCGAAGGGCACCATTTCCGCGTAGGTGAAGCGCTTCTTGGCCAGGCGGTAGGCTTCCGTCTGCTGGCTGCCGCCCACCTTGTAAATGGGATTGTTCAGCTGAACGACCGTGGTAATCTGGTTGTAGTTGACGGAGGAGCAGCCGGCCGCCAAAAGCGCGGCCAGGGCGAGAAAAAGCTTTTTCAGGGTTCGCATAATATATCCTTAGAGAGTTATTCTAAGATTTTATCATATCGTTGGAGGAAAAAAGCGGTCAATTCTCCACTTTGACGAGCTTGTACTTGCGGCTGCCCATGCCGATCTTCTCCGCGTGGGATAGCTGTTTTGTCCAGTCCGTGCTCGGGGAAACGCAGCCGAAGTGGTCCCGGCCTTTCACCTTGCTCTTTCCAAGGTAGCTGTTCTCGATTACAGGCTGGGCCAAAACGGCGTCCGCGCAGGCCTGGTCTACCGCCACCGGATCGAAGGAGGCGAAGATGCCCACGTCCGGCACGATGGCAGCGTCGCTCTCGGGATGGCAGTCGCAGAAAGGTGACACATCCATGACGAAGTTGACGTGGAAGTTCGGGCGGTCCTGGACCACCGCCAGCGCGTACTCCGCGGTCTTAAGATCCAAAAGCCCCGCCTTGTCGCTCCAAATGGGCGCGATGGCGTCCGTGGGGCAGACCCCGATGCAGCGGCCGCAGCCCACGCAGACGTTCTCCGCGATATGGCATTTCCTTTTTTCTATGACCGGCGCCCCGTGGGCGCAGGTCCTGGCGCAGACTCCGCAGCCCACGCAGCGCTCAGAGTTGACTTCCACTATGCTGTCGCAGTGCATGACTTTTTTCCCGGCCCGGGAGCCGCAGCCCATGCCCAGGTTCTTGATGGCGCCGCCCATGCCCATCATCTCGTGCCCCTTGAAGTGGTTCAGGGTGACCACCACGTCGGCGTCCATCACGGCCCTTCCTATGAGGGCTTCCTTCAGGATCTCGCCGCCCTTCACGGGCACGGCGACCTCGTCCGTCCCCTTCAAGCCATCGCCGATGATGACCGGGCAGCCCACCACCTCCGGCACGAAGCCGTTCAGCATGGCGGTCTCCAGATGCTCCAGGGCGTCCTTCCGGGACCCCACGTAAAGCGTGTTGCAGTCCGTCAGGAAGGGCTTGCCGCCCGCCTCCTTGATCTTGTCCACCACCGTGCGGGCGAAGTTGGGCCTCAGGAAAGCCAGGTTCCCCCTTTCCCCGAAGTGGATCTTCACGGCCACGTATTTTCTTTCCAGGCCAAGTTTCCCGAATCCGGCCTTGTCCAAAAGGCGGGATAATTTGTCCAGAAGGCTAGTGCCAACTTTCGTGCGGATGGAAGTGAAATAAACTTCCGGAATGTCTTTTTTGACGGCTTTGGGCATAAAAAACCTCTTTCGTGATTAAAAGATAAATCTTTCTTATATTTTATCAAAACCTAAGCGTCTCTTCCACCAAGTAACCGGCTTCCGGACGCCGGGGAGGAATATGATAAAATCTATCCATAAACAAAAACAAGGACGGAAAATATGGATTATTTCTCTCTGGCCCTCCAAAAGCATGAAGAATGGCGCGGCAAGATAACCGTGCAGCCCACCTGCCCCCTGGAAAACAAGGACGACCTCTCGACCGCCTACACCCCCGGCGTGGCCGCCCCCTGCCTGGAAATAAAGGACGACCCGAGCAAGGCCTACCTCTACACCAGGAAATGGAACAACGTGGCGGTCATCACCGACGGCTCCGCGGTCTTGGGATTGGGCAACATCGGTCCTTTGGCGGGGCTTCCCGTCATGGAGGGAAAATCCGTCCTCTTCAAATCCTTCGGCAACGTGGACGCCTTCCCCATCTGCGTCAACACCCAGAACGTCGAGGAATTCATCGCCACCGTCAAAAACATTTCTTTGGTCTTCGGCGGCATCAACCTTGAGGACATCTCCGCCCCTCGCTGCTTCGAGATCGAGGAACGCCTTATCAACGAATTGGACATCCCGGTCTTCCACGACGACCAGCACGGCACCGCGGTGGTAACTCTCGCGGCCCTTTACAACGCTTTGAAGATCGTCGGCAAGGAGCTCGAGGACCTCAAGATCGTAATAAACGGCGTGGGCGCGGCCGGAACCGCCATCTCCCGCCTCCTCTACGCCAACGGCGCCAGAGACTTCACGCTCCTCAACACCAAGGGCATCATCAGTAAAGAGCACATGACCCTGGATCCCAAGAGAGCCGAGCTTCTCGATTTCGCGGTCCGCGACAAAGGCACCGGCGGCCTGGCTGAAGCCGTCAAGGGCGCCGACCTCTTCATCGGCGTTTCCGCCCCCAACATCCTGACCGCCGACATGGTCAAGACCATGAATAAAGACCCCATGATCTTCGCCTGCGCCAACCCCACTCCCGAGATCGATCCGGAACTGGCCAAATCCGCCGGCGCCAAGGTCGTCTGCACCGGCCGTTCCGACTATCCCAACCAGGTCAACAACGTCCTGGCCTTCCCGGGCATCTTCCGCGGCGCCCTGGACGCCCGCGCCAAAAAGATCACGGAAGAAATGAAACTGGCCGCCGCCCAGGCCATCGCCTCCATGATCAGCGAGGACGAACTCAGGCCCGACTACGTCATCCCCTCCGCCCTCGACAGGGACGTCACCAGAGCGGTGGCGGAAGGCGTCTACTGCGCCGCCAAAGGCAACGCCATCTGACCAAGCCCAAACAAAACGGACCAAAAGAAACAAAAAAAGGGAGACGCAAAACGTCTCCCTTTTAAATTAAATTATTGAGTTATGACCACACGAAAGCCGAAGCCGAGGTTGACGACGCCAGGGTCGGGGGCGAAGCTGATGCGGGTGGCAGAGCGGCAGAGGTCGGGGTAGAAGCCCCAGCCCCCGCCCCGGATCACACGGGAGCTGCCTGAGCTCGCGCCCCTGGGATCGGTTTCCGACCCGGCGTATGAGCCGTACCAATCCAAGCACCATTCCCACACGTTGCCGTGCATGTCATAAAGACCCCAAGCGTTGGGAGAATAGGAACCAACTGTAGTATGTTCGCTATATCCGCCTTTGCCGTCGTTGCGGTTACAATAGTAACGAGCCAACTTTGCCAGGCAGCCGTCGCTGACCGTATTGGTAATATTGTTACCGTCGTTCAGCGCGGTAGTCGTGCCTGCCCTGCAGGCATACTCCCATTGTGCTTCCGTGGGCAGATCGAAGACGTTTCCCGCCTTTTTCCTCAATTGTCCCATAAAACTCCATTCGTCAACTCCGTGATCCTCCGGCCAAGCGAAACCTTTTGCAAATCCTCTGAGCTTATTGTAGGAAACTTCTTCCACTGGCCTCATGTCGCCAGTGTTATACGAAGGATTTTCACCAAAAATATTCTGGAATTGCTTCTGCGTCGTTTCAAAGACGCCTATGTAGTAAGCTTTGGTAAGTGTTACTTCGCGCTGCGTCTCTTCGTTACTTCTGCCCAATTCGTCCTCGGGAGATCCCATGTTGAACGTTCCCGGCTCGATCCTTCTGAGCCAGAGTTCATCCGTGCGGCATTTGTTGTCTGTCGTATCCGGCGCATCTGAAGAGACCCTCATCTTGTTGCTAGTTGTATCAAGGACAAGATAGGCCGCTTGTTCCGTCACATCTTCGTATTCAACTCTCAATTCCACTTCATCCATTATGTTGGTGTAAGCCGCGTCCGAAATCCAGGTCAATTTATGCAGACCCGCTCCAACCACTATTCCGCTGGCTCCGTCATATTCGATTTCACCCATTTCAGCTAAAGGCTTTTCCGTTCCGTTCGGCAGTTTTCCAAATAACTTCACTTTAAAAACCGGCAGGGTGTTTTCTGTCCCGGATTTGATCTCAAATTCAAAATCCTTTTTATTTTTCTGTCCAGAAAACACATTTTGAACTAGGACAACACGAAAGCCGCCGTCTATCAAATGGTCGGAGGGGGAATTTCTGCCGGCACGGTTGGCAGAGCGGCAGTAGCAGGCGGATTTGAGCCAGCTCCCGCCCCGGGCCACACGACAGCTGCCTGAGCTCGCGCCTACGGGTTCTGTAACAGGATCGGTGCCAAGATCTTCCTGATACCAATCCAAGCACCACTCGAACACGTTGCCGTGCATATCGTAGAGGCCACAGGCGTTGGGAAGATAAGAGCCAACTACGGCGTGATAATTATCGGATCCGCCGTTGTAGCTGTAGCGTCCAACTTCATCCATGTTTTGGCACTGCTCTTCGTTGGTCAGATCCTTCCCACTGTTCAGCGCGGTGGTCGTGCCTGCCCTGCAGGCCATTTCCCATTGCGCTTCCGTGGGAAGGTCGAAATTCATTTGCGTTTTGGAGCGAAGTTTTCCGAAAAAGGAGTCTTCGTCCACATCATAATTATAAGGCCAGCTTGCGCCGAAACGTTTCCCGCGGATCATATTGTAGGAAACGTTCTCTACCGGCCTAACATCGCCTTTATAATATGACGGATCGCTTCCTGTAATTAATTCGTATTGCTTCTGCGTCGTTTCAAAAACGCCGATGTAATAAGCGTTTGTCAAAGTTACCTGGTGTTGAGTTTCATCAATGTATCTCCCTAATTCGTCAGTGGGGCTGCCCATGGTGAATATCCCCGGCTCTATCTTCCGCAGGACCAGTTTCGTGGTCTTGTATTCTTCCGTCCAGCCGCCCTCGGGAACATCGTCAAGCAAACTGACGGGATACAACTCAGCTTCTGGACCGCCGCTCAAATCGACGACAATGTATTTCTCTTTCTCAGCTTTTTTGAAAGTTGCAAGAAGTTCCGTGTCTTTGGTTAGCGTCAGTTTCAACGGATTTTCGTATGAAATGTTTCCTTCCCACTCAAAGCTCTTAAAAAACTCCTCGCCAGGGATCGCTGTAACCACGACTTCTTCAGAGTCTACGAACGAATAACTGACAGAACCTTTTCCGGAAATCGTTACATTGAGAGCATAATTCCCAAAGACCGCCTCGACAAGCGTGTCTTCTTCCAAAACGAGCGTCATTTCGCTGTCCTGGCATCTTTCCCCATTCACAGTGAAGCAGCGGAACTTGTCTTTATTTTCTGTAACTTTAACTTCCACTTCGTCAGGCCCAATGAACTCAGCGCTTGCGGATCCTTCGCCGACAACCTTGAGTGAAAAGTCATAAGATCCGAAGGCCGCCTGGACTTCTGTGTCTTCCAGAAGTTCCAACGTCATGAAATCATTCGTTACCTTTGTGCCTTTATAGAAAAAATAGCGGAACTTGTCAGGATTCTTCGTAACCCTAAACTCGACCTTGTCAGGTTCGCAATAACCGGAATACACATCGCCGTCGCCGATAATTTCCAAAGAGTAATCGTATTTGTTCGTGAATATGTACTCGCTTTCAAGAATAGCGGGATAGGCGGCTTCAGGGGAAAGAGTATACTTGGCGGTGGCCTTTCCTTTGGAATTTACGGAAACCTTCGCCTGTATATCGTTATAGTTGCAGGAGAATTTGTAATTCTTGCCTTTCGGTTGAAGACTGAAGACTAAGGAAGCAAGATATCCCAGACTCTGATCGGCGCACAGTTTGTCAAAGACAGTAAGCCTTTTAGTTTCGAGTTCCGCAAGTTTAGATGTATCAATGGTGCCTTTAGATTTTAAAACAGCCTTGTCAGGCCGTATCCTTTCTTTTCCGGTCACGAATGTGAAATAAGGCGTGACGTCCTTTTCCGTCCATTGAAATTTTCCGTTTTTTGTTTTTACGGAAACGTTCCGCGTCTCGGTCTTTTCTCCGTATCCCGCTTTCGTTGTCGGAAGCAAAGTCGGAAACGCCAGATAACTGTCCAGGGAGTTGTAGATCGCCATGGGGATTCCGCCTGAGATGCTTTGCATGGCAGCGTCATTCATCTGCCCGCTTAAACTAAGCGTGGTCGTTCCTTTGATAAAGCCGCAGGCGTTCACCACTCTTTGCGTAGCGATAGAACCGGCGAATATCTCTCCGGCCATAGAGAAGATCGTGGCTACGATAAGCAGGATGGATCTTTTCATATATTCTCCCAAAAACTGATTTGGTTTGCTTTGGCAAAAATTATAACTAGCCTTGTTATAAAATTTTACCAAAAAGGCAAATCATCGTGATCGACAATAAAAAAGGCCCGCGACGCGGGCCTCAATATTCAAGCTCACCTCCGCTTGCTTTCAGCCTGCGCGTCGGGCTCACGCCCATGCCGCGCCCCGGCTGAAGCAAGGATAAATTAATGAACTAGGACTACACGAAAGCCGTGGACGTCGTAGGCGTAGACGGGGTAGTAGTAGTCGCGGCGGGCAGAGCGGCAGTCGTCGGCGTCGTCGCCCCAGCTCCCGCCCCGGAGCACACGGTATTTGCCAAAGCCTGCGCCAAGCGGATCAGTCACGGGATCTGTGCCCAGATCATCCTGATACCAATCCAGGCACCACTCATTCACGTTGCCATGCATATCGTAGAGACCCCAAGCGTTGGGAAAATAGGAGCCGACCGCGGCGTGATAGTTATAAAAGCCGCCGTTGTTAAGATATATAAAGAACAAATTTTTCCCGCTGTTCAGCGCCGTGGTCGTGCCTGCCCTGCAGGCGTACTCCCACTGCGCTTCCGTGGGAAGGTCGAAAATCAGATTTGTTTTGGAACGTAGTTTACCGAAGAAGGAGTCTTCGTCCACATCATGATTATAAGGCCAACTCGATCCTTTATTCTTCCCGCGAAGCACATCATACGAAACATATTCCACCGGCCTTACATCTCCTTTTCTAAGAGACGGATTGCTTCCGGTGATTAATTCGTATTGCTTCTGCGTTGTTTCAAAGATGCCGATGTAATAAGCGTTGGTAAGAGTTACTTCGTGCTGAGTTTCGTTATAGTCTCTGCCCAATTCGCCCTTGGGGCTGCCCATAGTGAATGTTCCTGGCTCGATCCTCCGCAAGACAAGCTTTGTGGTCTTGTCTTCGTCCGTCCAGCCACCCTCGGGAACATCGTCGAGCCAGCTGATGGGATACCTTTCTGCGTCTGGACCGCCGCTAAGATCGACGACAATGTATTTCTTTTTCTCCGCGTTTTTAAAAGCGTCAAAAATTTCCGTGTCTTTGGCTGGCGTTAATTTATCCATCTGTTTCCTTCAAAAAGTTGGTCCGGTTTGCTAAACAGTTTCTATATTTCAGGAATTTTTTGAGTTTCGAAAATGTTGAGGCGGTTGGAAGGTCAGAGCGTTTTCGCTCTATCGTTTATGGCGGAGAGGAGCTCGTCGCGGCAGGGGGCGAGGGCTTCTTCGGTCGAGGAGGTGAAGGTGAGCTTGCAGCGCCATTTGTTGGAGGCTTCGTCCAGTTCCGGGTAGGAGCCGATCTTGACGTCGGGGTATTTTTTCTGAGCCGCTTCCATCAGGTCGGCGAAAAGAGTCTCGCCTATGGGGGAAAGGTATTCCAAAGTAACGATGCTTCCCTTGGGGAGTCTCGGCTCGATCACGTCGAACATTTTCCGCATGAGTTTCGGGACGCCGGGGAAAACGTAGACGTTGTTGATGACGAAGCCCGGGGCGCCGGAAAGCTCGTTTTCGATGAGCTCGCAGCCCTCGGGAAGATCGGCCATCCTGAGCCGCAGGTCGTTGATCCTCTCGCCGTAGTAGGTGGATAGCATTTGCTCGGCGGCTTTGTTCCGTTCCATTTTTCGGTTGAAAGCAAGGGCCATGGCGTCCCTGGTGAGGTCGTCGCTGGTGGCGCCGATGCCGCCGCAGGAGAAGACAACGTCGTAGGTTTCACTGTATTCCCTGACGGTGCCGACGATCACGTCCATCTCGTCCGGGATGGTGATTATCCTTTTCAGGGCCACGCCGCGCTGGTGCAGCCTGGCCGCGATGAAGTTGGCGTTGATGTCCTGGGTGCGGCCGGAGAGGATCTCGTCCCCTATTATGATCACAGCGGCGGTAGGATCGCTCATCTTACGTGTCTCCTCCTAAGGTTATGGTGGCGTCTTTGTTGATAACGGCGGTGATGTCAGTGATGAGCCAGCCGTTCTTGAAACAGGCCTTGCTGGTTTGGTCTGGTGACCAGTAGCGTTTTATGACCGCGGGGCCGCGCAGGCACAGGCGGCCCCTGAGGCCTTTTTTAAGGGGTTTCCCGTCGGGGCCTATCACTTTTACCTCGATGTTGCCAAGAGGGGCTCCCGAGGCTCCGAAGGCCCTTCTCAAGGGTGTGGAGAGCAGGGCAATGCCCGCGGCCTCGGCCATTGAGAAACCGGTCATCACTTCCATGCCGTACATGGGGCCGGAATAATAGAAGCGCTTGTCCTTAACCTCGTTCAGGACGTAGACGCGGCGCAGCTTGAAGCCAAGGCGCTCCTTGAGGGAGCGCATAAGGAAGACGTGCGGCAGGCAAAGGAATTTGAGGATGCCGGCAAGTTTGCGGCGGAAGCGGAAATCTTTTTCCCCGGAGATCTTGTTCAGGAAAAGGGTGGAGAGATCCATGGCGTTCTTCTCGTCGGTCAGGAAGACCGTCACGCCGTCTTTTTCCAGGGCGGAGAACCATTCCTCCAGGGTGTCCTTTTCCGTGTTGACCACGCAGGAAGCGGTGGCCAGCGGGAGGAAGACCGTGAAGGAGAGGGATTCCACGGAGTTGGGCGCGTAGGTGGTCATAAGGACGTCCTGGGCGTTCAGTTCCATCGCCTGGGCCGCCGAGAAGACCTGGGAAAGGATGGCGCCGTGGCTCAGCAATATTTCCTTGCCGCCTTCGGTCAGGAGAAGGGCGGGATCTTCCCTGGTGATGGCCTTGAGAGGCGGAGACGTGGGCTGGGCCAGGAGGCACTCGGGAAGAATGTTTTTCTCCAGGTCGCCGCTCAGCCAGAGGACTTGTTTCAAGGGCGTGCTCAGAAGAAGCATCTCGCCGCCCAGGGCCTGGAAAGATTCCGAGAGGATCAGGAAAGAGACGTTGTGCTTCCTCATGAGATCGGCCAGTTCCTCAGGGCTCTTGGAGGCGTCCAGGGGCAGCGCCACGCCGCCGGCGCCCAATATCCCGAGAAGAGCCGTATGCCGCCAGCGGCCGTTGGCGACCAGCATGGCGGCCCTGTCCCGGGAGCGCAGTCCGTTCGCCAAAAGGAAATGGGAGATGCGGTTGGCGTTGGCGTGGAGCGTATGGAAGCTGAGCTCGCTGTTTGCCCTCTGCCCCACGTCCCTGACCGCGGGCAGCGTGGAGAAAAAGGTGGCGGAGCGGTTCATAAGGTCCCCAAGGCTGTGGATGTCGCCGGGAACGGGCGCGGGATCCCTGGGGCGGCGCTTCCTGATGTTGCGGGAATGCCAGGCGAAAAGGAAGAAGAGCAAAAAGCAGACCGCCACGTAAAGCGTCTCTTTCCAGGGCCAGCGCTCGGGATAGTCGCACTGGGCGAAGATCACCAAGGGCTTCCCGCCGGAGAGATCGCTGAGCTTTCTTTCTTCCCTCAGCCGGCGGCCGCTGAAGGACGAGCTGGTCCTCCTGACGTCGCCCGGGAAAGTGTGGCTCAAAACAACGCTTCCGTCGCAGGGAAGATTCGCGGCGACGTTGGAAAGATCCATGCGGTGGCAGACCGTAAGCCCGGACTTTTCGTGCTTGAAAGTGATGGTCCGCTGCTTGAAGAAAGGCAGAGCGGAAAGGTCCTCCAGGCTGCCACGCAGTTTGATGTCAAGGCACAAATGGGCGTTGCTTATTATTTGGGCACAGCGCAAAATCTCCACTTCGGAGAAGCAGGGATCGTTGGTGTTCCAAAAAGGCTCCAGGAGAAAACGCTCCTTCTCCAGGGTAAGGCCCGGCTCCTTGGCCAAAAACTCCTTGCTGAGGGCGCAGACGATGTGCACCGTGGCGGAGCCGTCCCTTCCGTAGACCCAGCTTTCGCGGTAATCGAAGCAAGCGGTCAGCATTAAAGCCGCGAACAGGGCTGTAAGGAGCGTTCTTGTCATAAAAGGCTAATTCTCTAAAAGCGCCCCAAGCCACTCCCGCGCCTTCTCCTCGTCAAGAGGCAGCGAGAAGTTGCCCATAAGGGGCGTCACGGAAATGAAGTTCTGCTTAAGGGAAAGGTAATCGGAGGAGGGATCGTCGTCGTCCGGCAGAAGGACGCCGTTGATCCAGAAATAATCATTGCCGGAGGGATCCACGCGGTGGATGTAGCGCTCGTGGAACTTCGTTTTCCCAAGCTTCGTGAGACGCCAGCCCTTTATATCCTCCCAGGGCGCGTTGGGAACGTTGATGTTCAAAACTATCCCTTCCGGAGCCTTGGAAAAGTCAAGCTTTTCCACCAGCTCCCTGGCCGCCCTGGCCCCGGTCTCGAAATTAAAGCTGCCGTCCTCGGAATCGTCCATGGAAACAGCTATTCCCGGAGTCCCCAGCATGCTGGCCTCGCAGGCGGCCGCCACGGTCCCCGAGTAAACGATGTCCGTGGAGAGATTGGATCCGGGGTTGAGGCCGATTATGACAACGTCCGGCTGGTCGCAGAAGGAAAGAAGCGCCACCTTCATGCAGTCGGCCGGCGTGCCGGAGGCCGCGTAAGCTTTCATGCCTTCCAGGATCTCGCGTTTCTTAAGAATGATCGGCTCCCTTAGCGTGATGGCGCGGCTGATGGCGCTGCGCTCCCGTTCCGGAGCCAAAATGGTCACTTCCGAAATGGACGACAGCTCTTTTGCCAGGGCCAGAAGACCCGGGGCGATGATGCCGTCGTCGTTGGATAAGATTATTTTCATATTTTCCATTATAGCAAATCCAAAGCAGGCCATGGTTTAAAAGTTCCGCCGGAAACCTCCCCTGCGTTTCCTGAAGCGCCTGAGATGGACCGTCCCCCGCCCGGAAGCGTCCAATATCACCAACGAGAAAACATATCCCACCCTGCGGCCTGAAAGTCCCTTTTCCCGCAGGAAAACCAGCGAGGCCTCCCTTATCCTTTTCTGCTGCGGGAAGCCCAGGGCCCTGAGGGGGTGAAAATTACCGGCGCTTCTGGTCTTGACCTCCACGAAAAGGATGACGCGCCCCTTTTCGGCCACAAGGTCTATCTCATTCCTCGAAGAGCGATAATTGCGGGCTATTATCCGAAAGCCCCTCTTTTCCAGCTCCCTTTTCGTCAGATCTTCCCCCAGCCGCCCTCTTCGCTGCGCCTCGGTCCTTCTTGGGATCAAGGCCCTCAACGTAGAACGTGCGGCGGTGGACAGGAGAGCGGCCGTATTTTTGCAAAGCCTGAAGATGGAAGGCAGTCCCATATCCTTTGTGTTTTGCGAAACCATACTCCGGATACTCCTTGTCGAGCTCCAGCATGATATGGTCCCTGGTTACCTTCGCGGCGATGGAAGCCGCCGCGATGCATAAGCAAAGACTGTCCCCCTTTATAATTTTTTGCTGCGGAATTTCAAGGCCCGGTATCGCCGTCCCGTCCACCAGGACGAAGCCTGGCTTTTCGCTTAAACCCTCCACGGCGCTTTTCATGGCCCTGTGGGTGGCTTTCAGAATGTTCGTCTCGTCTATTTCGTCCGCTTCCGCCTTGGCCACAGAGACCGCAATGGGGCTTTGAGGGTTCATGAGATGAGAAAAAACCTCCTCCCTCTGGCGCTCCGTCAGCTGCTTGGAATCGTAGATCTCCATGAGCCAGGGAAGATCCTCCTCTTTGAAAGGCGCGCCGCTCCGCGCCGCGGCGGCGCAGACCACCGGCCCCGCCAGGGGTCCGCGGCCGGCCTCGTCCACGCCGGCCACCAGAGGATGATCCTTCAGAAGTTCGTTTTCCCTAAGAAGCAGTTTTTGAAAACGCTCGGCGCGCTTTTCTTCATTTGCGGTTCTCTTCATACCATTTCACCCACTGCTCATAGGTGGTGAGGTCCTGCCCCGTCTGGGTCTGCAGTATGGAGACCGCCATCTGCCTTACTTCGTTGAATTCGGAGAGGAGCCCCTGCTCGATGATGGGCTGCAGGGCGTTGTGGCTGCCTCCGTCGTGGAGCTGTTCCAAAAGCGAAAGGGCGGTCTCCTGGGTGTCGGCGTCGCCGTTCTTCAGGGCGTAATCCAAGGAGGGCATCATGCAGTCGTCCACCAGCATGGTGAGCATGTCCAGGGCGTTCTCCCGGACGCTTTCCTCGGGATCGTTGAGAGCCTGCATTATGATGTCGTTGAGCCCGGGCTCGGGAGTCAGGATGGCGACGCACTCCAAGGCTTCCTCCCTGAGATCCGGATCGGAGTCCCTCAGGGCTTTCTCCACGCCCTCTATGATGGCGGGGTCGTCGATGGCTTTCATGGCCTCCACCGCCAGGGTCCTGATGTCGGGATCCTTGTCATCCAGGGCCGCCAGGATGGCCGGCATGACCATCTTGTCCCCTATCACGGCGATGTCGTACATCAGCTTCATCTTCTTTTCCTTGTCGGCGCCGCCGCGGAAAGCCGTCAGGGTGTCCTCCACCAGCCCCTTGGTGTCGAAGCCGGGGATGGGGTCGCCTTCCGGCACGAACATGACCGCCCGCTCGTGCTTCAGCTCGCGCATGGAGATGGTCTCCTCAGCCGCCGCGTTGGTCTGGGCGGTCTCCTGGACAACGTTGATCTGCGGTCGCCGCCTGGTCCGGGGCTTCCTTTCCGTCACCTCCCGCCTGGCGGGACGCGGCTGGTAAGGCACGGGCTTCTCCCTGTTCTTGAATCCCAGGGCCAGGGCCCACAATACGATGGCAATTACCACCAGGGTGCCGAAGATCTTTATTCCGTCGCGAAATGACATTTTTTACTCCTTTATTTTCTTTCCGGCCCTTTGCCGTCCGGCTTGATGCCGGCCAGCTCGTCGCCCTGGAGAGTTATATCGTCCATGATGGACTGCAGTTTCTCGCAGTAAGGCGCGAGGTCCTTGGCGTCCTTGGGGACCACAAAGGGCGTCCCGAAGACGATGTGGATGGTGGCGAAGGGAAATATGACCATGCAGCGGTCCCAGGAATTGGCCCGGAAGGAAAACTTCGCCGAAACACCCAGGGGAATGATGGGCGCCCCGGTCAGCCGGGACAGGAAGACCAAGCCGGGCTCGATCCTGTGCCTGGGCCCGCGGGAACCGTCCAGGGCCACGGCGGTGTCGCGGCCGCTTTTGGTGATGTTGGCGAGATTCTTCAAAGCCGCCACGCCGCCCTTGTGGGCCGAACCGCGCACGCACTCCACGTTGAGAAGCTTGAAATAGCTGGCCAGGATGTCCCCGTCCTTGCTCTGGGAGACCATCATGGAAAGCTTGTCGTAGCCGAAAATAAAACGGTAGATGGCCGGGAGCAGCATGCCCCTTCCGTGCCAGGAGCCGAAGATGATGTTCTCCCCCTTGTTCTCCCTTTCCACGTAAAGCTTGTAGTTTTCCTCGTTGTGATATTTGATGCGGCAGGTCTTCAGGTCCATAAGCGTGAGAAAATAGGCCAGCCTGGGGATGACCTTGAAACGCATGAAGGGTTTTTTGAAGAAATTATCTGCCATAACGGGAAAACTTTCAATTGAAGAAATTATAACATAAAGAGTTTTTTGGTATTCTCCGTCACGGCGGCGTCCAGCTCCTCGTAAGAGAGGCCGCGGAGCCTGGCGTGGGCTTTGGCGATCTCCACGACGAAGCTCGGCTCGTTGCGCCGTCCCCTGTAGGGTTCCGGCGCCATGTAGGGGCAGTCCGTCTCGACTAGGAGCCTATCCAGAGGGACGACCATGGAGGCGCTTCTCTGAAGCTGGCCGTTCTTGAAGGTTATGGGCCCGCAGAAAGAGATGTGGAAGCCCATTTCCAAAAAGCGCTCCGCCGCGGCCGCGTCATAGGAAAAGCAGTGTATCTGGCCCCGGAGGCCGGGAAAATCCTTCAGTATGGCAAGCGTGTCCTCCATGGCGTCCCGGGAGTGGACGACTATGGGAAGGTCGAATTCCTTCGCCAATGAAAGCTGAGCGGAAAAGACTTCGAACTGAAGCTCCTTGGGATAAACGTTGTTGTGGTAGTCGAGGCCGATCTCCCCCACCGCCGCCGGGGAATGCTCCTTTATCTGGGCTTTCAGGATCTCCTCCTCTTCCTTGGAGTAATCCCCGGCGTTCAGGGGATGGAAGCCAACAACTGCCGTCAGGCGGTCGTTTTTCTCCGCCATGGCAAGCGTCTCAACGTTGCGAGCCTTCTCCCCGCCGATGACGACGATCCTTTCCAGCCCGGCGCTCCAGGCGCGCTCCATTACTTCCTCCCGGTCGCCGTCGTAAACGTCAAACTGTATGTGGGCGTGACTGTCTATCATTCAGATCTCCTCCAGGCTCTTCTGTCTGCTGGCGAAGAACTCTCCGCCTTTCTCTCCTATGTGCATGCAGTCTTCCAATCGCATGCCCAAAACTCCGGGAATATAGATGCCGGGCTCGTTGGAGAAAGTCATGTTCTTTTTCAAAACGACGTTTTTCCCCCGGCAGAGGTAAGGCCATTCATGCCCGTCCAGGCCGATGCCGTGGCCCAGGCGGTGGGTGAAGTTCTCGTAGTCGTAGCCGTAGCCGCCTTTGCCTATGACTTTCCTGGCGGCCAGGTCCGGGGCGCCCAGTTCGTTCCCCGCTTTGGCGGCCTCCCTGGCGGCGTCCTGGGCCTCCCTCAGGATCTTGAAGATCTCCTTCTGCTTGCGGTTCGGGGTGCCGAAGACCACGCTGCGGGTGATGTCGCTGATGTAGCCGTAGAGATCGCAGCCGGCGTCGCACAGCATAATGTCACCTTTTTTCAGCTTCTGGGGCAGCTTGGTGCCGTGAGGGAAAGAGGCCGCTTCGCCGAAAAGCACGAAGCCCGATCCCCTGACGCCTCTTTCTTGGCAGGCTTCCTTCACCGCCTCGGACATTTCCAGATTGGTCATGCCCTCCCGGGCCGTCTCGAAGGCGGCTTTCACCGCTTCGCCTATGATGCGGTTGGAGCCCTCCAGGAGCTCCAACTCCTTTTTGCTCTTGATGGAACGCAGCACCCTTGTGACGCAGCTGGCGTCCACGGCCCCCTGGCGGCAGCGCGCATTGAAGGCGCTGAAATACCAGAGCGGCATGGTGTCCTCGATGCCCACGGGGCCTTTGAGGCCCGAAAGCCTATGAGAGATCAGCTTCACCGGATCCTCGTCCTCCTGCCAGGTAACGATATCGGCGTCGCTCCCCCACTGCTCCCGCATGCGGCCCTCCTCGAAAGCCGGGCAGACGTGAAAGACCTCCCCGTCGGCCGCGATCACCGTGGCGTACAGCCGGTCGCTGTAGCCGCCCCTCGCGCCGGTGAAATAGGCCTGGTTGGAAGGCCCGGCGGCCACGAAGCCCGAAAAGCCCATTTCCCTGATCATTCTCGCGGCCTTCGCCTGCCTTCTTTTATATTCCGCCCGGCCCACCGGGGTGAAATCTTCTTTTTTGGTCATTTCTCTTTTCCTTAAGCTGCGAATTTTATTCCTCCTCATCCGGATCGGGAGAGAGGCCCTTGATCTTGTCCAAAAGTTTTTTCCTCCCCGCCCGGGAGGCGAGGCGGGATCGGCGGCTTTTCCGCTTTCCGTTCTCCTTCACGCTTCCGTGACGGCGGTCCCGGAGCATGTTCTCGATGGCGTCTTTTTGGGGATCCACGTAGTCGGCCTCCACCATGTCCCTCAGGGGCGCGTCGATCTCCTTCCAGACCGTGCGGGGTTCAATGCCGTTTTCCAGGTTGTATTTTTCCTGGATCCTTCGCCGGCGCTCGGTCTCGTCCATAGCCTCCTTCATGGCTTCCGTCACGGAGTCGGCGTAGAGGATGACTTTGCCCTTCTTGTTCCTGGCGGCGCGCCCGATAGTCTGGATAAGGGAGCGGGAGGAGCGCAGGAAGCCTTCCTGGTCCGCGTCGAAAATAGCCACCAGCGTCACCTCGGGAAGATCCAATCCCTCCCTTAAAAGATTTATCCCCACCAGAACGTCAACCTCTCCGGTCCTTAGGCTGTTGATGACGTCCATGCGCTCCATGGTGTCGATGTCGCTGTGAAGGTAAGTCACCGCGATGTCCTCCCCGATGAGGAAGTCCGTCAGCTCCTCCGCCATGCGCTTAGTCAGGACCGTGATTAGGGTGCGCTCGTGGTCTTCCACCCTTTTCCTGATCTCTTTGATCACGTCCGTGACCTGGGTCCTGGAGGGCCTCACTTCCAAAAGAGGATCCAGAAGGCCCGTGGGCCTGATGACCTGCTCAACCGGCATGGAGAATCCGACTTTCTTCTCGCCGGCCTCCCTCCTGGAGAGCTCCAGCTCGTAGTCCCCGGGGGTGGCGGAGACGAAGACCACCTGGTTCAGTTTGCTTTTTATTTCCTCGAAGCGCAAAGGCCTGTTGTCCTTCGCGGCGGGAAGCCTGAAGCCGAAGCGCACGAGGGTGTCTTTCCTGGCGGCGTCGCCCCTGGACATGCCGCCCAGCTGCGGCACGCTGATGTGGCTTTCGTCGATGAGCATGAGCCAGTCCTTGGGGAAGTAGTCCAGAAGCGTGTAGGGCATTTCCCCAGGGGCGCGGCGGTCCAGGTAGCGGGAGTAATTTTCTATTCCCGAGCAATAGCCCATCTCCTCCATCATCTCCAGGTCGTGGTTCACTCTTTCCGAGAGGCGCTGGTATTCCAGAAGTTTTCCCTGGGCCTTGAACTCCTCCAGACGGATCTTGAGATCCTCTTTGATCTCCGCGATGGAAAGACGCAGTATCTCGGAGCTGGTGGCGTAATGCGAGGCGGGGTAAACCGTGAAGGAGTCGGCGCGCCTTAGCGTCTGGTTGGTCAGTTCGTCGCAGATCCTCAGATCCTCCACCTCGTCGCCCCAAAGGGAGACGCTCAGATATTCCCGGTCTTCATAGGCCGGGAAAATGTCGATGGTGTCCCCCTTGACCCGGAAGGTGCCCCGGCGGAAATCATCGTCGTTGCGCTGGTACTGCATGGCCACCAGCGACCGGAGGAAAGCGTGCTGGTCTATTACGTCGCCCTTCGCCACGCTGGTGCGCATCTCCAGATACGTCTCCGGTTTCGAAAGACCGTAGATGCAGGAGACGGAAGCCACCACTATGACGTCTCTCCTTGTGAGGAGAGAGCGGGTGGCGGAGAGCCTGAGCCTGTCGAGAAGATCGTTGCGGTCGCAGCTTTTTTCTATGTAGGTGTCCGTGGTCGGGAGGTAAGCTTCCGGCTGGAAATAGTCGTAATAGGAAACGAAATATTCCACCGCGTTCTCCGGGAAAAGCCTGCTCATTTCGCCGTACAGCTGGGCCGCCAGCGTCTTGTTGGGCGCCAGGATCAAAGTCGGCCTGCCGGACCGGGCGATCAGGTTCGCCATGGTGAAAGTCTTCCCGGAGCCGGTGACGCCCAAAAGCGTCTGGGCTTTCAGGCCGCGCTCCACGCCCTCCGAAAGATCTTTGATAGCCTGGATCTGGTCGCCCATGGGAGAGTAGGGAGACTTCAGGAAAAAAAGACTCTCAGCCATCCTGCTCCCCTTCCTCTTCCTTCATGGCGATGTCGGCTTTCTCCTCTTCGCTCAGCGCCCTGGACGTGACGTATTCCTCCCTGAGCCAGCTGCCAAGGTCCATGAGGCGGCAACGATCGGAACAGAAGGGGAAGAAATCCGTCTTCGGGTCGGCGCTTCTTAAGTATTCCTTTTTGCAGAGCGCGCATTTGTATTTCTTTTCAGGCATGGTCTTCCTATTGCTCCAACTCGTTTCCGTCGGGATCAAAACGCTTCAAGGCCGAAGCCCAGACGGTAGGTGAAAGGTCGGCCCGGCCTTCCTTGACCGCGCCCTTCAGGAACCAGACTTCCCCGGCTTTGATCCTGCGGGAATATTTTTCCGAGGCCTCGTCCCAGAGCATGACTTCGAAATCGCCCTGGAAGTCCTCCATTTTCAAAATAGTGAAAGCTCCGCCCTTTTTGTTGGCCCGGCGCTTCAGGCTGGTTACCAGGCCGCCCATGACCACTATGCGGCCCGGCGTCTCGGCGCTTATGGCCGCGAGATCCCCCGAGGCGGCGGTCACCTTCTTTTCCCAGAAAGAGCGCCAGGCTTCCAGAGGATGCTCGGAAAGATAGATCCCCATGACCTCCTGCTCGTAGCGGATCTTCACTTCCCTGGGCCACTCCTCAGTCTTCGCCTCCTTTTTCAAAGGCGAGAAGAAGGAACGCTGCAGGGAGCTTTCCGAACGCGGTCCGGCGCTCTCCAAAATATCCGCCGCCAGAAGGGACAACTCCGCCCGGGACTGCCCGGTGAAATCAAAGCAGCCGGCCCGGATGAGGTTCTCCACGGCCTGGGGCTGCAGGAGCCTTCTGTCCATCCTCAAGAGAAAATTCTCCAGGTCAGAATAGGGACCGTCTTTCTCCCTTTCCGCCGCCGCGGCCTCCGCGAGCTTCTCGCCCACGTTCTTGATGCCTGTCAGGCCGAAATCGATCTCCCATCCGCCGGCGGGATTTTTCCTGGCCCTGTGGCAAACGGAAATGTTGTTTATGTCGGGAGGATTGATCTTTACCCCAAAGCGCTTCATTTCCTTCACGAGGGCCATGATGAAAGCGTGGTCCCCCAGATGGGCGTTCAGAAGCGAGGCCATGAAGACCGCCGGATAGCGGGACTTGATGTAGGCCATGCGGTAGGCTATGAGCGCGTAGGCGGCGGCGTGGGATTTGTTGAAGCCGTAGCCAGCGAAACTGGCGATGTCGCCGTAGAGTTTCTCCGCCGTTTCCAAAGGAATCTTTTTCTCCCTGGCGCAGGCCATAAATTTCTCCCGCTCCTTCTCCATCAGGGCGGTCTTCTTCTTGGACATGATCTGACGGAAAATGTCCGCGTTGCTCATGGAGTATCCCAGGATGTTGTGCAAGGCCTGCATGACCTGCTCCTGGTAGAGCATGATGCCGTAAGTCTCCCTTAAGACCCTGGCCAGCTTGGGATGAACGTAAGTTACTTCCTCCTCGCCGTTGTGCCTGGCGACAAAGGAATCGATGTACTGCATGGGTCCGGGCCTGTAGAGGGCCAGCACCGCGATCACGTCCCTGAAATCCCTGGGCTTCAGGCGGCGCAGCACCCGCTTCATGCCTTCGCTCTCCAATTGGAAAACGCCCATGGTGTCGCCGCTCGCGATAAGGCCAAGCGCCTCCGGATCGTTAAGGGGCGCCTCCTCCAGACATATCGGTTCCCCCGCCTCAAAGGCCATGCGAAGCATGTCGTCTATGATAGTCAGGGTCCTGAGTCCCAAAACGTCCATTTTCAGAAGGCCCATGCGCTCCACGGCGAACATGTCGCACTGCGTCCTGGAATCCTCGGGAGTACCGAAGAGCGGAATGCGCTCGCACAAGGCGGACGGGGAAATGACCACCGCCGCGGCGTGCAAGGAAATGTTGCGGGGCAGGTCCTCGACTTTGGAGGCCGCGTACAAAAGGGCCCTCACCCTCTGGTCGAGCTTCGAGGCCAGGTACCGCTTCATGGCGGGGAAATCGCTGACGGCCGCCTTTATTATGCCGTACTTGAAATTGCTTTCCTTAACGAAACGCTCCAGGATGGCCCAGATCTTCTCCACCTCTTCCTGGGGCGTTTTCAAGACCCTGGCGCAGTCCTGCAGGGCGGCCTTGGCCCGCAGGGTGCTGAAAGTGGCCACCTGGGCCACGCGCTCCCTGCCGTAGCGCTCCCTGATGTAATCAATGACCTCCCCGCGCCGGCGCTCGCAGAAGTCGATGTCGATGTCCGGCATCTTGCGGCGGCTGGGGTTGAGGAAGCGCTCGAAGTAAAGGTCGTATTCCAGAGGATCGATCTCCGTGATGCCCAGGGAATAGGAGACCAGAGATCCGACGGCGGAGCCTCGCCCGGGGCCCACGGGTATTTTGGATCTTCTGGCGAAATCCACGTAATCCGACACGATGAGGAAATAATCCGCAAAACCCAGTTTCCTGATGACGTCCAGCTCATAGTCGAAACGCCCCAGGATCTTCATGCTCTCCTCGCAGTTCTTGTCTTTGCTTAAAACTGGGTAGCGCTTCAAAAGCCCCTCCCGGGCTTTTTTCCTAAGATAATCCTCGGAATCCTCCCCTATCTCCAGCGGGAACTTCGGAAGCTCCGTCCTTCTCTCGGGATTCAGTTCGACTATGCAGCGGGAGGCGATCTCGGCCGTGTTGTCGCAGGCCTCGGGGATGTTGCGGCAGATGGCGCGCATCTCCTCCTCGCTGCGGAAATAAAACTGGTTGCATTCCGGCGTGAGCTCTCCGGGATCGTCCACGGTCCTGCCGGACTCTATGGCTTTCAACAGCTCGAGTATCCCGGCGTCCTCCTTTCTCAAATACAAACATCCGTTGGCGGCCGCCATGGGAATCTTTAGGGAGCGGGCCAGATCGATCTGCCTTTTCATGACCTCCCGCTCGGATTCCAGGCCGTGCCACTGGATCTCCAGGAAAACGTTCTCCTTTCCGAAAAACTCCTGGTATCTTGCCAAACACTCCGCCGCCTCGACCTTGGCGTCCTTCTGAAGCAGCCTGAAGACTTCGCCGCTGGATCCGCCGGTCAAAAAGATGAGGCCGTCCCCGGAATCCTTCAGCCACTCGTTCCTTAAAAAGGGCGCCCTCCCCTCCCCGGCTTCGGCCCAGGCCATGGTCAAAAGCCGGCAGAGTTTTCTGTAGCCTTCGTTGGAGCGGGCCAGGATGACGGAGGTCATGAGCCCGGGGTCTCCGTCCTCGATGACGTTCCCGCGCCAGAAATTTTCCGCCAGGGGCTCCAGGTCGGCCTCCACTCCCAAAACAGGCTGCACGCCGGCCTCCATGCAGGAATCGTAAAAACGCACGGCCCCGGACATGTTCATATGGTCTGTCAAAGCCAGAGCGGGCATCTTGAACGCCGCGGCCTGCCTGACTAGGTCCTGCAGCCGCAGCGCGCTCTTGAGAAGCGAATACTCGGAAAGGGTGTGCAAATGAACGAAGGCCATAATAATATTCAATAATAATTTTTAATACTTATATTATACCTTATCTTCGGCGGGAACGCCAAAATGTCAACTGCCGCTATCAAATTCGACAGCGTCGGGCAAAAAAAGAGGGCCGCGCCGCGGCCCTCTTTCCGGAAGGTTTTCCCTTTTCAGGCATCCTCCACATCCTCCAGCTCGTCGAAGGGAGTGCCCTTGGCGCCCTCCTCCCCGGAGGAATCCTCCTCCGCTTTTTCCGGCTGAGTCAGGGTCTCTCTGTTGATGAAAAGCTTCTTGTAGGAGCCTTTCTCGATCTCGTAGAGGAAGCGTCCGAACCACTGGTTGTACTGCTCCGCTTCGTCAGCGGTCTTGAGATCCATGGCTTTCTCAGCGCTGGTGACCTCGTTGGTGCCCCTGTCCGGCGCTTCAAAACCGGCCTTGACTGTCAGGTAGCAGGGGGAGCCGTCTTCCCCAAGTCCTTTCAAAGTGTAAGTGAGCCCGCTTTTCAGCCTGACTTTCAAAACTTCCTTCATTTCCTTCTTTTCTTCCGAGGCGCTCTTGGCGTTCAGGTTCACCATAGGCTCGAGAAGGCGCATGAGAGCGCCGGAATTGGGCTTTTCGCCGCCGGGAAGGGTAAGATCCCCTTCCTCGCCGGAAAGGGCGTAATCAGAGCCTTCCAGCGCGACCACCTGGTCTTTTTTCAAATTCAAGACAGTGGTGTCCCGCCAGAATTCCGGCCGGGGCCCGATGCGGAAGATGGTTTTGACCAGCATGGGCTTCTCCTCGTCCCTTAGCCTGACGTACTGGCCCACGAAGAAATCCCCGGGCTGGAAAGCGCCGCCCTGCATGTCCTCCATGCTCCTGGCCTTCGTTCTGCCCACGATGAAGGAGGAGACTTTCGTGCCGTCCGGAAGGAAGGTCTCCACCAGCTGCCCGGAGTTGGTGGTGACGTCGTCGGGATCCGCCACCTTCAGCTGCTGGTAGCCGGACTTCCTGACGTTGATCTCCTGGCCGGAGCGCATATCGTAAATGTTGGCCAGAAGCTCGGCCAGGGAGGAATAGCGGGCCCGGAAATTGCTGCCGTCCATGACCAGCCAGTGGCTGCCGTCCCTCTCCAGCACGGTCTCGCCGGAATTGTCCCTTACGGTCACCTTGGAGACGTCGTTGACGGGATAGTTCTCATAGATCTTGGCCCCGAGATGCCGCGTCCGGGAGTCTTTTATTTCCTGATATTTCCTGTATCCCATGATGCCGGCCAGCCCCAGAAGAGCCGCCAGCAAAAGAATAAGCGTCGTTTTTATGTTCATCTTCTTTTGATTTTGTATTGGTGACGGACTGCCAGGAAAATTCCGATGAGGCAGACCAGAAGCGGGATCAAAACGATGTTGAGAAGCTTCAGCTCGAAGCCGAGTTTTTCCTTGTCGCGGTTAAGGTTCTTCCTCACCTGCTTAAGTTCCCTGGCGATCTGCTGGCGCTGATTCTGGAACTCCTTGATCTTCTTCTCCTGCTCGGGGCTTATGATCATGCGCTGGGATTCGTCCTTCTGCTGCTGGAGCTCGTAGAGCTGGCGCTGCAGCGCCTCGTACTGCTGGGAGAGCGCCTGCTCCCTGGCCAGCCATTCGCTCTGGGCTTTTTTCTCCAGCTCCCTCACCACGGTGAAGGGCCTTTCATAGCTGTCCCTGGCCCTGATGGCAATGAGGTTCTGGTCTCCGCTCAGCTGGTTGACGGCGTTCAGGATCAAGGTGAAGTTGTTGTTCAGGGGCTGATAGGCCTGCATGCCCATGAAGCCGATCTGGCGGATGTTGTACTGGTCGCAGAGAATGTCGGCGTCCGCGAAGACCACCACGGTGTTGTCGCCCTGGGCGTAGCTCAGAAGGTTAGTCTGTCCCGCGAAGGCGCTCTCAAACTGGCCGCTCACCTTGGCCGCCAGGTAATAATTTTTAACGTCGGAATTGAATTTCATCCTCAGGTCGCTGGCTTCCTGGAAGACCTCCGTGATGTCGATAAGGGAGGCGTTCAGGGAGGTGGAGACCAAAGGCGTGATGGTCAGCTTGGCGTCGCTCTTGGGGATTATGGCGCCCGCCAAAGGCATCAGAAGCCTGTCCAGCTGGGCGGTCATGATCTCGTTCGCGTTGAAGCTCTCCCCCGTCGGGCTGAGCCACAGGGGGTTCTTTTCCTGGCCGCCGGTGCCGTTGCTCAGGATGGTCGGGTAATCCAGGTCGGCCACGATCTTGCCGCTCTGGATCGTGAATCCCCATTTTTCAAACAGCGCGTTGGCGTCCGAGGCGCCGAAGGGCATTATAGGGCTGTGCTCGTCCCGGTCCGCGGTGCACAAGGGGTCCACGAAGAAAATGACTTTGCCGCCCTTCATGACATACTGGTCGATGGCGATCATGGTCTCGTCCGGCCAAGCCTTGGGATGGATCACCATGAGAAGGTCGATGTCCTCGGGGATCTTGCCCTCCTGGGGCCTGATGTTTTTGACGGCGTAGTTCCTTTTCAGTTCGTTCACGATGAACCAGGGCTGCTGGACGCCTTTGGAATTGGCGCCGTACATGTCCTGCTTGTCCGTTCCGGTTACCGGAAGCGAGCTTAGTATGCCGATGGTTTTTTTCTGGGGGTGCAGCACCTGGTATATGAGCTGCGACACGTCGTACTCCAGATAGCGCTCCCTGGAGATGTCCACCACCGGAAGCGAGGTATTCTGGTCCAGGGACTCCGCCACGATGCCGAAATAAAAGAAGCCTTCGGAATCCGGGCTCTGGCTTAAGGAAACGCGGCGCAGACCGTATTTCAGGGCCCACTCTTCCTCGTCGGAGTCAAGCTTCGGGTCCAGGACCTCCAGCTTCAGGGCGCCTTTGGAATTGTTCTCGTATTCCTTCAGAAGGTCCTTCACCCGGCCGGCGAAAGCCTTTATGTAGGAGGGCTGCCCCGGCAGGCTGGAGGAGTAGAAAAGTTTTAGGGTCACGTCCCTGTCCAGGTTGGAGAGCATCTTTTTGGTGCCCTCCGTGAGGCTGTAGGTCTTGGCCTCCGTAATGTCCCAGCGCAGGTAGGCTGAAGAAGCGACGAAATTGACGATGATGATGACCGCCAGCAGGGCCAAAAGCCCCACGACGGATGTCAGAAATTTCTGTGAAGAGAAGTTCATTTTTGTATTCAGGATGCTTTGCGGGAAGTTAAGACTACCGAGGTGGCAGCCAGCATGAATGTTATCACGGAGGCGTAGTAGATAAGGTCCCTGGTGTCGATGACGCCCCGCTGCACGGAATCAAAGCGATACATAAAGGAGAGCGAGGCGATGAAGTTGGCCACGCTCAAAGGCACGCTGCTGGCGAGGGCGTCGGTCACAGGCGCCCAGCCCGCCACCACGAAGAAAAGGCAGATGACCAAGCAGATGATGAAGGCCACCACCTGGTTCCTGGTGAGGCTGGAGGCGAAGCTGCCCACGCTCAAATAGCAGCCCGCCAGAAGGAAGCTGCCGATGTATCCGGCTATTATCTGCCCGATGTCGGGATCCCCGAGATAGCAGACGGTTATGACCATCGGGAAAGTCAGAAGCAGCGCGATGCCGATGAAAAGCCAGCCCGCCAGGAATTTTCCCAAAATGGCCTGGGGCAGCGTCACCGGCAGCGTCAGCAAAAGCTCGATGGTCCTGGTGCGGCGCTCCTCCGCCCACATCCTCATGGCCACGGCGGGAATGAGGAAGAGGTACAGCCAGGGATGCCAGACGAAGAAGGTCCTCAGGCTGGCGTCGTTGGAGTTGTAGAAATCGCCGAACTGAAACGTGAAAAAGCCGCAGAGGATCAGGAAAATAACGATGAAGACATAGGCCACCGGGGAGCCGAAATAGCCGTTCATCTCTCTTTTCATTATGCTATAGATAGTTTTCATTTCTACTGCCTCGTGATGTTGCGGAAGACCTCGTCCAGGCGGCCCTCCTCCACATGGAACTGGGTGCTGCGCCAGCCCCTTCTTCTGATCTCTTCAGCCACCGCGGGCGCGATAATGTTGCCGTCCGCGGGCAGCGCCCTCAGGACCAGAGACCCTTCCTGCTCTTTCAGGACCTCCACCTTCGCCACGTTGGCCAGGGCGGAAATGGCGTTTACCGCCTCGTCCTTCGGCGCGTCGTCAAGGGAGACCGTGACCGCCTCGTAAAGGGAGGAGCGGCGCTTCAGCTCCTCGGGCGAGCCGTTGGCCACGATCTTGCCGTTGGAGATTATTATGGCCCTGGTGCACACCGCGTCCACTTCCTCCAGAATATGGGTGGACAGGATGACGCACTTGTTCTCCGCCATGGAGGAGATCATGCGGCGCACCTCGAACTTCTGGTTGGGATCCAACCCGTCCGTGGGCTCGTCCAGGATAAGGACCGGCGGATCCGGCAGGATGGCCTGGGCGAAACAGACGCGCTGCTTGTAGCCTTTGCTCAGAGTGTCCACGGTCTGGGGCAGGACTTTCTCAAGGCTGCAGATCTCCACCGCCCGGGACACTTTCTTTTTCAATTCCGAGCCGGAAAAACCCCTCACCTCGGCGATGAATTTCAAGTACCCCTCCACGGTCATGTCGGGATACACCGGGGCGTTTTCCGGCAGGTATCCTATCTGCCTTTTGGCTTCCAAGGAATTTTTTATGATGTCGAAGCCGTTGATCTGGGCTGTGCCGGAGGTTGGCGGGAAAAAGCCCGTCAGCATGCGCATGGTCGTGCTTTTGCCGGCTCCGTTTGGTCCCAGGAATCCCAGGACCTCCCCTTTTTGCACTTCGAAGGTCACGTCGTCCACGGCCCTGAAGCTGCCGAAAAGTTTGATTAAATGTTGAACCTGGATCATAATTTGATTTTATTTTTGATTAGTCTTGGCAAAAAGCTCCTTTGTCATTTTGACAAAAAGAAACTGTGCCTCGCAGATAAATAAAGCAAAAAACATGCCGCTAGAGCCCTGTCCTCAAGACAGCCTCCCCTCTTTTGGAAAATTCCAGCCAGCGGGCGCCGGAGGGAATAAGCTCCGGAAAAAGATCGGCCCATTCCACCACGCAGATGCCCTCATCTCCCGGATATTCCTCCCAGCCGATGTTCCAGATCTCCTGGGCGCTCGTCATGCGGTAGAAGTCGAAATGAAAAACATAAGGCTTCCTGAAACGGTATTCCTGGATGAGGGTGTAGGTGGGGCTGCCCAAGAAAAGCGTGTCGGGGCCCTGGAGAGCCCTTATCACGCCTTTCACGAAGGTGGTCTTCCCTACCCCCAGGTCTCCCTTGAGGCAGAGAAAATCGCCGGCTTCCAGAAAGGCCGCCAGCCGCTCCCCCGCCGCTATGGTCTCGGCGGCGCTTTTGGCTTTCATCTTAAATTCCGAAATGCGCATATCCTCTCCAGGATCTGACCGATCCGTCCACTAAAAGAGGCTCCTTCCCCTGGGCGTCCATAAAGCCCAAAGGGGTCAGATCCAGCTTGAATCTCCTTTGAAAATTTTTCCTTATTCTTTCGTTCCAGTTTTCCGGAGGGACCGTCAGGAGAAGCTCGAAATCCTCGCCGCCCGTCATGGCTTCCTTCAGGCCGCAGCCGGGATTCAAGGGCACCAGGTCTCCTTTAATCTTCATGGTTAGGGAGGAGGCCAGGGCCAGTTTCCGCCCGTCCTCGAAAAGCCCGTCGGAAAGATCCATCATGGCGTTCGGGGAAAGCTTTTCCCTGAGATAGCGCGCCTCTTCCAAACGGGGCTCGAAGGCAAGGTGCTTCCCGCTCTTCAAAGTTCCGCCGAGACGGCCGGTAACCAAAACATAGTCCCCCTTGCGGGCTCCCGAGCGCAAAACAGCCTTCCCTTTCGGGACAAAGCCCAGCATAGTAAGCGTGAGCGTCAGCTTTTCGCCGGCGACGCAGTCTCCGCCGGCCACCGCCAGGCCGTAACGCTCCGCCTCGTTCCCAAGGGCGCGGAAAAATCTTTCCCAAAATCCTTTGGAAAAAGTTTTGGGCGAGGATAGGGAAAGCAGGGCGAGCCAGGGGGACCCCGCCATGGCCGCGATATCGCTCAGATTGACAGCCAGAAGCTTATGGGCCAGTTTTTCCGGAGGAACACCCTTTAAAAAATGCGTCCCCTCCGTCAGGGTGTCGCAAGTCAGGATGAGGTCTCTCCTCCTGTCGAAGGCGGCTACCGCGCAGTCGTCGCCTATCCCTTCCGAAAGCTCCCGGGAAGCTTTCCCTTTGGAGAAAAATTCCCGGGCGAAAAAAATAAGATCTTCTTCTCTCATAGCCTGTTTTTGTCCGGCAGAACCATGATCCTGGCGGGGCTCTTGGCCTTGAGGAAATAATTGCTCAGGGAGGAAAGCTCCAGCTTCTGGGTTTCCTGGATGAGATCAGGCCATTCGTTGGTGGAGAAAAGCGTCCGGCGGTAAGAGCGTTTCATGAAATCCGGGGCGCGGCGGGCGTAGAGGGCTGCGCCTTTGGAAGCGGCCTCCCTTTCCTTCACGAATTCCGCCTGGCTGAGAGCGTTGCTGAGGGCGCTGTCGCAAAGCGCCTGAAGCCCCAGGGAAGCCTCCTCCGCCAGCTTCGGATCCATTCTGAAATACATGCACCAATATCCCGCCCCGTAGCCGGGGTAAGCTTCGAAGCCGCTTTCCCCGAGGGCGTCCTCGCCGTATTTTTCCTTGATCTCATGCATTCCGCGCCGGAAGGTCTTCTCCATCAGATACGAGATGAAATAAGGGAGCGCCGCCCCTTTTTCGAAACCGGGCAGGATGTTGCCCGCGATCCCCATGGCTTCCTTTTCCGGAGCCGTGAAGCTCTTTTCCTTTTCCGGCTTCAATTCCTCCAGGGGCTTGGCGGCGGACCTCAGCCTGGGCTTCTGGGGCAGACGCTCTTTTTGGGAAAGGCCTCTTTCCTTGCTGAAGAACTCCTTGCTCTCTTTGAGGATCAGCAGCGCCGTTTCCTTTTCGTTCACCGGGCCGGAAATCACGATGGCGGTGTTGTCGGGAGTCACGTATTCCCTGTAAAAATCAGCGATGTCCTTGGATCTGATCCTTTCTATCACGAAGGGGTTTCCGTAGCGGTCCAGGGAATAGGGATGCTCCGGGAAGAGCGTTTGGCGCAAAAGCATTTCGGCGCTCTCCATGTAGTTGGTGTTCTGGGCGCCCAGGCGCGCCAGGGCGCGCTGGGAAGCCTCCTCCACGCCTTCCTTGGTGAATTTGGGATTCGTCCAGGCCCGGCAGAGGTAAGGCAATAGGTCCTTGAAGCGGCTGGCGGGGACCGTCGCCTGAAAGCCCATGATCTGGGGCTCGAACAAGGGGACGATGCTGGCGCCGCATTCCCTCAGGGTCTTTTTGAAGCCCTCGGGATCGGCGCTGCAGGAAGAGAGGAATTCGGACAGCACCGCGAAGATGCCGTTGTTGAAAGTTTCCTCGTACCAGTTGCCGCCCAGCGCTATGAAGGCGCAGCGCACCATGGTCTCGTCCTCCCTTTTCTGAATGACGAGCTCCGCCTTGCCGGGCAGGACGGTCTTGTAATGCTGGTATCCGATGTTTTCCAATATCTCCCTTTCCAAGCGCAGAAATTCCGCGGCCCTGGGCTCCAGTTTTTCCACGGGATCGCTCCAGACCATCACAAGGTCGGAGGAGCGCAGATTGGAGTCGCAGTAGCGGCGCAGGCTGTCAGGCCCAAGTTTTTTCAGGCTGCGGGCCCTGTCCTGGAGCCCGAAGGGTCCGCCCTTCTTGACGGAGGATTTGATGAGGCCCTTCGCCACGCCTTCCGAGGAGGCGCACTCCGAAGCCAGTTCGCTCAGGATAAGGTCGGCCTCGCCTCTCACTTCCTGTTCGCTGAATTTCTGCCGCGCGGCCTCCATGAGCCAGTCCCTTATGATGATCCTGGCCTTGGGGCAGTCCACGGGATAAATTTTGCAGAAGACCTTGAGGGAAAGCCCGCTGAGCTCCTCCTCCTGGCAGAATTCCACCGGAATGCGCTGCTGGAATTCGCTGGCCAATCGCTTCTCCAGCTCCGGCACGCGCTTTTTCAAGATCCTGGTGAAAGTCAGGGCGGGAGCCGTTCCCAAGGACGCCGTGGGCCTCAGGACGAAGCCCGCGCAGACGAAGCTGTCCTGGCCCTTGGAAGTCCTCATGGCGATAGCGCTCCCCCGCTCCTCGTTCACGAAAAGACGGTCGTCCTTCAGGAAAACTCCCTCGGGAAGTTTCGCCAGGCACTCCTTCACGCACTCCTCCATGCCGAAGCCGAAAAGGCTGCCGGCCATGGCCAGGGAGGCGTTGCCGGAGACGAAAACGCACTTTTGATATTTTTCGAGATCAGTTATGGTCAGTTTGGCGATCTGGGCGGAGTATCCCCGCATGGGCGCGGCTTCCTGGATGGTGTCGAAAGCCGTCCTGCGCCAGAGGGACAAAAGGGCGTATTTCTCCTCCTCCTCGCATTCCGCCATATCGGCGGACAGCTTGTCCCTGATATTAAGAAACTCCTCTTCCGAAACGCCCGGCGCTCCCAGGATCGCGAAGACCGCCTTCAGGGCCTCCTTCATGGGTTCCCTCAGTCCGCTGAGGGATATCTCCAGGGAATCCCTGTTCAGTTCCACCGAGACCTTGACTTCCTGCCAGGGGCAGTCCGGCGCGAAGCGCGCCCTTTCGATGGCCCTGCTTAGATACCTGGCGTTCAGGAAGGCCAGCCCGCTGCCCATGAGCGTCCCTTCGGCGGAGAGGCCTCCCAGGAAGGAGACGCGCACCGCGATCTCCGGGTCTCCCGGAATGTCGGCGGAATAGATGACCGAACCCAGGCTGCTGACATAACTGGTCAGGGTGTAGCTGGGCAGAAGCTCCTCCGCGGCGAAGGCCGCGCAGGAAAACAAAAGGAGGGCGAATGCGGATCTCAAAAATTTCATCGCAGGGATCTGAGGATTTCCTGGGCGGTCTCAGGGCTCAAACTACCGGCGGGCGGGAAATGATAGCCGTCCCCCGCCTTCCTGGGAATAAGATGCCAGTGGCAGTGATGCACGGACTGCCCCGCCGCCTCTCCGTTGTTGATGAGGATGTTGACGCCGTCGCAAGGGAGGCACTCCTTCATCTTGGCGGCCAGGCGCTGCACCAGGTCAAGGACGGGATAAAGGTCCTTGGGATCGGCTTCGAAAATGTTTTTGATGTGCTTTTTCGGCAGCACCAGCGTGTGCCCGTAGGAGAGGGGGCCTATGTCTAAAAAAGCATAGGCCTCCTCCGTCTCGGCGACTTTGTAGGAGGGTATCTCCCCCTTTATGATCTTGCAGAAAATGCAATCTTCCATTTTAGTCCTCGAGTTTCAGTTCGCTGTAGAAGCCCAGGTCGATCATGGCGCCGCCGTTGGCGTTCTTGCAGCCGATGGCGATGACATTTTCGCCCTTCTTGAAGATCTTCTTGACGTCTTCCTTCTTGATCAAAACCGGGGTGTAGCCCTGGTTGTAGCCTTCCTGCTTGAAGACCTCCACGCCGTTGACATAAACGACGGGATCCTCGTCGTAGAAAATGTCCATCTCGATGTTCTCGTCCGGGACTTCCTTAAGCATGAAAACGCGCCTCAGATAGATCTCCTTGGTGTCCCATTCCGTCTTGGGCTTGGCGCCCAGGTCTCTTACGATGATCTTGTTTCCGAAGCCGCCTTCGCCCTGGCTCCACATATCATCGTTAAAAGAAGGATGGCTCCATTCGCCCTGGGGTTTCTCGAAGGTGTATTTCCAGACGACCTTTTCTTCCGTGCCCTTGGGCATGAAGCACTTTCTCGCCATGGGCTTGGTGGAAAGCGCGATCTTTTCGACGCGCTTGTGCATCTCCCTCATCTTGTCGGTGGGATACTTCACGACTTTTCTGTCATAGGTGACAAGGCCGTTGGCTTCCGTTTCCACGTCGGTGGTCTGGGTGTAGACGCTGCCGGCGAAACTCTCGTGCGAGCAGCGGGCCAGGTTGTCCATGATCTCGGCGTAGCGCTTGAGGGAATCCTCGATGGTGTTGTCGGAACGGTAGCCCCACTTCTTCTCGGGATTCCAGAGGTGGCCTTCCACGAAGTAACCCAAGCCGCCGAATTCGCCCACGATGGTCAGCCTGTCGTCGTTGGCGGGGGTGGGCAGCGGGGAGGGATACTGGTGATGGTCTTTCATGTCGCCGCAGTTGTGATCAGTCCAGCCGGAGGTCTCGCTGATGAGGCGGGTGGAGTCGATCTGCTTGAGCCACTTGGTGGTCTCGGTGGATTTCTCCTTGTCGGGCTGGCCCCAGCCTTCGTTGTAGGCGATCCAGACGACGATGGAGGGGAAGTTCCTCAGGTCTTTGATCATCTCCACCAGTTCGGCGCGGTAGATGTGGTATTTCTCCTCGGGCTTCTGGCCGCCGGAGACCATGTCCTGCCAGACCGGGAAGCCGGCCTTGTCGCAGAGGTAGTAGTAGCGCCTCGGCTCGATCTTGATGTGCTTGCGCATGAAGTTGTAGCCGTGCTCCTTCAAGATGTCGATGTCATACTGCATGGCCTCGTCAGAGGGAGGAGTCAGCAGACCATCCGGCCACCAGCCCTGGTCCAGCGTGCCCTGCATGAAGATCTTCTTGTTGTTCAGATAAATTCTCTGAACGCCCAGCTCGTCTTTTTTGAACTCTATTTTGCGCATGCCGAAATAGCCCTGGACTTCGTCTTTTCCGAAAGCGGTTTCCAGAGTCAGCTTAAGATCGTAGAGGTTGCCCTCGTTGACGTCCCAGAGCTTCGGCTCGGGAATGGTCAGGGTAAGACCCTTGGACCAGTCGGCCACTTCGCCTTCCGCGATCTTTTCGCCGCCGAAGGAAACTTCCGCCGTGACTTTGGCGCCCGCCAGGTCGCCGGCGCACTCCACGGTGATCTTCGCCTCGCCTTTTTCAATGTCAGATTCCACGTTATAGCCCGTGATGTAGCCCTTGGGGGTCGTTTCCATCCAGACGCTGCCGTAGATGCCGGAGACTCTGGTGTAGAAGCAGCCGCCGGGATTAAGGCTCTGCTTGCCGGTAGGCTGGCCGTAGGAATTGCTGGGGTCCCAGGCGGTCACCACCAAAGTGTTCTCGCCGGATTTGACAAGGCCGGTCACATCCACGGAGAAGGGCACGTTGCCGCCCACGTGCGGGGCTGCGGTGGCTTCAAGACCGTTCACGAAGACCTGGCATCTCCAGTCCACCGCTTCGAAGTTCAGGAAATAGCGGATGCCTTCCTTCACTTCCGGGATCTCAAAAGTTCTCTTGTACCATAAGGTCTCGAATGGTTCCGTCAGGCGGCCTACGCCGGAGAGGGCGGATTCCGGAGCGAAGGGCACCAGGATGTCCTGCTGCCAATTTTCGTCCTTGGGCATCTCCTCGTTGATCTTCGTCACGGCGAATTTCCAAAGGCCGTTCAGGTTCTGCCAGTCGGAACGCACAAGGTTGGGCCTCGGGTAATTCTGCCAGGCCGTTTCCGGCGTCATGTTTTCGCCCCAGGTCGTCATGATGTGATCCTTGACGGGGGTGTAAGCGCAGGCGCTGATAGCGATCAGAGCCACTAAGAGGAACAAGCATTTTTTCATATTTATCCTTAAATTGTTATTGTTTACTTGAATTCGGGCCTTTCCTGCGTGAAGATCTCGCGCAATTTCTCAACGGGAACTTTGTCGGTCCTGTCATAATTGTAGACGCCGTTCTGCTCCTGCTCCACGTCCGTCAGCTGGGTGTAGCAGAAACCCTGGACATGCGGCGCATTAACGAAGCACTTGACGGTCTCTCTTAATCTCGTCAGGAATTCTTCCTCCGTCTGCGGCATGCCGCCATAGCCCCAGGTGTTGCTCGCGAAAGCTTTCCTGTCGGGAGGAATGAAGCCGATGCCGCCGATCTCGTCGACGACGTAGGGTTGGCCGTGATGCTTTACCTCCTGCTGCTCCGGGAAGTTCTCGTAATAACGCCCGCTTTCATCCGGAACCAGAAGCTCGGGAAGCTTGTCAGGCTTGTGGTACATGTGCACCGTCCAGATGTCGGTGGCGTAATGCACGCCGCCGGAAGCGGTGTTGACGGGGCGCGAGGGATCGAGCTGCGTGCAGAGCCTGTAAGATTCCATATGGCTGTTTTCGTGCTGCAGTCTGTTCATGATGCCCCAAGTCTCGTTCCAGGGCGTCCAGGCCACGATGGAGGGATGGTTGCGGTCTCTAAGCAAAACTTCCTTCCACTCGCGCTTGTGGTTCTCGCAGGCTTCCGCCATGTTGGGGTCGCAGCCCCAGCTTGGGAATTCGCCCCAGGTCAGGTATCCGAGCTTGTCCGCCCAGTAATGGAACCTTTCCTCGAAGACTTTCTGGTGCAGCCTCGCGCCGTTGAAGCCGGCCGCCATGGACATCACGATGTCCTGCTTTAAGGCCGCGTCGCTGGGAGCCGTCCAGATGCCGTCGGGATAGAAGCCCTGGTCCAGCACCATGCGCATGAAGATGGGCTCGTTGTTCAGGTAGATCTTGCCGTTGGCGCAGTGGTATTTTCTAAGCCCGGTGTAAGATTTGACGGAATCACAGACAGAACCGTCCAGCACAGTCTCGAATTCCACGTCGTAAAGATAGGGATCACTAGGCGACCAGAGACGCATCTCGTCGAAGGACAATTCGTACTGCTTCCCTTCCTTGGCGTCCCATTCCCCTTCCGTGACTACCTTGCCTTCGCTCAAAACGCGGCAGCGGAATTTCAGCCCTTCCGGAACTTCGTAGAAAGAGGGCGTGAGATAAAGTTTCTTTTCGTCGATATCCGGGCGCATGAAGCAGTCCGCCAATCCTGCCTTGCCAACCGCCTCCACCCAGACCGTCTGCCAGATGCCGGTGGTCCTCGTATACGAGCAGCCGTGGGACTGGTAGACGAAGCACTGCTTGCCGTAAGGGTGCGTGCAGCCCACGTTGCCGAAATCCGAGCCCTTCAAGCCCACCCGCATGACGTCCTCGACGCGCAAAACGAGATCCATTTCCTCGCCGAACTTGGCCTTCTCGGTGATGTCGTAACTGAAAGAGCAGGCGCCGCCCAGATGCTTGCCCACGGATTCGCCGTTCAAATAAGCCTCGGACTCGTAGTCCACTCCGCCAAAATGCAGAATTATCCTCTTCCCTTCCCAATCGGAGGGAACAAGAAGCTTCCTGTGATACCACATCCCCTCGATGAAATCGTAATACCCCACGCCGGACAAAGGGCTCTCCGGGCAGAAAGGCACCGTGATCTCCTTATCAAAACCTTTGCTTAAAAACAGCTCGCGTCCTTTGTCGGCGCCGGAGCGTCCGAAATCGAAAGTAAAAGTCCACTGACCGTTCAGATTGAGCCAGCGCTCCCTCTGAAACTGGGGCTTGGGATGTTCGGGTCTGGGGATCATCTTGTTTCCTTATTGATAAAATTAAAGAAGTTCATCATTATTGTAATTTTACCAAATAAGTGGAAGCAATTCCAGCAATTCGGCACTTGACTTTGAGACCCCTTTATACTAAAATTCTTCTCACCATTTTGACAACTAGGCGTGTGGTGTAATGGTAACACTTCGGATTCTGGTTCCGCCATTCTAGGTTCGAGTCCTGGCACGCCTGCCAATATTAAAAGCAAAAGCGGCGTCTGTTGACGCCGCTTTTTTTATCGCTTTGGTTTTTCACCTTCGTTATCAGGGCTGGGGCTGGGGGCGAGCCGCGATGGAGGCCTTGCGGTCCTCGTTCTTGTCGAACTTGCCTGCGAAAACTTCCAGCATGACGCAGTGCGTCGCGGGGACTAAGCTGAAGTCGTAGAGGCAGGCGGGAATCAGGATCGTGTCGCCGGGATGGAACTCGATGTCCTCGAAGAGACTGTCCGGGGAAATGATGGTGCCGTGTCCCTCCACGTTGCACAAAAGCCTGAACTGGTTGTAGGTGTAGTCGTGGATGGGCTCCCTGAAGGAATACTTGTAAAGCGAGAAGCAGTCGTTCAGGCAAATTTTGGAGCAGAGGCTGTTCAGTTTCACTTCCTTGACGAAATCGTTCTGATCCTGGATCTTCAGAACGTCCACGGATTTTTCGATCTGCAAAGGCCGCGATTCGCCCTTCACGCCGGTGCGGTTGAAATCGTAAGCGCGGTAGGTGATGTCGGAGTTCTGGGAGACCTCCGCGGCGATGATGCCGCGGCCGAGGGCGTGGATGGTGCCGGGGGGAATGATGATGGACTGTCCCTTCTCCACCGAGTAAGTGTGCATGACGTCCATGGCCTGGCCCTTCCTGATGGCCTGCTTGGCTTTCTCAAGCGTCACGCCCGGCTTGACGCTGCGGGAGACCACCGCGTTGGGCTTGGCGTCCACGATGTACCAGGCTTCGAATTTGCCGTTGCCGTTCTCGTACTTCATAGCGTAGCGGTCGTCCGGGTGGACCTGGACGGAGAGGGCCTCCTCGGCGTTGATGTATTTGAAGATCACGGGGAAGCCGGTGTAACGGTACTGATCGGCCTGGTGCCCGTAAACTTCCACGGGATAGGTCTTGCAAAGCTCCGTCAGGCTGATGCCCGCCAAGGGGCCTTCCGCCACCGTGGACGAATAGTTGGGATTGTCGACGATCTCGATCGATTCCCCCACGGGAGAGACGTTGGGCGTGGGCCTGTTGAAGAAACGCGTTAAGCAACGGCCTCCCCAAACTTTCGCGCGATAGTAGGGCTTGAATTTCATCGGATAGAAAACTGCCATTTGACTTTTACTCCTCTTTGTAGTATTATTATCGTCGTTTCCGTGGGGAATTAGCTCAGTTGGTAGAGCGCTTGCATGGCATGCAAGAGGTCACCGGTTCGAACCCGGTATTCTCCACCAAATTCCGCCTTTTCGAGGGGCGGTTTTTTTATTTCCCGCGTTCACGTCTTTGTTACCAGTGTAAAATTTCCGCCACATGGGGCAGCTTGGGTTTAACGAGGGCCTTTATGGCCCTGGCGTACTGCACCATCTCCCACTGCGCGCCCGCGTGGTCCCTGATCTCCAGGAAATGCGCCAGGTTGTGCAGATCCACGGTGGCCCAGAAGGTGGTCATGACGTTCTGAGTCAGGACGCCCCTGGCCTGCTCGCGGCAGACGCCCTTTTGAAGCAGGGCTTCATATTCCTTTAAGCTCTGTTCGTTGGCTCTTTTGATCATTTCCCTCGCTTCGGCCTGGGCCTCGGGAGACATGGTGTCCTCGGAAGCCTGGCGGTTGTTCTCGCTCTGAGACCTGACCATGGGGGGCACGTAAAATTCGATGTCCGTCTCGGTGTAGCGGCGGCTGATCTCGTTGTAGGACCAGGTGCGGTGGCGGTGCCACTGGCTTCTCACGAAGAGCGGACAGTGGACGATGAAGGAGAAGACCACATGCTCCAATGGGCTGGTGTGGCGGTTCTCCAGAAGATACTTCATCAGGATGATGTCGCGCTCCTTGATCTCGGAAACGAATTTTCCGAAGGAGACCCTGGCGGCGTTGACGATGGTCGTCTCGCTTCCCATCATCTCCACAAGGCCGACCCAGCCCTGGCCGTCCAGGACCTTGACGTGATCCCTGGGCGGTTCGTTGACGTTCAATACTGTTTCTGACATTTCACACACTCCAAAATTTCCAGCAAAAAGCTGTCACTTTCATCTTATCATCTCTGTCAATTAACTTCCCCCGACGGCCGGTTCCTTTTCCCCGGCGCAACGGGGAGGCATTTATGATAAAATAAATAGATAAATGAAAAATACTGAAAAAGAAGAACAGCTTCTCCGCGAAGCCCTGGACGACTCCCTCAGGAAAGTCGGCAACGTCTGGGCCCCCTGGCGGACGGCTTACATCGCCTCCCATCCCAGGGACGGCAGGTGCGTTTTCTGCGCCAAAGTGGAGGAAGGCCCGGAACACGACCGGGAAAACCTTCTGCTGGAGCGCGGCAAACGCTGCTTCGTTTGCATGAACGCCTACCCTTACACTCCCGGGCACGTTCTCATCCTGCCCTACGCCCACGTGGAGACCCTGGACGAATTGGACGAGGAAACTTACGCTGAATTCTTCGCGCTGCTCAAAAAGTGGCAGAAAATCGTTAAAAGCAGCGTGAACGCGGGCGGCCTCAACATCGGCATCAACATGGGCAAGATCGCCGGGGCAGGCATCGCGGAACATCTGCACATGCACATCGTCCCCCGCTATTTCGGCGACACCAACTTCATAACCACCTGCGCCGACACCCGGGTGATCTCCCGCTCGCTTCTCGACATCTACGATCTTTATCTCTCTAACAATAAATAAAAACAACTGCTATGAAAAAATCAAGCCTTACCTATCTGGAAAAACTCCTGAACGCTCCCAGCCCCACCGGCTACGAAGACGGCGCCAGAAACATTTGGCGCGCTGAAATGAAGTCCTTCGCCGACAAAGTCTACGGCGACACCCACGGCAACAGCTTCGCCGTCCTCAACGAAAAAGGCAAACGCAAAGTCATGCTGGCCGGCCATATCGACGAGATCGGCTTCCAGGTGCAAAGTATCTGCGACGGCGTCATCAAGTTCCAGCCTCTGGGCGGCTTTGACACGAATATCATCCCCGGCCGCCGCGTCATCATCCACACCGCCAAGGGCGACGTTCCCGGCGTCATCGGCAAGAAAGCCATCCATCTCATGTCCGCCGACGAAAGAAAGAAAACCACGGAATTCCGCGACATGTGGATCGACACCGGCATATACGACGAGGAAGAACTGAAGAAGACCGTCGAGATCGGCGACCCCATCACCTACGGCTACACCCTTGAGAAACTGGCCCATGACGTCTGGGTCGGCCGCGGCGTGGACGACAGGATCGGCGCCTTCATCATCGGCGAAGTGTTGAGAAACCTCAAGGGCAAGGACCTCGGCGATCTGGCTGTCTACGCCGTCGCCACCGTCCAGGAAGAGATCGGTCTCAGGGGCGCCGTGACGGCCGCCGGCAGCATCAAGCCGGAATTCGGCTTCGCGGTGGACGTCTGCCACTGCCTTATGCCGGGCGTCGGCAAAGACGTGGTCGGCGACGTGACCATGGGATCTGGCGCCGTGGTGACGAGAGGCCCGAACATCAATCCGAAGCTCTTCGATTTGGTCGTCAAGACCGCCGGCAAAAAGAAGATCGCTTTCCAGCGCGACGCGGCCTGCCGCGGCACCGGCACCGACGCCAACGCCATGCAGCTGTCCTCGGGCGGCGTGGCCTGCCAGCTGATCTCTATCCCCAACCGCTACATGCACACCCCGGTGGAACTCTTCGACATGAAGGACGTGGAATCCGCCATCGCCCTCATGACCGAAACGATCCTGGCCGTGGATAAGAAAACCTCCTTTGTGATCTGAAAAAATGAGCGAAACGAAATATCACATTCCCCTCTCCTCCCCCGA
>JAGCGH010000082.1 GCA_017649705.1 bacterium
GATGTGGCTCTGAGCCCACTGTGAGGCCGGTTCCGCAGCTATGCTAGCCAAAATCGTCGCGCAAAGCGGGCCAATGTGCCACAGAGGAGTGTAGGATAGTGTTTGCGACACTATGCGAATTTCGTGTTGGAGATGGGGCTGAAAAAGTGTAAAGTGTAAAGCCGAAAGTGTAAAGAGTTGTAAAGACCTTTACACTTTTTTCTTGTGCCGAAATTTCGTTTTTTGGCTGTCAATCAATGAATTAACTGTTTTGGCACGGCGTATGCGCGGGAAGAAGGCGGTTAAACATTATTGACATGAAAAACCTTTTCATTAAGAGTGTAGTTCTGGTTCTGGCGTCCGCCGCGACGGTGCACGCCAGTGCCCAGGCTACGATGTCCCTGCACGACTGCATGGAGTATGCGATTTCCAATTCCACGAAGATGCGGATCCAGCAGGCGGCGACCGGCGACGCGCAGATCAGCCGCCGCGATGCGGCCCTGGCGCTGTTTACGCCCCAGATCAATGCGAGTACCTACGCTTACTACAACTTCGGCCGCAGCATCGACCCGCAGACGAATACGTATTTCAACACGACCTCGTTCCACAACAACTATGGCGTGAACGCCGGGTATGACCTGTTCGACGGCTTCAAGGCGGTGAACAACCTCAAGATTTCGAAGACCGGGATGCTGATCGCCGACTCGCAGGAGAAGCAGGTGGAGGCCGATATCTGCCTGGCGGTGATGGAGGCGTATTACAATGTGGTGTATTACAAGCGCCTTGCCGATGTGTACGAGGAGCAGGTGTCCGTGGCCGAGCAGGCGCTCGTCAAGGCCCGCCGCCAGGAGGAAATCGGCCAGAAAGGCCATGCCGACGTCATCCAGATGGAGGCCGATCTCGCCGACCGCCAGTACGACCTCATCAACACCCGGAACCAATACGAGAGCCAGAAAATGACCCTCGCCGACCTGATGTTCTGGCCGGTGGACGAGGAGCTGGTGATAGATTATTCTGTCATTTCTAGCGGAGCCGCAGGCGAAGTCGGGAAATCTGCCGATTCCGTCATCGCCTTCGCCCTTGACCATAACCCCGCCGTGCAGATTGCTTCCTGGCAGGCGCTCAACGCGAAGCGCGAGCTGAACACCGCCAAGTGGCAGACACTGCCTTCCGTTGGCCTGTATGCGGGCTGGAGCACCAGTTATTACACCTATCAAGGTTCTTCGACGGCAGCTTTCCAGGACCAGTTCCGCAATAACGGCGGTGAGTACGTCGAACTCTCCGTATCCATTCCGCTCTGGAACCGCCTGAACAAGCAGTCCACGATTTCCCGGAAGCGCCACGCCTTTGAGAAGGCTTCGGCCGAACTGGACCAGAAGCGCCGGGACGTGGAGTCGGAGGTCCGCCGGGCGGTCCAGGACCGCGACGGCGCCGCCACGGCTTACGAACAGGCCTGCCGCAAGGCCGAAGTCCAGTCGGAAGCCTACACGCTCAACCTGAAGAAGTTGGAGCAAGGTCTCATCTCCCCGCTGGAGTTCCAGACGGCGAACAACAACTACCTGAAGTCCCAGGCCGACGAGATGAACAGCCTGTTCAAATACCTCATCAAGGACGCGGTGGTAAAGTATTATAACGGAATAGATTATATAGATCAATAACGATATGGACAAGATCATCGAAAAGAAAACCGGATGGCGCACAGCGTTCACGAAGAAGGCCCTGCCTTGGTGGCTGGGGGCGCTGCTGCTGGCGTTCATCGTATATCTGATCGCGCGGCCGAACAACAAGACGCTGCGGGTGGACAGGGAC
>JAGCGH010000083.1 GCA_017649705.1 bacterium
TCCGTGGGATCATTCCAGCCAGTCCTGATGGCGAAGGAACCAATGTCGCCGGTGGCGGCTTCATCGCAATACTCGCGGATCTGGTCCAGAGTTATGTCGTCGCCCAAGTAGAACTCTTCCAAGACCCTGTCCATGGGGTCGAAAAGCAGCGTCACCTTGTACCATTCGTCAACGCTCAGGTTCGGATCTCCGCCGCTCCAGGTTCCGCCGGCGTCGACATAGAGTTCATGGGTGTTGATGTGCACCACGGCGATCCTGTGATTGTCTCCGCCCGTCTTGTCGTACAGATACATCCTGACGTATCTCTCGCCCGGCTTCAGCATGTACGAGAAGAGGAACTTGCCCTGATGGGGATTTTCATACTCCACCGCTTTCTTTACGCCGGTGTCCCCGCCTTCCCTGGGTCCGAAAACATAAAGGGACTGGCCGCCGGTGAAAGAAAAGACGTTGGTCACGTCGTAAAGATTCACGGTATGGCCGAAAAGTTCCGTCCAGTCGTTCTGTCCGGTAATGGGCCCCATGGCGTAGCCTTCGCTTTCCTCGAAGCCGCAGAAGAAGACCTGCTCTTCAGCGAAAGAAACCGCAGCGGCCACTAAAACGAACATTAAAAAAATTTTTTTCATAAATAAATTCCTATTTTTGATAAAAACCGGCCGAGTTTCCCCTGCCGGCAATAAATTCAATTCGCTTTATTCAATCAGGCCTCAAAGCTTATGAACGCTTGCGAAGCAGGAACAGGCCGGCAAGAGCCAACAGGCCAATGCTCGCCGGTTCCGGAACCAGGTCTATGCTGATATCGTCAACATAAGAATCAGAAGCGTCATTCCAACCGGTCCTTATTACTAAAGAGCCAATATCGCCGGAGGCAGATCCGTTGGCATACGCACGTGGACCGTCAATTGATCTGACTTCACCCAAAGTGAAATCTTTGACGATATTTTTCTTCGGATCGATAACCGCCGTTACCTGATACCATTGGTCAGCGCTGAGATTAGGATCGCCGCCGCTCCAGGTTCCGCCAGCGTCAACATAGAGTTCGTGAGTGTTTATATGGATCACAATGATCTCTCTGTCATTGCTGTCATAGACATACACCCTGCAGTATTTGGCGCTGGGCTTCAGCATATATGTAAATATAGTGTCAGCCTGATAAGGGTTCTGATACGTGATCGTCTTTTTAGCGCCGGTGTCACCGCCGGATCTGGGACCGTAAACATAAAGAGACTGATCGCCGGAATAAGAAACATCCTCTGTAACTTCGTACAAGTTCACGGTATTGTTAAAATATTCAGTCCAGCCGCATTGCCCAGTAAGAGCGCCTGTCGAATAACCATCACCGGTTTCGAAGCCGCATTCAAACACGTTCACCTTTTCAGCGAAGACAACGCTGGTCAGAAGGACGAGCATTAAAACTAAAGCTATTTTCATTTTATTGCCTGTTGGTTAAAAGTTATTTTTGTTTTGCTTATTTTCAAAGACAGTATTTCAAGTTAACGTGAGATATTTTACTAAACAGCTTCTGAAAAAAACAAGTAATGTGTATTTGGAACACAAATTTCCTTCATAAAAGAAACCAGCCGGCAAAAGCCGGCTGGTTTCAAGCATTTACTCTTCAAGCAAGAGCCTTATCCGCGCTTGCGGAGCAGGAACAGACCGGCGAGAGCCAGAAGTCCAAGGCAGGCCGGTTCGGGAACGACCGAGACCTTGACGTTGTCGAAGGTCAGATTGGCACCGTAAGCGCCGCACAGGCAGAACAGTGTGCAGGGCACGCCGGCGTCGGTCGTGATCAGTTCATCGGTCGTGAAGGTGTTGTCGTCGATCGTGAATTCGGTCACATAGCCTTCAAGGTAATCGATGACATAGGAGACATGCATCCATTCGTTCGCATATTCCGTTTCGCAGAACGGCATATCGTAATCTTTGGCCGTAGCGTAGACATACGGAACGCCTTCAACGGAAGTGACGCTTAGCATCAGCTCCTTCGAAGGCGTTCTTTTGTTGTTCTGCTTGAGATAGAGTACGGTCTGGTCCATCCACTCGGGATCTTCGAAAATGGCGGGCGGAACGAAAACGTCAAACTCGAACTTCACCATACTGCTGCTGGGAACTTCCAAAGTGTGCATATAACCGCCCCAGTTGCCGCCGTGTTCCATGTAGAGGGACTGCTGGTCGTTGGTGGAGCAGATGTAGGCGATGTTTTCGCCGCCGTTGTCGTCCACCCATTCATCCTGGCCGGCGAAGGTGCCGAGACTGAAGAAAGGCTCCTCAAAGTCGGCGAAGTAATAGACGTTGCCGGAGACGAAGGCGAAGATGGTGGTGGAGCAGCCGGCTTCCCCGGCGTCCACTCTGACTCTGAACCTGTAGTAGTTGTCTTCCAAAACTTCCCTGTTGACCGAGACGTCGATGTCGACGGAGCTTTCCACCGTGCCGCTGGTCTGGCTCAAGGTGACGGCGTCGTCGAGGTCGAGGACTTCCGCCGTGAAGTCGAAGCTGCCGGCGCCGCCGTTGCGGACGCTGTAGGCGATGCCGTCGTCGACGCCGATGGAAACGAATTTGTCAACCACCAGCTCGGGATCGGCTTCCCTGGGCACTCTTTCGATCCTAAGGTTGTCGACCGCCACGCGACTGCCGTTGTCTACGCCGTTCCAGGCGGAGTGGCCCCAGGAGTTGAAGAAGTTGCAGCCCTGGTTCATCAAGGGCCAGTCAACAAAGTTGGTGACGTTCTCGCCCATTGAGAAATAGAGAAGCTTCTGGCTCTGCAGGTCAAGGCAATATTCCACCCTGTTCCAGGTGTCAAAGGGAGAGAGCGGGAAATCTTTGACGCGTTTTTCCTGCTCGCTGCCGTCCTTGTTGCTTCTCTTGATCATGTATATGCCGAGGCCGTCGGGATAGGTGGGCATGAACTGGCCTTCGAACTTTTCGTTCTGGCCGTTGTCCTTCATGAGAACGTAGGAGTCGTCGCAGTTGCTGTCGCTGGGCCAGTAGAGGTCATAGCTGACCTTGACGATGATGTTTTCATACCAGGGTTTCGGCAGGTACATGCTGCAGGCGTAGCTGCCGCCGCAGCGGTGCATGAACATGCAGTTGCCGGAGCAGTCGTAGGCGTTGGTGACGCTGACGTTGCCGACGTCCACCGTCCAGCCGCGCTGGCCGACGATGTTGCCGGGCGTCATGTCGTCGAACTTCTCCTCGAAAATGACGTTGCCGTTGGAGCACATGACGGAAACGACTTTCGTTCCGGCGTCGCCGCCGTCAACGGTCATGGTGCCGCGGTAGAAGCCTTCTTCCAGGCCTTCCCTGGCCTTAAGGGTCAGAGTGGCGGATTCGTTGAAGGAGCCGCTATCGGGAGTGACGCTCAGCCAATCGCCTGAGGTGGTAATGGAATAGTTGATGGTGGTGGTGTCCGGACCGGCGTTGTAGATGTTGAATTCAACGCTTTCGGCATCCAGAGGGATGAGCGCGTCTTCAGGGCAGTAAAGCATAGGATCGGCGGAACGGGGCGAATAGGAAACGTCCACATAATCGTAGTAAGTGCCCTCGGCGCCGTCCAAGGAAGTGTGCTGCAGGGAAAGGCGCAGCCTGGAAGGCTGTGCGCAAGTGCCGCTGGGCAGAATGCTGCATTCCTTTTCCTCGCCGTTGCAGGAGACCTTTACGACCTTCTGTTCGAAGGGATCCCAAACGAAAGCGATCTCGTCGGGGGTCGTCGCGTCGGTGTAGAGGTTGCTGAAAACGACGCCGGAGGGGTAGCTTTCCAGCGTACCGTCGGCGCGGTTGCCCTTCAAATAGAAGTAGCGGTTCATGTCCTTGTCATAGATGGCGAAAAGATCGATGCTGCTGGCCATTATGACTTTGGCGCTGACGGTGACCAGATTGGCCGCCGCATTAGGCGTCGTAAGATCAACGCTCGGCGTCAATACCATGACGTATTCGTCGTGACCGGTTGCGGAGGGAGAAAGGATCATGGCTTTGCCCTCGATATTGGGAGCGTTGGTCACAACCGTGCTGTTGCCGGTGTAGGTGCTGTAGAAGTCCCAGCCTTCCTGATCTGTCATCTGCGTTCCCACTTCATACGCTTCAAAATCTTCCCGATAGAGGGTATCGGAAAAGGCCAGATTGGAGGCGGCGAAGGAAAGGAGCGCCAAAATAATAAGGATTCGTTTCATAACTCGTTCCTGTGTTGGTTGTTAATCGGTTTTTATAATTTTAACAAAAATATTTGCTTTTCCATTAATCGAACATTGATGTCAGCGGACGGCCGCGCCAGGCCGGCGGGATCTTCAGACCCAAAGCGTAGGCCAGCGTGGCGGCCAGATCGTACTGCATCGCAGGCTCTTCCAGGACGTAGCCCTTGCGGACATGCTTTCCGTAGAGGATGAGCGGGCTCTCAAGCTGCAGGATCTGGAGCTCCCCGTGCCCGTTTCCCGAGCCGCCGTGGTCGGAGGAGAACACGAAGAGCGTATCGTCGAAAATGCCGGCCTCCTTGCAAGCCTCGATTATGATGCCGACCATGCGGTCGGTCTCTTCCAGACATTCGTAATACTTGGGAGTGTCCCAGCCTTCATTATGACCCACTTCGTCCGGTTCGCCAATGTAAACTGTGAAGAACGTCGGCTTCTTCTCCAGGATATACCTGACGGCGTCTTCCCTGACATACTTTTCAAGCGCGCTGCTGTCCGGCTTGCGGTACAGGTGATAGTTGATGACCTCCTCGTCGATGAGCGGGCCGATGCCGTCCCAGTTGTACACGCAGCCGGACTCCGCCTCCGGACGCTGTTCGCGCAGCAACGTATAAACGGTCGGCGGCATTCCCCTGCCGTTGTCCAAAACGGGCGGGATCTCGGGCTTTACGGTGTTCCAATGCCCAAACCCGTGCTGCTCCGTGGGAAGCCCGTTGAAAATGGAGGCCCAGTTGATGGCCGAAGCCGACGGCATCACGGAGCGTTTTTCCAGGGTGTAGCTGCCCTGCTCCATCATCATCTTGAGGTTCGGGAGCCTTTCCAGCAGCTTGGGATCCTTAAAGGCGAGCGTAGACACGCCGTCAACGGCGATGAAAATGACGTGCCCGGCCTTCGGCCCTTCTTTATCTTTATCGGTGCAGGCCGAGCAGAGGGCCAGAGCCGCCAGGATAAGGAGGAGAAATCGTTTCATAACTTGTTCTCGTATCGGTTTATTTGTTTACTCTATTTTAACAAAAAACCACCCGTTATGAAATTTCACCTGCGCCTCAACGCGAGCGCGGCCGCGAACGCGAGAAGCAATAGCGCGCAAGGCTCGGGAACTACGCTGACTTTGACGTTGTCCACCTGGAGATCGACCACGCTGCCCACGCAGATATAGAAGGAAGTGCAGGGCACGTCGGAATCCCTTGTGTAAACAAACTCGGGGAACGTGGTGACGTCGCCGATACTGAATTCCACCAGACTGCCTTCCAGGTAGTCTATGGTATAGCTCAGGTGCGTCCAATCATCAGGATAATCAGCAATGGCCAGAGGATAGTCTTCATAGCCCACGGCGTCGCCGACCAGAATAGGCACTCCGTCCATCAGGTCGGGAGCGATCCTAAGCTCGATGGAGGGGTTGTATTTGTCATTCTGCTTCAGGTGCAGTATGGGATTGGTGAGCCTGTCGGGGTCTTCAAAGATCGCCTGCGGGACGAAAATATCCATCTCGAACCTTACGAAATTGTTCCTGGGTACGTCGAGGCTGTGATAGTAGCCGCCCCAGCCGCCGCCGGTCTCGACGCAGAGCGTTTGCTGATCGTTGGTGGTAAGAACGTAGGCGAGGTTCCAGTCGGGATTGTCGTTCATCCAATCATCCTGGCCGGTGATGTCGCCGGAATGGAAGAAAGGCTCCTCAAAATCGGCGAAGTAATAGACGTTACCGACCACGAAGGCGACGATGGATGTCACGCAGCCGGCTTCCCCGGCGTCGATCCTAATTCTGGCGTGGTAGTAATTATCGTCGAGCTGGCTTCTGTCGGGGGTCACGGTGATAGTGCCTACATCACTAATGGTGCCAGTCGGCCTGTTGATCTTCAAAGCGTCGTCGATGTCAAGGATCTCCGCGGTGTAGTCGAAGCTGCCGGAGCCGCCGTTGCGCATTTCGATGGTGAAGAAGGGTTCAACGCCGCCGTTGACATAGGAGGGGGCGATAAGGGTGGCTTCCTGGGACCTGGGCACTCTCTCTATGGTGAGGTCGTCGATAGCGTGGAGCGCGGTGGGGCCGGTGGGATCCCAGTCGGCGTGTCCCCAGGAGCAGAAGTAATTGCAGGAGGGGTTGGGCAGAGACCAGTTCACGAAGTTCGTAATTGTACCGTCCCAGCCGAAAGAGAGAAGTTTCTGCGTCTGCAGGTCTAAGGTGTATTCGATGGGCACCCACTGGTCGTAGGGAGCGATCGGGAAATCGCGGACCGATTTGTTGACCGCGCTGCCGCCGCTCAGCTTGTTGATGTAGGAGAGCGTGAAGCCTTCGCCGCTGTTGTCGGGCACGTAGCCGGCCTCGAATTTTTCCGTGGTGCCGGAATCTTTCTGCAGAGGGCAGACGCCGGTGGCGCCGCTGGTGCTGGGCCAGTAGAGCTTGTAGCTTACCTTTACGATCATGTTCTCATACCAGGGCTGCGGCAGATACATGCTGCAGCCGTTGTTGCCGCCGGAGAGATAATGGAACATACATTTGCCGGAGCAATCGTAGGCGTTGGTGATGACCACGTCGCCGACGTCAAGCGTCCAGCCGCGCTGCCCCACGATCGAGCCGTCCAGCATGGAATCGAAGTCTTCCTTGAAAATAATGTTGCCGCCCTGATACATGACGGAAACGACTTTCGTTCCGGCCAAGCCGCCGTCAATTGTCATGTTGCAGCGGCGGAAGGTGTCCTGATAGCCTTCCTTGGCGGAGAGCGTAAGCGTCTGGCTGTCGCTGAAGGTGCCGCTGTCAGGCGTAACTTCCAGCCACTCGTCGTCGGATGTCACCGTGAAGCTGATGTCGGATTCGCCGCCGTTCTTTACGGTGAACTGCGATTCGGTCTTGTCCAAGGGAATAAGCGCGCTGTCGTCGCAGATGATGGCCTGGCCGGCGGGACGGGGAACGGTTTGGATCAGGATGTCGTCGAAATAGGAGGCGGTGCAGCCTTCCTGCATGGTGGAGAGCTGCACGTAAAAGTACAGCCTGGTGGGCATCACGCAGCTGCCGGAGAACTCGACGGCGCATTCCTGCGTAACGCCGTTCAAAGTTGCTTCAACAGCCTTCTTTTCATTGAAGTCCAAGGTCACGGAGAAGGTGTTGGGAGTATGGCCGTCCTTGTAGAGATTGCTGAAAGAAACGCCGCCAGGCACGCTGACCAACGCGCCGTTCACTGAGTTGCAGCGGAGATAGAAGAAGGGGTTGCCGTTGGCGTCGTGCAGCGCTATCATATCGTTTTCGGTGGAGCAGACGAAGGAAAGCGAGACTTTCGTGAGCTCTTTCAAAGGATCCGCCGGAACCAGATCCGCGCCAGGCATCATCACCACCACATCGTTGGGATTGCCGTCCTCGGACCTGCTCATTTCCATGCACTTGCCGCTAAATCCGGAAATGCCGGCGACGACCGTGGTGTTGCCGGTGAAGTTGCCAAGAATTCCCCAGCCTTCCTGTTCGGACATCTGAGTTCCGACTTCATAACTTTCGAAGTTCTCCTCAAGGATCACCGTTTCGGCGGCGAGGGAACGCGCGCCGATAAGAAGAAGGATAAGAAGCTGTTTCATAAAAACACCTTTGTGGATTGATTAAAAGGCTGAAAGCCTATTACTTTTTTAATTATGCCGGGTAAAATTATAAAAAATAAAGCTCTGAAAATTAATACTTTTAAAAAACTCAATATTATTATACATTAAAAACCTATTTTCAGCACTTTTTCCTGTTGTTTAGCAACAAAAAAGGCCCGGCAAAAGCCGGGCCTTTTTTGCTTAGGCGGTCGCCGCCTTATCTGCGTCTGATGAGAGCCAGACCAAGGAGAGCCAGGAATCCCAGGACAGCCGGTTCAGGAACAACGCTGACTTTGACGTTGTCGAACTGGATGTTGCCAGCATAGGTGACGCACAGGCAGAAGAGGTTGCAGCCGGCGCCAACGTAGTTCTCATTGATGTAGGCGTCCGTGGGATATTCAGAATTGTCGTCAATGGTGAATTCCACGAGCTTGCCTTCCGCGTAGTCGATGACGTAGGAAACGTGCATCCAATCCTCCGCGTAATCGGTCGTCGAGAACATGTAGTCATTGGCATGGTCGAGGCCGTAGACGATGGGAACGCCGTCCATGAAGTCGATGTCCAGCGTGATGTCAGCGGCGGAACTGTACATGCTGTTCTGCTTGAAGTAAATCACTTCCCTGCCGATGAGGTCTTCCCTGTCGAAGATGGCGGGCGGGAGGAAGACGTCGCAGTCGAACCTGACGAGATTGTTGGCGGGAACATCGAGGCTGTGGTAATAGCCGCCGTAGCCGCCGCCGATCTCGATCATCGCGGTCTGGTTGTCGTTGGTGCTGAGAATGTAGGCAACGTTTTGTCCGGGGTTGTTGTCGCCCCAGTCGTCCTGACCGGCAAAGTCGCCAACCGTGAAGAACGGTTCCTCAAAGTCGGCAAAGTAATAAACGCCGCCGACCACAAAGGAAACGATGGTGGTGGCGCATCCGGCTTCGCCGGCGTTGAAAGCCACTCTGGTGCGATAGAAGTTGTCTTCCAAGCCTTCCCTGTTCAAAGTGAGCGTCAAGGCAAGAGAATCCTCAACGGTTCCGCTGGTCGGGTCAAGGGTGACGTTCTCGGGAAGATCGATGACTTCAGCCGTGAAATCAAAGGAGCCCTTGCCGCCGTTCAACAGGGTGATCTCGGTGCTTTCGCTTTCGCCAACAGAGATAGCGGTGGGAGCGATCAGCATAGCATCCGCTTCCTTTTCGACTTTCTCGACCCTAATATTGTCGATGGCATGATTACATTCATATACGCCGTTGTCGTTATCCCAGACGGCATATCCCCAGGAGTTGTAGAAATGGGTGTCGGGCTGCTTCAGCTGGAAGTTGCTGAAATTGGTGACCACGCCGTCCCAGCCGAAAGAGAGCAGTCTGTTGGCCTGAAGGTCGATGGTGTATTCCACCTTGACCCACTTGTCGTAGGGGGCGACATAGAAATTCTTGATGCTCTTGGCGCCTGACGGCTTCTGGATGTTCACCAGCTTGAAACCGTCATCGACATGCGAAACATAGTTTTCGAACTTTTCGTGGCTGTTTTTCTGAAGCATGCAGACGTCAGTGGCCGTTCCGTCGGAGGGCCAATACAAATCCCAGGAGACCTTCACAACAAGGTCTTCATACCAAGGCTGCGGCAGATACATGCTGCAGGCGTTGTTGCCGCCAGCGGCATAAATGAACATGCATTTGCCGTCGCTGCCGTAGGCGCCGTTGGTGACGATAACGCTGCCCAGATCAAGCGTCCAGCCTCTCTGGCCGACGATGTCGCCGTCTTCCATATCGTCGAATTTTTCTTCGAAGATCACGTTGCCTTTGGAGCACATGACGGAAACAACATTCGGTTCGCCGGCGCCGCCGCTGATCGTCATGCTGCCGCGGTAGAAGCCGTCGGCCATGCCGTCCTTGGCTTTCAGGGTAAGGACGGCGGTGTCGGTGAAGGTGCCGCTGTCAGGAGTGACCTGCAGCCAGTCGGCGTTGACGGTGACGGAGTAGTTGATCTCGCCTTCGGGGCCGCCGTTGTAGATCGAGAATTCGGCGCTGTCGGAACCAAGGGGAATAAGGGCGTCGCTGTCGCAGAAGATGGTGGGCTCTTCGGCGCGGTTGACATGCTCGACCGTCACGTAGTCATAGTAGGAACCGGCGGCACCGTCGAGCAAACCGCCCAGATAAATGGAGAGGCGCATCCTCCAGGGCTGTTCGGTAGTGCCTTCCAGCATTATGGCGCATTCCTGAGTCTCGCCGTTGCAGGTCACGGACGTGACCTGGTTGTTCAGATGGTCGTAAATGAAGGAGATCTCGTTGGGCGTCTGGCCGTCGGAGTAGAGGTTTTCAAAGCTGACGCCGGCCGGAGTGGAAGCCATCAAACCGTCCCTTGCGTTCAAATGCAGGTAGAAGAAACGGTTCATGTTCTTGTCGTAAAGCGCGAAAAGATCGGTGTGGGTGCCGACGACCGCTTTAAAGGAGACCTTCGTGACTTGTTTCAGAATGTTCTCGGGCTTGGCGTCGAAGGTCGGAGTCAGGACCATGACGTACTCAGCGGAACCGCCAATAGACTCGCTCAGTTCCATGGCCTTGGAATCGATGTTGGGAGCGTTGTCGACGACCGTGGTGTTGCCGCTGTAATTGTTGTAGAACTCCCAGCCTTCCTGGTTGGCCATTTGGGTGCCGGTTTCGTAGCCTTCGAAATCTTCCTGGAAGGCGAAGTCGGCAAAGACCGGCAAGCAGACCAGAAGAAGCAAAGCTATGAGAATTCGTTTCATAATAACCTCGTTGGTTTTGGTTAACGGTTTATAAAGGTAATTCATTTGTAATAATAGTATTAAAAAGCCGCCCTAAAATAAATATCCTAAAGAAACAGCGCTGTTTTATTGATTGAATACACAGGCCCGTTTTTGTCATTTTGACAAAGAGCGCTGCCGCCAAATTTATAAACAAGGTAAATATCGTGATTTAATTTTTGGCATGCTTCTTGCAATATACGAGGCATGCGTAAAACGATTTACATAATTGTAGTTTTTATTTTGGCGCTGACCGTCTATTCGGATGTGAAATGGGAAATAACGCCCGAGAGCACCAACGTCTTCTCCCAGAGAAGCACGCAGCTTAAAATGACGGCCACCTGGTCCGGCTACGAGACCATCTCCGTGCGCACTCCCAGGCTGAAGGAACTGAAGGGCGCCCTCGTGCAGGACATCATGAGCTACAACGAGTCGAAGCCCGGAGCCGGCGAAGTAAAGCACACTGCGACCTTCGTCATAGACCTTCTAATTACTAACGCTCCCGGGACCACGGTGGAGACCGGCCTCATCGAAGTCATGTCCAGAGATCTGGAGAGCAGCGAGTTCAGCAAGACAGACCTTTCGGGCGTGACTTTGAACGTCAAAAGCCCCGCCCTTCCCTGGCTCGTAATCTCCGGTATCCTCCTGGCTGCGCTGGCCGCTGCCGCCGCCGTCTTCATCGTCAAAAAGAAAGGCGCGAAAAACAGCTCCTCCCTTCCCGAAAAGAGCCTCGAGGAAACCTACCTTGAAAAACTGGAGGAGAGCCGGGAGCTGAGGCTGAAGGGCGAGACCGCCGCCTACTTCGGGACCTGCGAGGAGCTTTTGAGAAGCTACCTGCGCGCCAAATACTACATCGCCGACCTGGATTCCTTCGGGGAGAAGGAAGCCCAGGAGACCAGCGTGGATCCAAGAATGGTCAGGACGGCCAAGGAGATCTGCGCCCTTTGCTTCAACGTGCGCTACGCCAATTACGCGCCCTCTTCCATGGAAGAGAAGCGCGTCTATGATTTCTTGAAAGAATTATTAATCCGTAACAAGCCCAACCGTCAAAAGGAAACGGACGAGCTTTACATCTAAAAGGAGAAAACATGAATACAGACGTTAAACAGATCCAGGAACAGGTGCAATCCGCCAGCCAGAAATTTTCCGTGCTGCGCCAGGAGATCTCCAATACCATCGTGGGGCAGAGCTACATGATCGACAGGCTTTTGGTGGGCCTTCTGTCCAACGGGCACATTCTTCTGGAAGGCGTTCCGGGACTGGCCAAGACCTTGTGCGTGACCACCCTTGCCAAAGCCGTGAAGGCCGATTTTAAGCGCATCCAGTTCACCCCGGACCTTCTGCCCGCCGACCTTATCGGCACCATGATCTATGATCCGAAGGACGGCTCCTTCAAGACCAAGAAAGGCCCCATCTTCGCCAACCTGATCCTGGCGGACGAGATCAACCGCGCTCCGGCCAAAGTGCAGAGCGCGCTTCTGGAAGCCATGCAGGAACACCAGGTCACCATCGGCGACCAGTCCTTCCAGCTTGACGAACCCTTCCTGGTCCTGGCCACCCAGAACCCCATCGAGCAGGAAGGCACCTATCCCCTGCCGGAAGCCCAAGTGGACCGCTTCATGCTGAAACTGAAGATCACCTACCCCAACAAGAAAGAGGAAAAGGAGATCCAGCGCCGCATGGCCGCCACCAACGTGAAGTGCGAAGTCAACCAGATCATCGCTCCGGAAGACATCCTGGAAGCCAGGAAGATCGTCGACTCCATCTACATCGACGAAAAGGTCAGCGACTACATCCTGGACATCATCTTCGCCACCAGGGATCCGGAAGCCTACAAGCTCCCCTTCAAGGATTACATCCAGTACGGCGCCTCTCCCCGCGCCACCATCGCCCTCACGGTGGCCGCCAAAGCCCACGCCTTCCTGCAGGGCCGCGGCTTCGTCACGCCCCAGGACGTCAAGTCCATCGGCCCGGATGTATTGAGGCACCGCGTCATCGCCAGCTACGAGGCGGAAGCGGACGGCAAGACCTCCGACGACCTGGTCCAGGGCATCTTCGACGAGATCCAGGTTCCCTGATCGTCTTCTCTTTGAATTAAGGAGACACAAAAATGCTTAGCAAAGAACTGCTGCAAAAGGTCAGGCAGATCCAGATCAGGACCAGCCACCAGGTCACGGAAGTGATGGCCGGCGAATACAAGAGCGCCTTCAAAGGCCGCGGCATGGAGTTCGACGAAGTCAGGCTCTACCAGCCCGGGGACGACATCAGGACCATCGACTGGAACGTCACCGCCAGGACCGGAACGCCGTATGTCAAGCGTTTCGTCGAGGAGCGCGAGCTCACCGTCATGCTGATGGTGGACGCCAGCTCCTCCGGAACCTTCGGCTCCCAGGACAAAAGCAAGAACGAGATCGCCGCGGAGATCGCGGGCCTTCTGGCCTACACCGCCATCAGAAGCAACGACCGGGTCGGCCTCATAATCTTCACGGACAAGATAGAACTCTACATTCCGCCGAAGAAGGGCCACTCCCACGTCCTCCGCGTCATCAGGGAAGTCCTGGGATTCAAGAAAGAGGAAAGATCCTCCACCAACGTGGGCGCCGCCCTGGATTTCCTGGGGAAAGTCTGCCGCCGCAAAGCCGTGGTCTTTCTGATCTCCGACTTTTTGTGCGAAAACTTCGAGAAGCCCATTAAGCTGGCTTCCCGCCGCCACGACCTAATTCCCGTTTCCGTCTCCGACCCCAGGGAAAACTCCCTGCCCCCGGTGGGGCTCATAACCCTGGAGGACGCCGAGACCGGCGAAACGATCACCGTGGACACCTACGATTCCAAGGTCCGCTCCACCCTCGAAAAACTCAGCGCCATAAGATCCGAGGAAAGGGAGCACAACTTCACCCAGTCCGGCGTGGACACCATGCGCGTCTCCACCGCCTCCAACTACTGCGACGAACTGGTGCGTTTCTTCAAACGCCGCGAAAAATCCATCTTCTAAAAGGAAAAGCACAATGTCGAATAAATTTTTCCAAGTTCTGCAAGTCTTAAGTTTCATCCTGCTCGTCGTCCTGACAGTCAAAGCCTTCAGGAGCGAAAAAGCTCCCTGGACCGCCGAGGACCAAAGGGCCCTGGCCATCAATCTGAAGACCAAGGGGCTCGACCTCCAGTCCGCCAGGGAGTTCCAGAGATACCTGGACAATTATCCCGTGCCCATGAAGGAAAGGCCGGGCGTGTGCGTGACCATTGGAAACATTTACTACGACAAGCTGGACTTCGCCAACGCCGTGGCCTATTACTTGAGGGCGGAGGCGCTGGACAAAAACTTCGCCGGCGACAAGGACGCCCCCAGAAAGATCGTCGATTCCCTGACCAAGCTCGGCAAGAAAGAGGAAGCCGCCGCGGCCCGCCGCCGCTACACCTCCCTAGTTCCCGAGCTTGGCAAGGAAGAAACGAAGAGCGCGAAAAACGCCAAGCCCTCCCAAGCCAGCGAACCCAAGGCCGAAAAGGCCGCCGAGGGCGCCGAAGGATCCAAGGCCGCTGACGAGAAAGGCACTGAGGCGCCTGAAGCGAAGGAAAACGCTGAAGAAAGCAAGTGAAGAAGTTTATAAGGAAATTGACAATGCGTTTCATATTTTTATTAACGATCCTGTTGGCGACGGCCGGCTGCCAGAAAAAAGCAGCCGCCCAGGCGGCGGTCCCCAAGGACCCCGTCACGGTGAGCGTCAGCGTCGACAACCCCAACAAAGTCAGGGTTGGCGACCTCATCCGCTACACCATAGAGGTCAACGCCCAGACCAACATCGACGTTCAGATGCCGCCCTTCGCGGAGAACCTCTCAATGTTAAACCAGCTTCTGATACACGACTGGGAGAACTGCCCGGAGGAAAAGCTGCCCGGAGGACGCATCCAGAAAAAGCAAATATATGAACTGGAGACATACCTGACGGGCGTCTACGAGATCCCGCCGGCCAGGATCCAGTTCGTCATCAACGGCGTCACCAACACCATCTACAGCTCCGCCCTCTGCGTGGAGATCGCCTCACTTTCGAAGGAAGGCGACATGACCGACGTCAAGGACGTGAAGGACGTGGTGGAGTATCTGTCAGGCGACAGCGGCAAACTGAAGGTCGTGATAGTCCTGGGCTCCCTGGCCGCCGCGGCCCTGGTGCTTTTGCTCTTCCTCAGGAAGAAAAAAGAAAAAGACGCTCCGCCTCCGGTGCCGGCCCACATAAAGGCTTTCGCGGCCCTGGAGATGCTGAAGGGATCGGATCTGCTCAAAAAGGAACTCTTCAAGGAATACTTCTCCGCCCTCTCGGATATTCTGAGGCGCTACATCGAAGACCGCTTCGACCTTCGCGCCCCGGAGCAGACCACGGAGGAATTCCTCAACATCCTGCGTCAGGATCCCAAATTCACCTACGAGCAGCGCGAGATGCTGAGAGGCTTCCTTAACGAGTGCGACCTTATCAAATTCGCCAAGCAGGAAACTTCCCTGCAGGCCGCGGAGGACGCCACGGAAAAGACCGAAGCGTTCATAGAGGCCACCAAGGAAGTTCCCGGCGCCGAAAACAATGAAAAAGAAGGAGGTCAATCATGATCTTTCGCGACCCCTATTGGCTTTTGCTGATCCTTCTTTGCCCCATAGTCGTCTACTTTTCCCTGACCTCCCGGGGCAAAGCCAGCCTGAAATATTCCGACATCTCGCTTCTCAAAAGGATCAGGCCCACCCTGGCGGTCAAGCTGCGCCCCTTCCTGACCGTTTTGAAAGTGGCGGCGATAATTTTGCTCTCCGTCGCCCTGGCCCGCCCCCAGAAAGGCAAAGAGGACACCAAGGTCACCACGGAAGGCATAGACATCATGCTGACCATCGACACCTCCGGCAGTATGGAAGCCGAGGACCTGGCCAAAGGCAGGAACCGCCTCGACGTGGTCAAGGAAGTGACCCAGGAATTCATCAAGCGCCGCCAAAGCGACCGCATCGGCTTGGTGGTGTACGGCTCGGAAGCCTACACCCAGTGCCCCCTCACCCTGGATTACGGCGCCCTCTCCCAGTTCCTCGACAGCTGCAAGATAGGCATGGCTGACGGCAAGGCCACCGCCATCGGCGACGCCCTGGCCACGGCGCTCCTGAGGCTGAAGGATTCCACGGTCACCAACAAGGTGGTGATCCTTCTGACGGACGGCGTGAACAACGCCGGCAAAATAGCGCCCATGACCGCCGCCCAGACCGCCAAGGCGCTGGGAGTGAAAATATACACCATAGGCGCCGGCACCAGAGGCAACGCTCCGGTGCCCACCTACGACTTCTTCGGCAAAAAGGTCCTGACCATGATGCCGGTGGAAATTGACGAGGAGCTTTTGAAAGACATTGCGACCACCACGGGCGGCCGCTACTTCAGAGCCACGGAAAAAGAATCCCTTGAGAACATCTACAAAGAGATAGACCAGCTTGAAAAGACGAAGACCGAGTCCTTCACCTACATGGAATGGACGGAGCGCTTCCCCCTCCCCGTCTTTATAGCGGGTATCCTTCTGATACTGGAAGCGCTGCTTCTTGCCACCAGATTCCAGAAACTGCCTTGAGGAAACCGATATGTACTTTGAGAAACTTTACTATATACACCTTCTCTGGATCGTCATCGCGATAGGAATCTTCCTCTTCTACAGAGAATGGAAAAGGAAAAAACTGCTGAGGCTCTTCGCCTCCCGGGAAATGCTCGGCAAGCTCCTGACCAGGGGCGAGAACGGCATGAACTGGAAAATAATCCTCTTCCTGCTGGGACTGGTTTTTCTGGTCCTGGCCCTGATGGAGCCCAAGTGGGGCTACACCTGGGAAGACATGAAAAGGGAAGGCCGCGACATCATCGTGGCGGTGGACGTTTCCAGAAGCATGCTGGCCAAGGACATCCCGCCCTCCAGGCTGGAGCGCGCCAAAAGAGCCATCTTAGACCTCATGCAGATCCTGCAGGGCGACAGGCTGGGACTGGTGGCCTTCGCGGGAAACGCCTTCGTACAGTGCCCGCTGACGCTGGACTACGGCACCGTCAAAATGTTCGTCTCCGACCTTGACCCCTCCCTCATTCCCAAGGGCGGCACCCAGATCGGCGAAGCCATCGCCAAGAGCGTGGAAGCCTTCGAAGGCAACGAGAAGAACACCCGCGCCCTCATCCTCATAACCGACGGCGAGAACCTCCAGGGCAATCTGGACAACGCCATCAAGATGGCCAAGGACAAAGGCGTTAAGATCTTCTGCATCGGCATCGGCACGCCCTCCGGCAGCCCCATCCAGATCATAGACGAAAAGGGACGCAAAAGCTACGTGACCGACAGCTCAGGCAACCAGGTCCTCTCCAAGCTGGATGAGGAGACCCTGAGGAAGATCGCCCTGGAGACCGGCGGCGCCTACGCCCAGGCCGTGGCCTCCGGAATGGAACTGGACGCCATCTACACCAAAAGGATCGCCAACATGGACACCAAGGAACTGGACAGCTCCAGGAAAAAACGCTACGAGCACCGCTTCCAGTGGCCCCTTTCCGCCGCCTTTTTCTGCTTCTTCCTGGGCTCCGTTCTCAGCGAAGGCCAGAAAAGAAGCCATCTTTCAGGAGAAAACGCATGAAGATCTTTTACTGCATATTAACCCTGCTTCTGACTCTTCAGGTCTGGGGCGCGGACGAAAACTCCCTGGCCCGCAAGATCTCCGAAGGCAACATTTGCTATAAGGACGGAAAATTTGAGGAGGCGGAACAAAAGTACGCCGACGCCCAGGTGGACGCCCCGGACGACAAGATCGTCAACTACAATTCCGGCCTGGCCTGCTACCGCCTCGAGAAATACGACGAAGCCATCGCCGCCTTCCAGAGAGCCGCCTCCTACGCCGACACCCTCCTGGAAGCCAAGTGCCACTACAACATCGGCAACTGCCTCTTCCGCCAGGGAAAACTTAAGGAAGCGCTGGAAAGCTATAAAAAAGCCAACGAACTGGACAGGGACGACGAGGACACCAAGCTCAACATCGAATACCTGACCAGGCTCATGAAGGAAATGGCCAGCCAGCAGAAAGAGGAGCAGGAAAAGGATCCCCTGCAAAAGCTCCTGAGGGAACTGGAAGCCCTTATCAGGGCCCAGAACATCACCCTGCTGAAGACCGTAAAGAGCTCCCAGGAAACGAACCTTCCTCCCCTCTTCACGGAAGGACTGGTGACAAACCAGAACGCCCATTCCGCCAAAGCCGACTTTTTGATCACAGGCTTCCAGGCCCTCTTCACCAACCTTCCCCCGGAAAGGCTCAACGCCCCCCTTGGCGGCCCCGCTCAGGAAGGCTTGGAACAGACGCCTGAAAACGAAGCCTTGCTGGAACTCTACAAAAGCTTCGCCTCTCTCAGCCAGAGCATGAACCAGTGCTTCGCCGGAGGAGCGCCGCAAATAGACGTTTTCCAGTCCCTCTCCAACCAGGTGGCGGAAGCCAGAGCGTCCGCCGTGGGCCTGGTCTCCCAGAACGTCAGCCCCTACATCAACGATCTGGCGGGCAGAAGCGCGGAAGTCTTCAACAACTTCTACGACTTCACCCAGGACATCTCGCTCCTGGACGCCCCGGCCCTGAAGGAATGCGCCGACAAATTCCAGCAGCTCGCCAACGAGATCGTCGACGCCCTCAACACCCGCAGCGGCAGGAAAGCCCAGGCGGAGGAAAGCGGCGAGAACATCTCCAGCAACGTGACCGCGTCCGCCACCCTGGCCATGAAAATAACCAACGCCGTAGAATACCTCAAGGTTGGGTCGAAAGCCTCCAAAACGGCCGCTGAGGCCCTGAGAAGAGCCATCGGCGACGCTCCCACCAACCAGTTCGTGGCGCTGGACAACTTCATCAAAGCCCGCAAGGAATTCGAGGAAGACCAGAAGGACAGCAACGAAAAGCAAAACCAGAATCAGCAGCAGCAGCAGAATCAGAACCAAAACCAGGATCAGCAGGACCAGAAAGACCAGCAGGATCAGAAAGACCAACAGGATCAGCAGGACCAGCAGGATCAAAAAGATCAGCAGGACCAGCAGAACCAGCAGGATCAACAGAACCAGCAGGACCAGAACCAAAATCAAAACCAAAACCAGCAGCCCCAGCCTCGGGAGGACGATCAGGAAATGAGCAAGGACCAGGCTGAGCAATTGCTGAGAAGTTTCGAGGAAGACAACAGCAATAACGAGAAGAACCGCAGGAAGGCTCCCGGCGGAATTGTTCCCGTGGACAAAAACTGGTAAAATAGCCTTCCAATTTTTCGGAGCAGCAATACATGAATTTGAAACGAATCTTAACCATCGTCTGCCTTTCCGCCCTCTCCCTTGCGGCAGCGGGCGGACCGGACATCTCCGCCAGCGTCAGCCGCAGAGCCGTGGCCACGGACGAATCCGTGCGCTACACCATCAGGGTCTCGGACGCCAAGAACGTTTCCGTTCCGGTCCTGGGCGAGATGGAGGGCTTCAGGGTCATGATGGGGCCCAGCCAGTCCAGCAACATCTCCATCATAAACGGCGTCAAGACTTCCTCCCAGGAGTTCATCTACGAGCTGCAGCCCCTTAAGGCCGGCAAACTGACCATCGGCGAGGCGCAGATAATCGTGGACGGCAGCAAATACTACACCCGCAAGATCACCGTCGACGTCTCGGAGGCCAAGAAAAGCTCCAAGGACGCCCCCGCCACCACCCAGGCCGGAGGCGAAGTTTTCCTGGAACTATCCCCCAGCGTTACCAACGCCTTCCTGGGAGAGCAGATCTTCCTCACCATCACCCTTTACTACAGGGACGTCAACCTGGCCAACGCCGAGCAGCCGGTTTTGCAGCTGGACGGCTTCGACGTGCAGAACGTGGGGACTTACCAGCAGGACCGCCAGCGCTACCGCGGGCAGATCTACAACTATATCCGCTTCCAAAAGCTTCTGATCCCCTGGAAAGTCGGAAAGCACACGCTTCAGGGCTCCATGATGATAAGCGTCAACGTTCCCCTCTCCTCCCGCAGCCGCTCCAGGGATCCCTTCGACGATCCCTTCAGCCTTTTCCAGCGCTACCGCACCGCGGAGAAGAACATCATCGCCGAACCGCTTGCCATAACAGTCAGCGAGCTCCCCAGCCAGGGTGGTCCGAAAAACTTCAAGGGCGCCATCGGCGTTTTCGACCTTCAGGCCGCCATAACCCCCGTTAAAGTCAAGGAAGGCGAACCCGTCACCCTGAAGGCCACCTTAGTCGGCATCGGCAACATCGACCAGGCCGTCCTGGACATGGGCACGACCAATACTCCCGGCTTCACCACCTACGATCCGGTGGTGGAGAAGAAGACCTCCGTGGCGGACGGCGTCCTCAAGGGCTACAAGAATTACAGCCAGATGTGGGTCCCCCTTTCCACGGACGTGAAAGAGATCCCCGCCCTGACTTTCTGCTATTTCGACGTAGACAAAAAGTCCTACCAGACTCTCACCGCGGGCCCCTTCCCCCTGGAAGTCGAGAAGTCCGCCCAGAGCCAGGCCGTCACCGTCAGCGAGGCCGTCATCCCCGTCAGATCCTCCTCCGCCCCCATCAAGATCCTTTCCCAGGACATCTTCGGCATCAAGCTGCAAAACGGCGGCGAAGATCTCTCCGCTCCCGTGGATCTGAGGTTCGCCCTGGCGCTGCTAGCTCTTCCCCTGCTGCTCTTCCTTTTCTGCTCCTTCATAGCCTACAGAAGGACAAAAACAGAAGACCCCGGTTTCAAGCGGAAAGCCCAAGCCGCCGGCAAAGCGGAAAACCTGCTTAGGAAAGCCCGCAGATTGAAAGGCGATCCCAAAGCCAGGATGGAATTCCTGACGCTTCTGAATTCCGCCCTGACGGAATACGTCGCCGACACCGCCAACGTTCCCGCGGCCTCCGTGGACAGCGCTTTCATCAGAGAAAACGTAGGGAACGAAAAACTCGCCGGGGAATTTTCCGAATTCACCCGGGAACTGGAAATGGCCCGCTTCTCAGGGCTCTCTGAAGGAACCGGCGACAACGACAGCCTCCTTGCCAAAGCCCACAGGATCCTAAAAGATCTCAGGAGGGAAATGAAATGAAAACTAAATTTGCCTTGATACTGACAGCGGCCGCCATGGCCGCCTCCGCCTGGGCCGTGGACTTCGAAGCCGCCCGCAATTTCGCCCAGGGCTGCTCGGCCTACACCAACAAAAACTATCAGGAAGCCGCGGAGTTTTACACGAAAGCCGAAAAAGCCGGATTAAACTCGCAGGAGCTCTTTTACGATCTGGGCAACGCCCACTACCGCTGCGGTAACCTCGGCAGCGCCATCGCCAGCTACCGCAGGGCCGAGCTTCTTAACCCCAGGGACGCGGACTGCAAAGCCAACCTCCTGAGGGCCCGGAGCCAGACCGAGAACAACATCGCCAAAAAGGAAGTGCCTGACGCCCTGCGCTCCTTCTTCTTCCTCTACTTCTACCTGGGCCTTTACGAGCAGGCCAAGCTGGCCGCGGTCTTCTGGGCCGCGGGCTGGATCTTCCTTTCGCTTTTCATATTCAAACGGAATTCCGGCTTCGGAAGATTCTGCAAAAAATTCGGGATCGCGTTCCTAGTCCTCTTCCTGCTCTTCTTCGCCTTCACGGCCTGCAAATACTACCTCGCCTCCCACGAGGGCGTCGTGACTAGCGACACCGTGAGGATCCACGCCGGCCCCGACGCCAGCTACACCGAGATCTTCATCCTTCACAGCGGCGCGGAAGTCAAGATAAAGGAACGGGAAGGCGGCTGGACCAAGATCTCCGTCAGCCAAAGCGACGAAGAAGACCGCTCCGGCTGGCTGGAGAACGACCAGATACAACCGATCCTCTGACACGCGGGAAACAACTTCTCGCCTAGGAAAAACAAAAAAGGTCGTCGCAATGATATGAACCCCAAATCTTGGACAGATTTGGGGTTCATTTTATGGCAAAAAAAGGACAGAAATTCAGACGTTACAAGACAAAATTTAAACTTTGTGTTATAATGGACTTACTCAAGAACCATTTGAGTTACCGTGAAGTTGAGCGCAAGCATTGGCATGTCACGCAAGCAGCGGACGCTCACTTTAGAGAAACGATAAAGCGATGGGAACGCTTATATCTTGAA
>JAGCGH010000084.1 GCA_017649705.1 bacterium
CGGCAACGTTTGCTTCAGGTTGAGAGACCTGGACCAGCGCCATAACCAGGCTCTTGTGGACGCGGACCACTGGTCAATGGTCTGGAACTGCAAGTTTGAGGGCGAGGGCGACCTTATGCACCTTTCCTCCCAGGAAAAGGCCCTGGTGGTAAGCAACACCTTCATAGGCGGCGGGAGAGCCATGGTCTTCGAGGGCTGGACCAACGCGGTCTATTCCAGGCTCACGGAGAACGTCAAGATCAAGCAGAACCTTTTCTTCAACCAGCAGAACGCTATTCTGTATTCCGGCGTCTGCGACGATCTGGAATTCAGCCACAACACCTGCGTCCTCGCCTCCGGCACGCACGTTTCCCTGACGGACACGGGGCTTGATCCCAGGTCCACCACCTACGTTGAGGACAACATTTTCCAGAAAGGAGAGGCGGCCGTCCAGTTCGCGGAAGAATCCTGGAGCGAAAAGGTCAGCTTCAGAGACAACCTTTTCGAAGAAGTCGATTCCTACGGCGAATATCCCGTCGTGGGCGAAGCGAAGTTTCTTTCCGTGGATCCCGAGGACGTTGATTTCCTCCGCCCCAACTATGATTCCGACGCGGACAGGGGCGAATATTACCTAGGCGCCTTGGCTCCCGTTCCGGAACCGGCCTGCCTTTTCGCGTTCATCCTAGTTTTGGCGGCGCTCGTTAGGAGAAGATGATCCAAAGCGGGAAAATAAAAGCCAAAGGAGCTGCGCTCATAATGACGGTGCTGCTCCTGGGCTTTTTTTCTCTCATGGCGCTTGTTTTCTGCGCCATGCTCAGCCTGCATTTGGATGAAAGCAGGAATTATCTTTACGGCAATCTCATCGAAAGCGGCGAGCAGGCGGCCCTGGCCCACGCCCTGGCTCTTTGCGACGCCGCGCCCTCCAACAAGGGGCTTTCTAAAACCTTTTCCTCCGGCTGGCGGAACGAGGACGACGGCAGCGCGGTCGCTTACCGCTTCCGCTTCGAGGATCAAATGCAAAGCGCGGAAGATATTTTCCCCAACTTTCCGCCCTTGACATCCCTTAGGGACGCTTCCGGCGAAGAAGAGGCGAATCTGGCGGTGCTGGACGCGGAGGAGGAGAACCGCCTCAAAATAATCAAAGCCTGCGAAGACTATCTCAGGGAGAGAGGCGAGGAGGAAAGGGCGCCGCAGCTGGCGGCCTCGCTTCTGGACGAACTGGACGTCGACCGCTCGCGCAGAAGCGATTCCCTTCTGGGGGAAAGTTTGGTCTTCACGGGAGTCGCGAAAGGCGACAACAAGTTTCTGCCTTATTGGAAGGCCGCGCGGCTGAGCGCTTTTTTCGACCTGGACAAAAAAACGCTCGAGCCCTACCGCGGTTTCATGGTCTCGAAAACCGCTTATGAAGAAAGAGGCGGTGAGACAAACCTTTTCGTCACCATAACGGAAAAGCCCTACGGCAAAGCGGAAAAAGCGGAGTGGGATAATTTTTGCCGGGAAGCCGGAAGAGAGCGCATAGGCAGCCTCTGGCAGGATTGGGACTGGGTAGGCGAGACCGTAAGCTTCCTTTCCTCCTGCGGCGGGAAATACGTTCCCGCGAAAATTCTGGAAGCCAGGAAAGACGGCTTCCTTTTGGAGGGCAAACCGGAAGTCACCATGGGTTCCACC
>JAGCGH010000085.1 GCA_017649705.1 bacterium
GAAGCCCCCATGATGGCGCCTCCGTGCACCCGCACCAGCAGTTTCCTTTCTTTCAGGATGCGAAGGTCTTTCCGGATCGTCACTTCCGAAACGCCGAAACGTTTGCTGAGTTCGCTGACGTTGACGGAAGAATCGTCCTTGAGAATCTGGAGGATGGCGGAGCGGCGCCCTTGGGCGGAATCGTAGATGACCATAGGAAAAGGAGTTTAGTGTCGGGACAAAGATAGGGTTTTTTTTATACGAAACAAAACGAAATACTTTTTTTGTTGCGAAATCGAAACAAAGTGAAATATTATCACATTTTTTTTGCATCTTCGCAAAGTAAAACCACATAGCATGAAAAAGTACGACATCGCAGCCATCGGCGAACTCAATGTAGACATCATCCTGAACGGCATCGAATCCGAGCCCGAAATCGGCAAGGAGAAGTTCTGCAAGGACATGGTCGTCACGCTCGGCAGCTCCACCGCCATCTTCGCGGCGAACGCGGCCGCCCTCGGAAGCAAGGTCTGCTTCGTGGGCATGGTCGGCAGGGACCCCTTCGGCGAACTGGTATGCACGTCGCTCCAGGCCAAGGGCGTCGACACCAAGTACCTGATCCACGGAAACACGCCCACCGGCGCCACCATCTGCATGAACTACGACGAGGACCGCGCGAACCTGACCTATCAGGGCGCGATGGACGTCATGGGTTTCGATGACATCGCTCCGGAAGTGTTCGCGGAGGCGAAGCACATCCACCTGTCGTCCCTTTTCATGCAGAGCGGCCTTCTCCGGGACATCCACAAGGTCCTGGACGCCGCCGCCGCGAACGGCGCCACCGTCTCGCTGGACACCCAGTGGGATCCGATGGAAACCTGGAAGCTGGATTACAAGACCGTCCTTCCCAAGGTTACCGTCTTCCTCCCCAACGAGAAGGAGCTCCAGGCCCTGACGGGCACGAAGGACCTGAAGAGCGCCATCGGCGCCGTCCTTCCGTACCTCGGGGACATGATGGTGGTCAAATGCGGCTCCAAGGGCTCCCTCCTGGTCCGCAAGGACGGCTCCCGGAAACTGTTGGACGCTTTCCTCAACACCGAGGTTGTGGACGCCATCGGCGCCGGCGACAGCTTCAATTCCGGCTTTGTCAGCGCCTTCGTGAAGGGAATGTCTCCGGAGGAATGCCAGGAGACGGGCAACCTCACCGGTGCCGTGAACACCACGGCCGCCGGCGGCACCGGCGCCTTCACCTCCCTGGAGGCCGTCCGTAAGGTCTGCAAGGACCGCTTCGGCCGGGAAATCGCGCTTTGATAATCTGTAACCATACCAAAGGCACCATGAAAACGAGAAAACTGCTTGCTTTACTGCTGATGCTGCCGCTTCTTGCCTACTGCGGCAAGAACGACCCGGTGGACAACACCGACGACGGGAAGGAACAGGATCAGGGACAAGGCCAGGGGACGGTCGATCCGCCCGCTGACGACCCCTTTGCCGATGCGGCCCCGGAAGTGAAGAACGGAGACCTCATCCTCGTCACCAACGAGAAAATGCAGGCTTTCGTGGAGGAAGTCAAGTACCCCGAAAGAGACTATTCCGAAACGCATATCCTGGACGATAAATACGGTCCTACGGCACCCGGCAATGCGGACAAGCCGCAGGAGTACTCCATCCGCTGGACGAAGACCGACGCGGAGGGAGACAAGA
>JAGCGH010000086.1 GCA_017649705.1 bacterium
AAATCCTCGACCCCTTTGCTAAAATCCCTCTTCCAAAAAACAATTTAAGTTAAAGCAATGAAAGAAGCCATCGCCAAAACGGAAGTCCTCATCGAGGCTCTTCCCTATATCCAGAAGTTCAAGAACCGCATCGTTGTCATCAAGTACGGCGGCTCCGCCATGGCGGAGGCGGGAGTGGACGAAGGGATACTCAAAGACATCGCCTTCATGCGCGCCGTGGGCATGTGCCCGGTGGTGGTGCACGGCGGCGGCAAACACATTTCCAAGGCCATGGAGAAGGAGGGCATCGCCCCTAATTTCGTCAAGGGGCTCCGCGTCACGGATGAGAGAACGATGCAAGTGGTGGAGGACGTGCTGGCCAACGTGGTCAACGCTCAGCTGGTTAAAAAGCTGGAGGAATTGGGCTGTCCGGCAGAATCATTGGTAGCCAGGCACACCCACACCATCTGCGTGGACAAGCTGAAGGGCACTGACGAGAACGGAAACCCCTTCGACTGGGGCTTCGTGGGGAAAGTCAGGCGCATCAACCCCAGGCGCATCTTCGAGACCATCATGAACGGCGCCGTGCCGGTGGTGGCCCCCATAGGCCGCGACAGGTCGGGACACGCCTACAATGTCAACGCCGACATCGCGGCTTCCGAGATCGCCGGCTGCCTTTCCGCCGAGAAACTGGTCTTCCTGACCAACGTGCCGGGCTTGATGCGGGATCCCCAGGATCCCAAGACCCTCATCTCCTCGGTGCATATGAGCGAGATACCGAACCTGGTCAAGGAAGGCATAATAAAAGGCGGCATGATCCCCAAGGTGGAAGCCTGCCTGGAAGCCATGAAGAACAACGTGAAGACAACCCACATCGTGGGCGGGGACATTCCCCACAGCCTGCTCCTGGAAATATTCACCGACCGCGGCATCGGCACGCAGTTCTTATCAGACTGAAATAACGAGGACCAAAAAGTGAACGTTTACGAAAATTACGACAAGTACATAATGAAGACCTACACGAGGGTCAAACCGGCCTTCGTGAAAGGGCAGGGCTCCTGGGTCTTCGACGCGGAAGGCAACAAATACCTGGACTTTTTCCCCGGCTGGGGCACGGGACTTCTGGGCCACTGCCATCCGAAAGTCGTCACTGCCATCCAGGAACAGGCCGCCAGGCTCATCCATCTTCCCAACAACTACTACAACGTGCTGCAGCCTGAGCTGGCAGAATTGGTCATAAAGCGTTCCTTCCCAGGCAAGATCTTCTTCTGCAACTCCGGCGCGGAAGCCATAGAAGGCTCCATGAAAGTGGCCCGCAACTGGGGCAAGGACAAGGGCAGGTACAAATTCGTCACCACCTTCAATTCCTTTCACGGCCGTACCTTCGGCGCGCTGACCGCCACGGCCCAGGAAAAATACCAATCCCCCTTCAAGCCTTTGGTTCCCGGTTTCAGCTACGTTCCCTACGACGATCTCGAGGCCATGGATAAAGCCATTGACAGCGAGACAGCGGCGGTGATCCTCGAGCCCGTGCAGGGCGAGGGCGGCGTCAACATACCTTCGAAAGAATTCATGCGGGGGCTCCGGGAACTTTGCGACAAAAAAGGCTGCCTCCTTGTCTGCGACGAAGTCCAGACCGGCGTGGGGCGCTGCGGATATTGGTTCGGCCACCAGCACTTCGGCATAACTCCCGACATCATGGCCGTGGCCAAGATCGCCGGCTCCGGCGCGCCTATTGGCATGATCGTGGCCAAGCCGGAAATAGCCGACCTCATGCAGCCCGGCTATCACGGCTCCACCTACGGCGGCAACCCCCTTGTCTGCGCCGCGGCCATCGCCACCTTCAAGGCGATCGAAGAGGAAGACATACTCGGCAAGGCCAAAGCCCTCAAGGAGAAATTCGACGGCTACGCCAAACGCTTCAAGGAAAAATACGACGTGGTCAAGGACTACCGCGGCCTGGGCGCCATCTACGGCATCGAGCTCAAGGTCCCCGGCGCCCCGGTCTGCGCCTACGCCCTGGAGAAAGGGGTCTTGGCCAACTGCACCCACAACGTGGTGCTGAGGTTCCTGCCCTCCGCCCTGATGACGGAGGAGGAGCTGGATTTCGGCATGGGCGTCCTGGAGGAAGGCATCGCCAAACTGTGACCGGCCGCCGCGACCAAGCAAAAAAGCAGGGGAGACCCTGCTTATTTTATTTCGAAAGAAGGCGCGCCAAATCAAGGAACATCTTCGGCTCAAGCTCCTCGGCCCTTGCCGACTCTTTTATGCCAAGAATGGAGAAAGCATCCGTTGGAATATTCAATTCGGCAAGATTGCTTTTCATGAGTTTGCGGCGTTTGGCGAAGGAGAGTTTTACTATTTCCGCCGTTTTCAGCCAAAGGGAATATTTGGGATAGCGAAGCGGGCTGATGTTGAGGATCGCGGAATCGACGTTGGGCCGGGGGTAGAAATTTTCCGATTTGACGATGCCGGCGCAAACAGGTTCCCCCAGGATCAACATAAGGGCGTTCAGCGCCCCGTAGCGTTCCTCGCCCCGCTTTCTCGTGAGCCTTGAGACTTCTTCTTTCTGCAGGGTGAAAGTCATACTTTCCCATTGGACGCCGCAGGTCAAAAGTTTCATTATGATCTCTTTGACGATGTAGTAGGGGAGATTGGCCACGACTTTGGAGCAATTTTCGTATTCTTCCGGCCGGAAAGCGAGGAAATCGGAAGCGATCAGCCTGCCTTTGAAATCGGGATGGATCTCAGGCCAGAGGGAGGTTAGCCTTTTGTCTATTTCGCAGGCGGTGACTTCCGCTCCGGCTTCCTCCATAAGCTGCGTTAGATGTCCCAGGCCAGGACCGATCTCCAGGATCTTGTCTCCTTTTTTTATGTCCGCGGCCCGGATCACCCTTTCGCATTCCCTTTTATGAAAGAGAAAATTCTGGCCGAGGGAGCGCTTGGCCTGGAGTTCCTTGACCCGGAGGAATTCCTTGAGATCAGCAAGATGGTAGAGGTCAACGTTCAATATATTACTCTTTGGCGAGCCGGCAGGCGAGTTTTATGGCCGCGAGGGCGGAACGGTGGTCGGCTTCAAAATCCTCGGCGATGTTGTAGGCGGTGCCGTGGTCCGGGCTGGTCCTGACGAAGGGCAGCCCCAAAGTCACGTTGACGCCGCTCTCAAAATCCAGAAGCTTTATGGGAATGAGACCCTGGTCATGGTACATGGCGACCACTATGTCGTAGCGCTTTTCCCTGGCAAAATGGAAAAGAGTATCGGAGGGAAGAGGGCCGAAGGCCTGGATGCCGATGATGTTGGCGTCCTCGATGGCGGGGGCGATGACGTCCAGTTCTTCTTTGCCAAGGATGCCGTTCTCACCGGCGTGGGGGTTTAGTCCGGCGACTGCGATCTTAGGTTTTTCTATGCCGAGTTTTTTCCCCATTAGGTCAGCCTGGACGATCTTGGAAAGGATCCCTTCGGTGGTCAGGGCCCCGGGGACCTGGCTTAAGGGTATGTGATGGGTGACCAGGACGACTTTCAGTTCCTCGGTGTAGAAAGCCATGGCTGTGTCGGAGGAGTTCGTAGCGGCAGCCAGGAAGTCAGTATGGCCCGCATTGCCGTATCCGGCTCTCCTTATACCCTCTTTGTTCAAAGGGGCCGTTACAAGGGCTCTCAGTGGCTTTTCGAGGCAGTATCGCACGGCATCACCGAGGCACACCATGGCAAAGCGGCCGCAGTCGGCGGAGAGATCCCCCAGTTCGTATCCCTCCGGGAAGGCGTCTTTAATCTCAGGCGAGGACAAATAATTTTCCGGAACGGGGAGATCCAGCGCTTCGGCTAATTTCTGCCAGAAAAACTTCGGACCGGTGAAAATTATTTTGGCGTCTTCGCAAAAATCGTCCTCAAGGAGTTCGGCGTAGGCTTTCAGCATGACTTCCGGACCGACGCCGGCAATGTCGCCAGGAGTGATTATAAGTTCAAGAGGCATAGGATTTCTTTGGCGGCTTTGGTTCCGAGGTCGCCTTCGCCAAGGGAGGCTTTGACTTCTTTAAGATCGTTTACGGTCTTTTGGTAGGCGTTTTGGTCGTCCAGATATTTTTCGGCCCAGGGAACGATGCGCTCGGGCGTCATCTGATACTGGATGAATTCCTGCACGATGCGTCTTTGGGCGATGATGTTGGCAAGGTTGATGAAGGGGATCTTCATGGCGATCCTGGCCAGGAAGAAAGAAATGTAGTTGAGGCGGTAAAGGACAAGGATGGGCTTCTCCATTAGGGCGGCCTCAAAGGCCGCGGTACCGGAAGTGACAAGAACTACCTTGCTAAGGTGGACGATGTCGTACATGGATTCGTCTATGAGGCGGTAGTTCTGCTCAAAGTTCTGGATATTGGCTTTCTTTATGGCGTTCAGGAGAAGTTCCTTGAGGTTCGGTCTGGCGCAGGAGATAAGGAAGAAAACGTTCGGGTGAGTCTTCCTTATGTCTTCCGCGCTTTTGAGCATGGTGGGGAAAATCCATTTGATCTCGTTTTCGCGGCTGCCGGGAAGGAGGGCGACGAGATCTCTGTTCTCAGGGATGTTGTTTTCTGTTCGGAAATCTTTGTCGGGCTGGAATTCTTTTATCTTGTTGATGATCCAGTGGCCGATGTGCTTTATTCTGATTTTGCTGGGCTTTTTGAACTTGTGCTCTGTGATGGAAAGAGTGTCATTGATTACCTTCCATTGGCCGCCTTTTTCATAAACGTCGACTTCGAAGGGGAACATCACCATCATAAGGGAAATGCATTCCCTTATGGTGTTGATCCTCGAATGTCCCCAGGCCCAGATCTGAGGGCTGACAAGGTATATGAGGGGAAGGTCGGGATAGAGCTTGTGGAGCTTTTTAGCAAGGGCAAGGTTGAAGCCGGGATAATCGATGAAGACTACGGCGTCGGGACGACTGTCCTTGATAGTCTGGAGAACGGAGTTGTAGACTCTCCGGATGCGGGGGTAGTGCTTGATGACTTCTATGACGCCGATGACGGAAAGCTCGGTGATGTTGTGCGTGAGCGTAAGCCCGGCTTTTTCCATTTCTGCTCCGCCGATGCCGTAGAGCTCGAGGTCCGGCCTAGCGTCTTTAAGGGCTTTTACGGCGTGGGCGCCGCAAATGTCGCCGGAAGTTTCGCCCGCTACGAAGAAGATCTTAGGCATTACGGGCGTCCTTTGATTTTGATGATGGAGTCAACGAGCATGTAGATGCCGGCAATGATCGCGAAGATACTGAAGTAGAGCTTCA
>JAGCGH010000087.1 GCA_017649705.1 bacterium
AGCTCGTCCCTCAGGTAGGCGTTGGAAAGAATGTGGCAGAGCTGGCTGGTGTAGGCGATAACTTCGTCGTGCTCCTCCGGCGTGGTCAGGATGACCTTGGCGAAGCCCAGCGACTCGAAGAAAGGTCTTAGGCTTTCCGCCACTTCCTTCTCCTCCTTGGTTTGCGGGGTAAGGATCATGGAAGCGCCTTCGAAAAGCGCGGCGCTGGAATTCTCGAAACCGGAAACTTCCTTCCCGGCCATGGGGTGGCCGCCGAGGAAGGTCCAGTCCTTCTCCAGTTCCTCAGCCGCCTTGCACAGGGCCGCTTTCACGCCGCAGACGTCCAGGACAACGGCTCCCGGCTTGATCTTTTTGTTGTAAGTCTTGAGCCACTTTATGGCGAGGCCCGGATGCAGGGCGATGATCACAAGATCAGCATCCCCTACTTCCACGGGATCATTTTTGTCAATACCCGTGACGGCAAGGCCCTTTTCCCTGATAGCCTTGAAAAAGGATCCCCCGATGAGACCGAGGCCCACGATGGCGATTTTTTTGTCAGATCTCGGCATAGGCTCCCAGGAAGGTGAACTGTTCGATCTCGGGGTCGGTTGAAAGCTCGGAGAGGAGCCTTACGGCGTCCGGGTCGTTGGGCTTGGATTCGAATTCGAAGATGAAGCGGAACTCGAACTCCATGCCGGGAATGGGGCGGGACTCCAGCTTGGTGAGGTTCAGACCGATGGAGGAGAACTTCGCCAGGATGGCCGCCAGGGAGCCCGGCTTGTGGGGCAGGGTCAGCATAAGGGAGATCTTCCTACTGTCCTTGTAGATCTCCAGCTCTCTCGAGATGCAGATGAAGCGGGTGAAGTTGGAGGGCGTGTCGCAGATGTTGTCTTTCAGGACCTCCAGGCCGTAAAGTTCGGCGCAGTTGCGGGAGGCGATGACCGCCTGGTCCTTTCTTCCGCTGGCGGCCAATTCCTTGGCGGCCGAGGCCGTGTTGGCAAAGGGCGTCTGAACGACGCCTTTCATTCCGTGCAGGAAAATAGAGCATTGGGAAAGGGCCTGGGGGTGGCTCTTCACTTCCTTGATATCGCTCATCACGGTTCCCTTGGGAGCCAGCAGCGCGTGGGAAACATGGAGCTTGACGGCCCTGACGATCCTGAAGTCGTGCTTCTGCATCTGGTCGTAGACCGCCGTGACTGAACCCGCGGAGGAATTCTCAATGGGCAATACGCCATACTGGCACATGCCCTTCTCCACGGCGGCGAAGATGTCAGAAAAGGAGTGGAAGAAGAGGATGGCGGGGAACTTGAAAAGCTCGCTGGTGGCCTGCTGGCTGAAAGCGCCCTCCGTCCCCTGGCAGGCCACGGTGGCGTGGGAGGGGAAAGAATCCGGCGCGGTGGCGAAGGCTCTTTTAATTTCCCTCTCCAGTTTGCTTTCTTTCAGGATCATGCGGCGCTCTTTGGCGCGGGAAAGGCTGAAGAGCTGCGTGAAGAGCATCGCCACTTCGTCCTCGAATTCAGGTCCGGCCTTGAGGGCCACCCTTTTAAGGATCTCCCTTTCCCTCGCCGGATCGCTGACGGGAAGATTGTTTTCCTCCTTGAACTTCGCGATCTCTTTGACCAGGTCGAAGCGTTTAAGATAAAGCTCCACCAGCTGGTCGTCGAGCTTGTCGATCTCGGATCTTATGTTTTCCTTGCTCATAAATTGGAAATAGTTTGCTTAATAATTATTATACACTAGCCTCATTTACAGGCGAAGGGACGGACCGCTTTGATGGCCTTCATGGTCTCGGCGAACATTTGGGGCGTCTGGCTCTGGGCGCCGTCGCACTTGGCCCTGGGCGGATCGTTGTGGACCTCGATTATGAGGCCGTCAGCGCCGATGGCCGTGGCGGCTACCGCCACGGGGTGTACTAGCCTGGCGACGCCGGTGGCGTGGCTGGGGTCCACCACCACGGGGAGGTGGGAGAACTGATGCAGGAGAGGCACCACGGAAAGGTCGATGGTGTTCCTAGTGGCGGTCTCGAAGGTCCTGATGCCGCGCTCGCATAAGATGACGTTGGGGTTGCCGGAAGCCATGATGTACTCGGCGCTCATGAGAAGCTCCTGCAGGGTGGAACTGAGTCCCCTCTTCAAAAGGATGGGCTTCTTGGTGTTGTGGCCGACTTCCTTCAGGATGTCGAAGTTCTGCATGTTGCGGGCGCCGATCTGGATGACGTCCACGTCGTTAAAATACTCGAACTGGGAGAAGTTCATAAGCTCGGTGACGATGGGAAGGCCGGTCTCCTTTTTGGCGGCCATGAGCATCTTGAGGCCCTCCACGCCCAGACCCTGGAAAGAGTACGGGCTGGTGCGGGGCTTGAAGGCGCCGCCCCTAAGCAGCGTCGCGCCGGCGGCCTTGACCGCCTTGGCGACCTCTATTATCTGCTCCTCGCTCTCCACGCTGCAGGGGCCGGCGATGACCTGGAAGTTGCCGCCGCCGATCTTGGGGCCGCCGCAGTCTATGATGGAGTCGTCGGGGTGGAACTTGCGGTTGGCGGCCTTGTAGGGGTCGCCCACGCGCTGAACGCTTGCCACCACGTCCAGGGCGGAGACCAAATCGATGTCCAAATGAGCCACGTCGCCGACGCAGCCGATGAGGGTTTCATGGGAACCGACGGAGATGTGGGGGTCGATGTTGTGAGCCTTCAGCCAGTTTATGAGATTGTCCACCTGGCTTTTTTCGGCGCCTTGCTTGATAAGTATTATCATAGTTATTCCTTAATGGTTGATTATTATTTTCTCTAAAAAGAAAGAGCCCGGCTTTTCTCAAGCCAGGCTCTTTTTCGTTTCTCGATCCAACTTTTTTGCTTCTTCGATCAGATACGGCAAAGCACCCCGACTTGAGAAAGTCCGGTAAAATAAAAGTACCAATAGCCGTAGTTGATTCGATTTAACATAAAGTTTTCGCGATTGTTCGGGGAATATGGTAGCACTTTCGTTTTCAATTTGCAAGAGGAAGGCAAGCCTCCGGGAGAGACATAGCCCCTCAGGCCCCGCCCGTAAGCCTTGGGAAAAACGTTATCCGCTGGATTTTCAAAACGCCTATTTGCTATAATTATAAAAAAGAATTTTTCCCTAACAACGATCATGAGGCAAAACTTATGAAGACCGCCAAACAACTTTCAGTGTTTCTGGAGAACAAGCCTGGCCACGCCTACAACATCTGCAAAACTTTGGGCGACGCCGGCGTAAACATCTTTACGCTCTCGCTGGCCGACACGAACCAGTTCGGGCTTATGAGGCTCATCGTGGAGAAGCCCGAAGAGGCCGGCGAGATCTTGAAAAAATCAGGCGTCATAGTGAACCTGACCGAAGTCCTGGCTGTCAGAATCGACAACCGCCCGGGCGTCCTGGCCAAGATCTATGAACTGCTCTCCAAGGAAAACATCAACCTGGAATACGCCTACGCCTTCGCCATGAGAAGGATCTTCCTTCTGAGGGTGAGCGACAACGAGAAAGCCTTCCAGGTCTTAAGCGGGAACGGGCTAACGCTTCTTTCCCACGAGGAGCTCTTCTCCGAAGAAAACGAAAACTAAAAGAAAAAACATATGGACAAGTCCGCTTTACAAGCTTTAGCGAAAAAAGATTTCATGAGCCGGGACGAACTGGAGTCTATCCAGTTGGCGAGGCTCAAATGCGTGGTCTCCCACGCCTACAAGAACCAGGCGCTCTTTAGGTCCCGCATGCAGGAGAAAGGCCTGGACGACACCTGCATCAAGGAAATGAAGGACATCCAGAAGCTGCCCTTCTTCAAGAAAGTCGACCTTAGGGACACCTATCCCTTCGGGCTGCTTTCCGTTCCCATGGAAGACATCATAAGATTGCAGGCCAGTTCCGGC
>JAGCGH010000088.1 GCA_017649705.1 bacterium
ACCAGCAGTTTGTCTTCGACATAAGGTCCTTTTTTAATTGATCGAGCCATAGCCTTTCGTCCGTCGTTTTATAATGTAATCGCTTCTCTTGGAGCGCGTTCTGGTCTTGCGTCCCAAACTCCTCTTGCCCCAGGGCGTAGTAGGATGACCGCCGGAGGCGCGGCCTTCGCCGCCGCCCATCGGGTGGTCGATCGGGTTCATAGCCACGCCGCGCACGCTGGGCCTGATGCCGCGCCAGCGGGAACGACCGGCTTTGCCGAGGGAGACTTTCTCATGATCCCTGTTGCCGACGACGCCGATGGTGGCGCGGGCTTCCAGGGGGATCAGGCGCACTTCGCCGCTGCCCATGCGGACATGGGCGAACTTGCCTTCCTTCGCCATCAGGGTCGCGAAGCAGCCGGCGCTGCGCACCAGCTTTCCGCCCTGACCGGGGATGAGTTCGATGTTGTGGATCTGGGTGCCCAAAGGAATGCGGGAAAGAGGCATGGTGTTGCCCACGTTGAATTCGCATTCGTCGCCGGACATGATCGTGTTGCCGACCGCTATGCCTTCCGGAGCGATGATGTAGCGTTTCTCGCCGTCCTTATAATTGATAAGGGCGATATGCGCCGTACGGTAGGGATCGTACTCGATGCGGGCGACAGTGCCGGGAATGCCGTCTTTGTCGCGCTTGAAGTCGATCAGACGATACAGACGCTTGTGGTGACCGCCCTGGTGTCTCATTGAGACGTGTCCGTAGGCGTCACGACCCGCATGGCTTTTCAATTTGACCACCAAGCTCTGCTCGGGACCCTCTTTGTAGAGGTCCTCGCGCGAGATGTTGGACATGTGGCGCCGTGAGGGGGTTGTCGGTTTGTATTTTTTGATTGCCATAATTCTTTATTATTTCCTGCTGTGAAGCCTTTATGTCAAGCTGATGGAATTGCCGGAGGCGAGGCGCACGATGGCGCGGCGGTATCCGGGGACGTGGCCGATCTTGAGGCCGCGGCGGCGTTCTTTGCCGACTCGGTTCAGGATCTGGACTTCCGTGACTTTGACCTGATAGAGCGCCTCAACGGCGGCTTTGACTTCGATCTTGTTGGCGTCAGGCGCAACTTTGAAAATGTACTGGTTGGCGGTCTCGGCGAGGAAAGTCCCCTTTTCCGAGATGATCTGACTCTTGATAACTTCAGAGGGATTCTTCATGTTTAGGCCTCCTTGATATTCTGGCTGGCCAGGAAGCGCTCTTCAAGAACCTTGCAGGCTGCTTCGGAGAGAACCACCTCAGTGGCGTTGACAAGATCGAAAACGTTCACGCGGTCGGTGATGACGAAGAGCGCGTTCTCGATGTTGCGGGTGGACAGGCAGGCGTTTTCGTCGCCGGGGAGACCCACCAGCATCAGTTTTCGGGATTCGAGGGCTTTCTTGAGGCCGGCCACGACTTTCGTCTGGGGCTTCTCCATATTCCAGTCCGCGATCACGCTGACCGAGCCTTCGCGCATCATCTGGGCCAAAGTGCCGTAAAGAGCGATGCGGCGCTGCTTCTTGTTGATCTTCTGCTCGTAGCTTCTGGGATGAGGGCCGTGGGCGATGCCGCCGCCGCGCCTCACCGGGGAAGCGAAATAACCGGCGCGGGCATTGCCGGTGCCTTTCTGGCGGAAAGGTTTCTTCTTCGTGAGGTTGACTTCGGACTTGGTCAGCGTCGAGGCGTTGCCCTGACGCTTGTTGGCCAGCTGAGCAACCACACAGTCGTGCACGAGCTCGGGATTGTACGGGAAAGTCATGAAGGCTTCGGAGACTTCCACGGTGCCCGTCTTTTCGCCCGCTATGTTGATTTTATTCAATGATGCCATTTACTTATAGTTCCTTTACAAAACTAAGCGGTTATTTCTGAACCTTGGCTTTAACGCCCGGGCGTACGATCACAAGACCTGATTTGGGTCCCGGGACAGCGCCGCGGATAGCGATCAGATTCTCTTCGGAATTGATCGTTTCCACCGTCAGGCTCTGGACGGTGACGCGCTCGTTGCCCATCTGACCGGGCATGCCGCGCAGTTTGAAGACACGTGAAGGATACGCGCTGGAGCTGATGCCGCCGGTGGAGCGGTGGAACATGGAGCCGTGAGCGTCGCCGCCGCCATGATGATGGTGACGTTTGATGACGCCCTGGTAGCCCATGCCTCGGGAGGTCCCGATCACGTCGACGGTCTGGCCGACAGTGAACTGCTCGACGCCGATGGTCTGGCCGACTTCATAGTCGTCCAGGTTTTCCACGCGCATATCGCGGCAGAAACGGTAAGCCTGAGCCTGACCGGCCTTCTTGGCATGGCCGAGCTGCGGCTTCTTCGCGGCTTTGTCCTTAATGGGTTCAAATCCAAGCTGCACTGCATTCACGCCGCCGTTCTTTTCGGCGGGCTTCTTCTGCAACACGACGCAGGGACCGGCCTGAACGACGGTGACGGCCACGGCCGTTCCGTCTTCGCGGTAAACTTGCGTCATTCCTATCTTTCTTCCAAGCAGCATTGCTTTTCCTCTAAATTATTGCTTCTTCGTGAAAATGCTTATCAAAGCACTTTGATCTGGATGTCAACACCGGCGGGCAGGTTCAGCTTTTTCAAGCCGTCGACTGTCTTGGCAGTGGGGCACACGATGTCGATGAGACGGTTGTGGGTCCTCTGCTCGAACTGCTCGCGACTCTTTTTGTCGATGTGCGGGCTGCGGTTCACGGTGTATTTTTCAATCTGCGTCGGCAGGGGTATGGGGCCCGTAACCAGGGCCCCGGTACTCTTTGCCGTCTCGACGATATCCTGCGTGGAAGCGTCAAGCACGCGATGGTCATACGCGCGCAGTTTGATCCTAATGCGCTGTTCGTCAGACATTATTATTTCCTATACTAATTATTCTTTGATCTCGGTAACCTGGCCGGAACCGACGGTGTGGCCGCCTTCGCGGATAGCGAACTTAAGACCCTTCTCCATGGCGATCGGGGTGATCAGTTCGACGTTGATCGTCACGTGGTCGCCAGGCATGACCATCTCAAC
>JAGCGH010000089.1 GCA_017649705.1 bacterium
CACGATACTCCAGCAGTATCTGAACGCCGGCTTTCAGACGATCGGGCGTTCGGAATTCTACGACGACAAGCAGTACATAAAGGACAGCTACGCCTTCGTCAGGTCGCAGGCCACCAACGTCTGCGCGGACGCGGCCGTTTATTGGGTAGGCTATTCGCACACGGAGGACCAGAGCTACGAGGAGGACGTGCCCAGGGAGGAGAAGATCACGACCTATCATTCCAACGGCAGAAAGACCAAGACGGTCATCGAGTCCACTGAGACCAGATACGTCCAGAAGTACGTGGACATGTACCGCTACGTGGCGGTCTTTTTGAAGCGCCGCAGTTCTGGGACCGCGGCCCCGGCCGTGGCCATTCCCGTCAACTATTGATCAGGCTTCGTATTTCACTTCGCCGCCGACGATGGTCAAATTGACCTTGCCGTAGACTGATTTTCCCTGGAAGGGGCAGTTGCGGGCTTTCGATTTGAACGCCGCGGTGTCGATTTTGTATTCTGTGTCGGCGCTCCAAACGGTCACGTCGGCGTCTGAGCCGGCTTTTAAGCTGCCTTTCGCTTTGAGCCTTAGTATCTTTGCCGGGTTGGTGGACATGAGCTCCACCAGGCGCATCACGGGCATTTTGTTTTCCTTTACAAGGGTGGTGTAGGAGACGGGCAGCGCCGTTTCCATTCCTATGATGCCGTTGGGGGCGTTGTCAAACTCCACGTCCTTGTTGGTGTAGGTGTGGGGGGCGTGGTCGGTGGCTATGCAGTCGACTGTTCCGTCCATCAGGCCTTCTATGAGCTTCTGGCGGTCTTTTTCCGTCCGCAAGGGCGGGCTCATCTTGAAGTTGGTGTCGTATGTTTCAAGATCCGCGTCGGTCAGCGACATGTGGTGCGGCGTCACTTCGCAGGTAACTTTAACGCCGCGGGATTTGGCGTCCCTGACCATGTAGATGCCGAGCCCCGTGGAAACGTGCTGCAGATGGATCCTGCCGCCGGTGTAGCCCGCGACCAGGATGTCGCGCATCAGCATTATCTCTTCCGAAATGGAGGGCGTGCCGCGCAATCCCAGCTTGGTGGAGTAGAAGCCTTCGTTCATGGAGCCTTTGAAGTTGATGTCCTCGCAGTGGTCCATGACGAGGAGGTCGAACATTTTCGCGTATTCCGAGGCGCGGGACATCAAAAAGGAGTTCATGACCGGGCTGCCGTCGTCGGTGATGGCGACGATGCCGGCCTTGTACATTTCGCCTATTTCGGAGAGTTCCTCGCCGGCCCGGCCTTTGGAGATGGTGCCGGTGGGAAGGACGTTGGCTTTGCCGACGCGTTTGCCTTCCAAAAGGATGAATTTCACCAGCGATACGTGGTCGATGGGCGGGATGGTGTTGGGCATGCAGACGATGGTCGAGAAGCCGCCCGCCACGGCGGCGTTGCTGCCGCTTTCTATCGTTTCCTTGCTCTCCTGTCCCGGCTCCCTCAAGTGCACGTGCAGGTCGATGAAGCCCGGCGTGACGTAGGCGCCCTTGGCGTCTATGACTTTTTCGTCATTTAATGCCTTGGGGGCTTCGCCCAGGGCGCATTCTTTGATCTTGCCGTCTTCTATCCTAAGGTATCCCTTGCCTTCCAGTTTCTGGCTGGGATCCACTATCGTTCCGTTTATGATCAATGTTTTCATGTTTATTCCTCGCTGATCTTGGTTCCGCCGGTGACCAGGAAGAGGACGGCCATTCTGACCGCCAGTCCGTTGGTGACTTGCTGAAGGATGACGCTTCTCGGTCCGTCGGCTACGGTGCCGGATAATTCCACGCCGCGGTTGATGGGCCCCGGATGCATGACTATCAGGCTTTCCGGAGTCTGGTCTATCAGTTTTGTGCTCAGTCCGAAGTAGCGGGCGTATTCCCTGAGGCTCGGGAACTGCACCTGCTGCTCCCTTTCCCTTTGTATCCTAAGCATGTTGACGGCGTCGACTTTTTTCAGAGTGGCGGGCAGGTCGTAGGAGACTTCCACGCCTTCGCCCATCTTTTCTATTTCCCTCGGCATAAGGGTGGAGGGGCCGACGACCGTCACCTTCGCGCCGAGTTTCTGCAATCCCCAGATGTTGGAACGGGCGACTCTGCTGTGGCTGATGTCGCCGACGATCGCAACCTTCAGCCCTTTGAGGTCGCCGAATTTTTCCCTTAAGGTGTAGATGTCCAGAAGCGCCTGCGTCGGGTGCTCGTGCATGCCGTCGCCGGCGTTGACGATCGAGGGCTCGATGTTTTCCGCCAGATAGTGGGGGACGCCGGCGCAGGAGTGCCTGACTACGATGGCGTCTATTCTGTAAGCGCAGAGGTTTTTGACCGTGTCGAGAAGCGTTTCGCCTTTTGTCACGCTCGAGGCGGCGATGTTTACGTTGACGATGTCGGCCGAGAGTCTTTTTTCCGCCACTTCAAAGGAGACTCTGGTCCTTGTACTGGGTTCGAAGAAGAGATTGACGACGGTCTTGCCCTGAAGGGCGGGCACCTTCTTGATCGAGCGGGTGGCGATCTGGGAGAAGGCCTTTGCCGTGTCCAGGATGATGGTGATCTCCTCGGCCGTCAGCTTTTCCAGCCCCAAGAGATCTTTTTTAGTCCATGGCATATATGCTCCTTAATTTTATTTTCCTGCAAAAAAAATGACCTGGCCTTGGCCAAGTCATTCTTTTATGACCTCAACGAGGTCTTCGCCGTCAAGTTCTTCCGTTTTGACGCTTATTGTTTCCTCGCTTTTCGTTTCCACCGAGAGACCGACGTAGTCCGCCTGGATGGGAAGTTCCCTCAAGCCGCGGTCAATCATGACGGCGAGCTTGATCATTTTCGCCCTGCCGTTGTCGGCCAGGGCGTCCAGGGCGGCCCTGATGGTGCGTCCGGTGTAAAGGACGTCGTCCACCAGAACGATTATTTTGTCGTTTATGTCTTCCGGAAGATCGGTGCTCCTGACGACAGGCCTCAGAGCGATCTGGGAAAGGTCGTCCCTGTAGAAGGTGATGTCCAGGATGCCGAACCCGATCTTCTTTTTGGTCTTTTCCTCGATGAGTTTCACCAGCCTTTGCGCAAGGTAGACGCCGCGGCGCTGGATCCCGACGAGGATCGTTTCCTCAAGTGGAAGCGTCGAGAGCTTGTCCGCCAGTTCGGTTAGGGTGGCGGCGAATTTTTCTTTGTCAGCGATCAACATAATTGAATTTCTTAGGATTTTTCTGATTATATCAGAAGAGGCTTTTTTTGGCAAACGGGAGCGTTCGGCGGAGTTGGTATAATAATGGTATGAGAAGCATTGTCTGGAATCCCTGGCACGGCTGTCATAAGATCAGTGCCGGCTGCGCCAACTGTTACGTTTACCGCCGGGACGCCTCCATAAGGAAGGACGCCTCGGTGGTGGCGCGCACCAAGGATTTTTATCTTCCGATGCGGCGCCTGAGGGACGGCGGCTACAAGATCCCGCCGGGCTCTTTCCTGGACACTTGCTTCACTTCCGATTTCTTCGTGGAGGAGGCGGACGCCTGGCGGCCGGAGATCTGGGAGATGATGAAAATAAGGAGCGACCTGCATTTCTTTTTCATCACCAAAAGGATCGAAAGGATGGAAGCCTGCCTGCCCCCGGACTGGGGAGACTTCGGGTATCCCAACGTCAGCGTCGCCTGCACCGTGGAGAACCAGGCCATGGCGGACAGAAGGCTTCCCGTTTATCTGAAAGCGCCCCTGAGGCGCAGGTCGATAGTCTGCTCTCCTCTTTTGGAGCGCATCGATCTGAAGCAATATCTTACGGAGGACGTGACACACCTCACAGCGGCGGGGGAGTCGGGTCCGGACGCCAGGGTCTGCGACTACGAGTGGGTGCTGGATCTGAGAAGGCAGTGCGTTGAAACGGGGACTTCCTTTTATTTCATGCAGACAGGAGCCTGTTTCAGGAAGGACGGAAAGATCTACCGCGTGGAAAGGAAGATCCAGCACAGCCAGGCCAGGAAAGCGGGGATAAATTACAGCGCTCCAAAAAAGCGTACGCCCGACGGCCAGCTGCCGCTTTTCGATTAAAACGTCTTGCCGGTCATGGCTGTTTTTGTTATAATTTTTAATAATCTGTAATAATCAAAACACCATGGCATCAGAACTTCACAAAACCAGAGTCGGCATTTTCGTTTGCTTAGGCTTCGCCCTAATAATCGCGGCGCTTTTGATTTGGAGCCATATCTCCTGGGGAGGCTCGCCCAGGACTTACTCCTGCTATTTCTGCGAAAGCGTCCAGGGGCTGACGGTCAGTTCCCCGGTCAGGTTCCGCGGCATCACGGTGGGGCAGGTGTCCCACATCGGCATCGCCCCTGACGGCGAACTGGCGGAGATCTTCTTCGAGATCACTCCCCAGAGCGGTTTCAACGTCGAACAGGACAACATGTACATCCACATCACGGGAAACCTTCTGACGGGCATCAAGTATCTTGAGATCGAGATGATAGGCGACAGGCCCAAGCCCAGCACGGATTTCCCCTTCGAACCAGATTATCCCGTGGTCGGAACTTACCACACGGTCTCCGCCGAGGACATCTTCTACCAGCTGACCAAAGTTCTGGACGACCTCAACATCAAGTCCATCTCCACTTCCATCACGAACATCCTGGCCGGCGTCCAGCTGGTCCTGGGGCACAACAATCTTGCGCCGCTGGTGTCCAACGTGACGGCGACTTCCCAAAACATCAAGGAGATCACGGACAATCTGAAGCATTCCGTCACCAAGCAGAACGTGGCGCTGCTTTGCACGAATCTCAACCAGGCGGTGGAGAATTTCCGCCAGGTCTCTTTCGCCCTGGAGAACAACCTGAACGACAACGTTGTCTCCAACATAGTCGGCAACATTCAGGAGACCACCGAAAAGGTCAAGCAGTCCGTGGAGGCCGTTTCTCCCGAAGAGATAAAAGCCTTCGCGGATTCGCTGCAAAAACTTTTGCTGCACGTCAACATGCTCGTCAACATGACCAGCGAGGAAGTCGAGGACCTGATGGCCGAAGTCCAGCGGGCGGCCGTCAACATCAGGGCCTTCACGGAAGCCTTGCGAGCCAGGCCGGGACAGACTTTGTTCGGCGAGGATAAGGAGAAAAACAAATGAGAAAACTTTTATTTTTGCTTTTGGCCTCGTTGATTTTGACAGGCTGCCTGAGCGGGATCTTCAAAAGGGAAGCTATAACCGTCAATTACTACCAGATAGAATATCCCGAAATAGACAAAATCTGTTCGGAACCCTTCGATCTCGCGCTTTCCTTCAGAAAGCTGCAGGTCAACTCCGCCTACGACCGCAGCACTCTTATATACATGAACGGCGACAAGTCCGGCGGCGTGTACAAATATGACGAGTGGCTAAGTTCTCCCGACGAACTGATCTTCTCCATGCTGCAAAGGGACCTGGAGGACGGCGGCGTCTTCAAGAGCCTCACCACCAGGACCTCCGGCGTCCTGCCGGATTATTCTCTGGTGGGGACCTTGGTGGAGGTTTACGAGAGCAGGGAGCTTTTGGGCATCAAAGCCAAGGCCCACGTGGTCATGCTCTTCACCCTGACGAGGCTGGACCGCGGCAGCAGAACTTCCAGGGTCGTGCTGCAGAAGCGCTACACAGCTGACAGCGAATGCGCGAGCGAGGATCCCGAATCCTACGTCCAGGGAGTCTGCTCCTCCATCCGCGAGATCTCCTGCAATCTGAACAAAGACATTCTTTCCGCGGTCACCGAAGAGGAGGACCGTCTTAAAAATTCCCAGAAATAAAAAACGACAAATATTATGCGATCCCTAACCCTTTTCTCAGCGTTGACCACGATTTTTATGACCGCCTGCGCTTCCGACGTTCCCTTCAGTTTCAGCGGAGCTGAAAAGTCCGATGCCGTTCCGCCGCCCCCCGAGACCAAAAAGATCCCGGAGACCAACGTTTACCACGGCGTCGCTATAACGGACGACTACGCCTGGATGGAGGACAACACGAGATCCGACGTCCAGGAATGGACGAAAGCGCAAAATGAGCGTTTCTACGAATACGCCGACAAGCTGCCCGCGACCGCCTATCTTCAAAAAGAGCTGAAAAGGCTCTGGCGCTACGCCGACCGGACCGTGCCGGTGGAAGTTTACGACGGCAAGCGCTTGTACTTCAGCAAAAAGGGCGTCGACGACACCAAGTGGATACTCATGACGAAAGAGAACGCCGACGCTCCGGAAAAGGTCGTTTTGGATCCGAACAAGTGGGACAAGGACGACTACCTTGCCTTCGCCTCGCGTTCCCGCGACGGCCGCTACGTGGCCTACGGCATAGGCCATGCCGGCGACGAGAACCCTGTCATCCACGTTCTTGACGTGGAGAACGAAGTGGAGCTTCCCGACCGCGTGCGCGGCTGGAAGCAGGGCGTCAGTTGCTGGAAGAAAGACAACTCGGGCTTCTATTATTCCTGCAAGCCCCTCAAAGGCACCGTCCCGGATGGCGAGGAATTCTACTGGCATGCCGTTTACTTCCACAAGCTCGGGACGAGCGCGGAAGAGGACAAACTGATCTTCAATTCCGAAACGGAAAGGGAGAAATGGCACGGTGTGGATCTTTCCGACGACGAGAAATACATGCTCTACTACCGGGGCAATTTCGGCAGCGCCGACATCTGGCTGAAGCGGAACGTGGAAGGCTCCGAGCTGGTTCCCGTGGTGGTTGGCAAGGAAGCCAACTTCGACGTGACCATGCTGGAAAACAGGCTTTTCATCAGGACGAACCTTGACGCCCCGAAATTCATGGTGTACGTTTCCGACATGGAGAAGCCTGGCATCGAGAACTGGCGGGTCTTCATCCCCGAGAGCGAGGACAGATTGGACAGCCTCTCCTTCATCGACGGCGAGATCTACGCCGAGTACCTCCACGGCATCGACACGGAGATCAAGGTCTACGACCTGGACGGCGCCTTCATAAGGACCATGACGCTGCCCGCCAAGCCCTGCAGCGCCGGCGTCTCCGGCTACTGGCACAAGGGCCCCGTCAGGGTCAACTGCTCCAGCTACCTCATTCCCAACACCACCTACAGCTACAACCTGAGCGAGGATTCCCTGACGGTGCTGAAGGAATTCCCGGTGAAATACGATCTTGAGAATTGCTGCGCCACCCAGGTCTTCTATCCCTCCAAGGACGGCACGATGATCCCCATGACCATCATTTATCCCAAGGATATGAAGAAAGACGGCTCCTGCCCCTGCATCCTGGACGGCTACGGCGGCTTCAACGTTTCCCTGATGCCGGGCTTCATCGGCTACAACTCCCTCTGGGTGAACCAGGGCGGCGTCTTCGCCATCGCCAACTTAAGGGGCGGCGGGGAATACGGCGAGGAATGGCACAAGGCCGGCATGCGGGAAAAGAAGCAGAACGTTTTCGACGATTTCATCGCCGCGGCGGAATATCTCATCAAGGAAGGCTACACCTCCAGGGAGAAGCTGGGCATCTCCGGCGGCAGCAACGGCGGATTGCTGGTGGGCGCCTGCGCCGTGCAGCGCCCCGACCTTTACAAAGCCGTCAGGTGCGGCGTGCCGTTGCTTGACATGATCAAATACCACAAGTTCAGGATCGCCAACATCTGGAGCGAGGAGTACGGCACTTCCGACAGCAAGGAGCAATTCGAGTACATTTTGAAGTATTCCCCCTATCAGAACATCAAAGACGGCGTGGAATACCCCGCCATGCTAATCACAGGCGGCGAGAACGACGCCAGGGTGGATCCCATGCACGTGAGGAAGATGGGCGCGAAGCTGCAGGCCTGCTCCAAAGGCGGACCTGTCTTCCCGGTCATCTATTCCGACGCCGGCCACGGCTCCTCCGTGGACTTCGACTCCCGGGTCAGGCAGTACGCCAGGGAAGGCGCCTTCATGTACGACCAGCTCGGCCTTGAAATCAAAAATAAGGACGGGGAATAACGCGTCCTCCTGAAAAAGAAAAAGCCCCGAAGAACTGGTCTTCGGGGCTTTTTTGTTTCGGAAAGATCTATTTTTTATTCGGCGGATTCCTTGGGGGGCTCGGTCTTCTTTTCGCGGGCTTCGCTCACGATAAGTTTCCTGCCGCCGACTTCCGCTTCATGAAAAGTCTCGATAGCTTTCTTGGTTTCTTCCTCGGTGCTCATTTCAACAAAACCGAAACCGCGGCTGCGCCTGGTCTCGCGATCAAAAATGACCGAAGCGGAATTGACGGTGCCGACTGTTGAGAACAGCTTGGAGAGATCCTCTTTGGTCATTGCGTAGGGCATGTTGCCCACAAAGATTTTGGTAGGCATATTTCTTTACCTTTTTTAAGTTGCGCTCAGCCCTATGGGAACCTGTTTCCGCAAAATTCAGGCCAAGTTAAAAATAAACGAGTGATATTCTAGCAATAAGGGTGGAAAATAGCAAGGAAACGGTCGTGAAAATTGTGCAGCGCGGCCCGAGAGGCCTTTTTTTTATTTGATATAATTATAAATAATGAAAAAATACGATTCACATTTCTCTCCCGCGGCGGCGGAATCTCTGATCCGGGCCATCCGGGAAGCCGGCGGCCAGGAAGTTTTCGCCCGCGGCATCCTGGGCGACGACGGGCTCATTTGCGACATAGAGGTCCTGGCCAGGGGCAACGAGCACTGCGTGGCGGCGATCTTCCCAAAGCTCAAGGGCGGGGACTACGCCATCCACAACCATCCGCCCACGCCGGGCATTGCCACGCTGGACAACATCCAGCCTTCCGACGCCGACGTTTCCATCGCAAGCCAGCTGGGGCAGAGGGGAGTGGGAAGCATGATAGTGGACAACGAGGTCGAGCACAGCTACGTCCTGGTGGAGACGAGCCTGGCGGAAAAGCCTGTTCCGGTTCCCCTGAAGGCGGTGGAAAATCTTCTTTTGCCCGACGGCCCCCTCAGCAGGATCTTCAAGAATTACGAGACGAGGCCGGAACAGCTCACCATGCTCCGCACCGTGACGAATGCTTTCAACGAAGGCAGCGTCAGCGTCGTGGAGGCGGGGACTGGCACCGGAAAGACCATAGCCTATCTCATACCGGCCATAGCCTGGGCGCTTTTGAACAACAAGCGGGTGGTCATAGCCACCCACACCATAAACCTTCAGGAGCAGCTTTTCCTGAAGGATTTTCCCCTGGCCGCGAAACTCTTCAAGGCCAATCCGGAGGCGGCGCTGATAAAAGGGCGGAGCAATTTCGCCTGCCTGAGAAGAGCCAACCAGGTCTTCCGGGAGCCGGAGCTTTTCGAGGACGAGGAACGGCCGGGCCTGCAGGCCCTGGCGCAGTGGGCCATGAAATCTTCGACCGGCGACCGTCAGGAGCCGGCGGAATGGCCTCCCAGCCAGCTTTGGGAGCAGATCTGCTCCAGCAGGGAGACCTGCGTGAACGCATCCTGCCGCTTTAACGGCGAATGTTTCGTGAAGAAGGCCAGGAAGGGAGCGGAAAACGCCCAGATCATAATCACCAACCACGCCCTGCTTTTTTCCGACATCGCCATCCGGGCGGCGGGAAACCCGGTGGGTATACTTCCGGACTACGCCGCCATAATAATAGACGAGGCTCACAACCTGGAGGATTCCGCCACCAGCCACTTCGGCATGGAAGTGACAAAATTCGACATCCTGAGGAACCTCAACTCCATTTATCAGAAAAAAGGCCACAAGGAATCCGGCGCGCTTTTCGTCCTGAGAAAATTCATAGAGGACAACAAAGACAGGTTCCGCGACGTTTACGAGGAACTTAGCGAAGGCTACAATAAACTGGTGGAGCACGGACTTCCCGCCCTGGCCGAGGAAGCCCTAGGCGAGTGCAACGACATCCACAGCGCGGTGATGAAGATCGAGGCCAAGGCCAGGCTGGAGGGCAAGAGCGCGCTGCCTTTACGCTTGAAAAGGGAGAGGCGGGAAGGCGCGGACTGGGAGGAGATAAGCGATCACATGAAAAGGCTGGAAGGCGCGCTGACGGCGGGGGCGCTGCTTTTCAATAATATTTTCTCCTGGTTGGAAAACAAGATCATGGATGATCTCGTAAAAGACGATCTTCCCGGGATCATAAGAGACCTGAAGGTCAAGGTGGACCGCTTTGACGCTTTTGCCGCCGTCCTAAACGAGATCCGCACAAAGTATGACGAAGACAGCGGAATGGTCAGCTGGATCGACGCCGGGGAGACGAAAAAAAAGAGTATCAGATGGCTCACCATAAAAAGCGTGCCGGTCACGGTGGGGGAGAAGCTAAAGGAGCTGGTCTATAAGCAATTCAAGACCGTGGTCCTGACCTCCGCCACTCTTTCCATCAGGGATAAGATGGATTTCTACAGCAGCCGGACAGGCCTTGACCTATATTCGGAGGAACTCAAAGAGACCAGGGAGCGAAGCATGACTTTCGACATCTACCCCTCCTCCTTCGATTTCACAAAGCAGGCGGCGCTGCTTCTGCCCTGGGACGATAAGGACGCTTCCCAGGATTATTCCGAGAACAGCCTGAACCCCTGCATCCTGAAGATAGCCAGCCTGACCGAGGGCGGAGCTTTCGTGCTTTTCACTTCCGCCAAGACCATGCAGCTTTCATACAACGACCTCGAGCCTCAATTGAGGAGAGCGGGAATGATCCCCATGCTTCAGGACAACGTTTCCCGGACGGAACTGCTCTCCAAGTTCAAGCAGAACAAAAACGCCGTGCTCTTCGGCCTGGACAGTTTCTGGGCCGGGGTGGACGTGGCCGGGGAAGGATTGAGGAACGTCATAGTCACCAAGCTGCCCTTCGCCGTTCCCACCGATCCCGTCCAGGAAGCCAGGTGCGAGGAGCTGGAGGCCAGGGGAATATCGGCTTTCCCGCATTATTCCCTTCCCCAGGCCGTCATAAAGCTGCGCCAGGGATTCGGGCGTCTCATCCGAAGCAAGCAGGACCACGGCATCGTCGCTATCCTAGACAGCAGGATACTCAGGATGAGATACGGAAAGATCTTCCTGGAATCCCTGCCGCAATGCCCGAGGATCCTGGGATCTTTGGAAGAAGTCTGCGCCGCCGCGGATAAATTTCTCAAGTCCCTGAAATAAACAATGGGCTGGTTCGGATTGATAGCGGGGGCGCTGGCGGGCTCTATTTTCGGCGGAGGCGGCGCTTTCCTGGGCGGGCTTATCGGCAATTTCGCCGAAGAGGCCATAAGAGGCAGGAAAAACAGGGCCGAGGCCTCCAGGGAAGAGCTTTATTTTCTGAGCGCGCTTTCCGCCATGCTCGCCAAAATGGCGAAAGCCGACGGAAGAATAAGCCAAAGCGAGATCGATTACGTCCGGAGCCTTCTCCTCAATTCGGGCTTCAGCGGGGAAAAATACGAATACTGTGTCAGGATCTTCCGCCGAGCCAAGGATGACGCGCATTCCATTTACGACTACGCCGCCGATTTCGCCGCGCATTCTAGGGACACGGAACTGAGGGAAACGCTTTACGGCATCCTCTGGGACATGGCCTGCGCCGACGGCCGCCTGTCCCCGGAAGAAATTAAGATCTTAAGAGAGCTTCCGCCTTATCTCCGCATCAGCTCGGCCCGCTATGATTTCGAATTTCGCAGAAGAGGCGGGGGAGGCGGAGGAGAAGCGAACAGTCATTACGATCCTTACGCCATTTTGGGAAAGGACAGGTCCGCCAGCAGCGAGGAACTGAAGGCGGCCTACCGGGAAAAAGCCAAGAAACTGCACCCCGACGTCCTGAGATCCCAGGGCCTTTCTGAGGAGCTCGTGAAGAAAGCCAACGAGCAGATGTCCATTTTGAACGAGGCCTGGGACAGCATCAAAAAGGAAAGGGGACTCTGAGCCCTTTTCAAAAACCCGCGTTTTGTTATAATTGAAATTGGAAATTTATTAAATTTGCTTATAACCTCCACACAGCAAGGCGACTCATGAAACTCCGTTCCCTGATCCTTCCCGCGTTACTGGCGGTCCTGACGGCCCCGGCCGTTTTCGCGAAACCCGTAGAACTGACCTCTCCCAAGGGCGTCCTGAAAATGACATTGTCCGACGACGGCAAGATCGCCTACGCCATAAGCGGCTTCGGCATGAAGGACGTCGTCAGCGGCGAACTGGGCCTGGAATTCCAGGACCAGGCCTGGCCTGAAAAATGCGAGATAGAATCCTGCCAGAAGAGCGAGATCGACGAGACCTGGACTCAGGTGATCGGCATCCAGAAAGAATACCGCGACAAATGCAACGAATACACGGTCAAGCTGAAGGGCGATTTCCCGAAAAGGGAAGTGGGCCTTGTGGTGAGGATGTACGACGAAGGCGCGGCGATCCGCTACACAATATCCCCCAAGGACGAGGAGGAGTACGTCCTGACCGCCGACAAAACTGATTATCTTTTCAACAAAGATTACGAATGCTGGTACGCCCCCTACGGCTTCGGCTCCGCCCAGGAGCACGAGTCGCTGAAGGCGACCTTGACCACGATCCCCAAGGGGACCGTCAGCGGCTGCCCGCTCATCGTCAAGGGAGAGAGCTTCATCATGGCCCTCACCGAGACCGACCTCAGGGACTGGGCCGGGCTGTACTTCAGCAACGGATTGATGTTCGAGGGCTCCAAGCTGGCCGACCTGGGCAAGCTGACGGGCAAGGACGAGGCCAAGGAATTCAGCGTGGACGTGAAAGGCAGGAAGACCGTTACCCTCTACCATTACGTGGACGGCGACAACAGCTACTGCCACGCCGACTGGGCGGAGCTCAGGCTCACCGACAAAGACGGCAAGAAGATTCCCGTCACCAAGGAATTCGTCATGGACTCCAAGCAGGATTGGGGAGAGCTGGGAGAGAACGCCAGCGTGGACGGCAATCAGCTGAAGATCGGCAAGAAGACTTTCAAGGACGGCTTCGGCAGCCACGCCAAAGGCTTCATCACCTTGAAGCTTGACGGCAAATATGCGACCCTCTCCGGCTTTTGCGGCGTGGACGCCGAGAAGAACGGCGAAGGCTCCTCCTGCTTCGTCGTCTACGGCGAGGCCAAGGACGAGGCGAAGCCTTATCTGGCGGCCGCCCTGGCTCCCAGGCTGGACGGCAAAGGCTTGGTCCTGACCAAGGGCGAGCGCAAGTCCCCCTGGCGCCTTTTCCTCGTCGGCGAGAACGAGCTTTCCCTGGTCACCAACCAGATGATCCTGAACTGCGCCTCACCCTGCGAACTCGAGGATACAAGCTGGATCAAAGCGGGCCGCTGCACCTGGAACTGGTGGTCCGATTGGAACAGGAACCTCTGCACGGAATCCATCAAGAAGGAAATAGACTTCGCCTCCCGCCACGGCTGGGAATACTCCACGGTGGACGACCCCTGGTACTCTCCCCACATGGGCAGAGTCGGCAACAACGTCATGAAGGGCCAGGAAGGCAAAGTCGATCTGCCTGAGATCGCCCGCTTCGCCAAGGAAAAAGGCGTGAAGCTGATCCTCTGGATGCACTGGGCCGACATCGAGCGCATGATGGAGGAAGCTTTCGCGTATTACGAAGAGCTCGGTTCGATAGGCGGCATGAAGATCGACTTCATGAACCGCGACGACCAGGAGATGGTCAAGTGGTACGAGAAGACCGTGAAGCTGGCCGCCAAGCACCACCTAATCGTCAACTTCCACGGCTCCTACAAACCCTCCGGCTTCGCCCGCACCTTCCCGAACCAGATCACAAGCGAAGGCGTAAAGGGCAACGAAGCCAGCAAGTGGGGCCATGACATCAATCCCAAGAACCTTACGAGCTATCCCTTCACCCGCTACATCCAGGGCCCCGCGGACCTGACGCCCGGCGGCTTCCTCAACAGGCAGCCCGAGGATTTCAAGCCCACCTCCCCGACGCAGGTCATCGGCACCAGGGCCCACGAGCTGGCCTTGTGCTTCGTTCTGCCCACGCCGCTTATTTGCCTCTGCGACAATCCCAAGAACTACGAAGGCCAGCCCGGCCTGGAATTCCTGGATCAGCTTAAGGCCACCTGGGACGAGACGCTCCCGCTGCAGGGCAACATGGAGAAATTCTACATCTGCGCCCGCCGCAGCGGCACCGACTGGTTCATCGGCATGATCGGCGACGATCTGCCCCAGACCCACGCGGTGCCCCTGACCTTCCTGGAGGAAGGCAAGAAATACACGGCCCAGATCTTCCAGGACACGGAGGACAGCGCCACGGACGCGACGAGGATCGACATTGTCACCAAAAAAGGCCTGGACAAGGATTCCGTCCTTCCCATCAAAACGGTCCGGAACGGCGGCTACGTCGCCATCCTGAAAGAGGAGAAATAAAAGCAGGCGTTGTTAAAAGCGGACATGAAAAAACGGCTTCCCTCGGGAAGCCGTTTTTTTATTCCTTGGTCATCTCGTAGCAGACCACTTCGTGCTCGCGGCCGCGGTAGGCTATTTTCTCCACCCGGTCCGTTTTTTTCATGCCCGCCTTCCGCATCACTTTTCCGCTGGCGATGTTTTCCTTGAAATGGCCGGCCTTGACCACCTTGTAGCCGATGCGGAAAAGCTCTTCAATGGCGGCTTTCAGGGTCTCCGTGGCGAAGCCCCTGTTCTGGTATTCGGGATGGATGCAGTATCCCACTTCAATGGACTCCTCGTCTTTTGTGACGTGGTTTATGAAACCGACGAAGGTGTTTTTAAAGCTTACGGCGTAAACGAAGGCATTGAGGTCGTTGGAGGCTTTCTGGAAATAATTGAACAGCTTCCTGCCTTCCTCTTCGGTCCTGAGGTCGGGGAGCATGTAGGTGGCGTAAACCGAGGGGTCCCTGAAAAGTTCCAGGGCCATTTCATAATCGCTTTCCAAAAAGGGCCTGAGGGTCAGGCGGGGAGTTTCCAGGCAGGTTTTTCTGATCAGCATGTGATTTCTACGGTTAATTATTCGCTTTGATTTTCCCATCTTTCGGCTTCTGTGTCAAACATAGGGAAAGGGCGGGGACGGATCGCGGCCGAAGGGAGTCCTCTGGAGGCGAAACCTTGGAAAATAAAGGCTTCGCTGAGGATTTGGCCCTCCTGTTTGAATATGTATGCGTTTATAGTATAATGTAACATATGTATCTGGATATTATATTGCTTTTGGTACTGGTGCTCTGCATGACCGTCGGCGTCATGCGGGGCGTGCTGTCGCCTCTGATCACCTTCTTCTCGCTTTTGCTTTCCGTGTGGTTGGTGGCGCTTTTCCTTTCGCCTTGTTTGGCGGAGTTTCAGGCTCTCACTAGCCCCTGGAAAGGGAATTTTCTGGTGAATCTCCTCACCTCGAAGTTCGTGGCCGGCTTTTTGATGATCCTGATACTCTACTTCATCATGACCTCCCTGGCGGAGTTTGTGAAGCGCAAGCTGATGAACGCTCTGAACCTCAAGTTCAGCGACCGTTTCCTGGGCATGCTCTGCGGCGCGGCGGTCGGGGTCTTCCTCTGCGTGATGCTCTGCATAGGCCTCGTCTGGTCCAGGACGCTGGTGGCCTCCCAGGCCAACGAGGAGGGCTTGTCCAAATACGACGCCATACTGCAGTCCAGCCAGGGCTATTCCGTTTCCATGGCCATAACGGACTGGACGGTCCACCGCTTCCCGAAATTCTCGGTGATACTTCCCGACGGCCATCCCTGGGGAAGCGGATCTTCGGATTTCGAACCGGAGGACGGGGAGAGCACCTACGACGACGAAAGAGGAGTCTGGGGCCACTGATATGAAAAAGAACATCATCGTGGTGATGGGCGGCTGGAGTCCGGAAGCGCCCATCTCTATGAGATCCGGGCTGAACGTTTTCCAGACCCTCGACAGAGACAAATACAACGTCAGGGCCGTCATTTTGAAAGAGGACCGCTCGGCGTGCTTTTTGGACGTCGACGAAGCGCCCGCCGAAGCTGACTGGCAGGAGCGCCCCTCCCGGAACATCGCGAAAGTTTTCACCGAGGTTTTGGCCTGGCCCGTGGACGCAGCAATGCTGGCGCTGCACGGCTGCGGCGGCGAGGACGGCTGCTTCCAGGGCTTTTTGTCCACATTGGGCATTCCTTTCACCCACAGCGGAGTGACCGCCTCGGCGGTGGCCATGGAAAAGGACATCGCGAAGCTTTTGTACGCCGCCTCAGGCATCAGGATCCCCAAGGGCGTCACGGTCTCCTCCAAGGAGGACCCGCTTGAAAAGATCAGAGCGGCCGGGCTCAGTTATCCCGTCATCGCGAAGCCCCTGGCTTCCGGCTCGAGCTTCGGGCTCTGGCTTCTCGGGAGCGAGCAGGAATTGAAAGACAACGTTTTCTCCTTCTGGCTGAACGGCGGTTTGTATCTTTTCGAGGAGTTCGTGAAGGGGAGGGAGTTCACCTGTGTGGTGGCCACCAGGAGCGGCAAGCCCTTCGCCCTGCCCGTCACGGAGATTGTGAGCCATACCGGCGAGCTTTTCGACTACAAGGCGAAGTACACCAAGGGCAAGAGCGAGGAGATCACGCCGGCCAGGATAAGCGACGCTTTGAGCTCCCAGATCAGGGCGGCGGCGGAAGTCTGCCACCGGGCCCTGCGCTGCCAGGGTGTTTCCCGCACCGACTTCATCGTGAACGAGCGCGGCGACATCTACGCCCTGGAGACCAACACCATTCCCGGCATGTCCGAAGCGTCCATCCTGCCGAAGGCCGCGCTGGGCGCCGGGCTTACTTTTTCGCAAATACTTGACGACATGCTCTCCGAAGCCATGGCGTCCGCAAAATAATAACATTCGAGGCAATTATGCTTGATATCAAATTCATCAGGGAAAATTACGAAGAGGTGCGCGCCAAACTCCTGACGCGCTATCCGGCTGGTCAGAACCGCAACAATCTCGACGATGCCCTTGAGCAGCTCATGGTCAACGACAAGCTGAGAAGAGACGAGATCAAGGCGCTGGAAAGCCTGCAGCAGAGCCGCAACCTGCTCTCCAAGGAGATCGGCATGAAGCGCGCCAAGGGCGAGGACGCCGACGATTTGAGATCGCTGGTCCAGGAGATAAAGGAAAAGCTTGACGTGGCCGAGAAGACCAAGGAGGAAGCGGAGGCGAAGGTCTCCTATCTGATCGACCGCATCCCCAACATTCCCGACGCCACCACGCCCATCGGCGACTCTGAGGACGACAACGTGGAAGTGAGGAGAATAGGGGAGATCCCTTCTTTCGATTTCGAGCCGAAGCAGCACTTCGAGATCGGCGAGAAGCTTGGCATACTCGACCTCGAGAGAGCGGCCAAACTAAGCGGCGCCAGGTTCTCCGTATTGAAGGGCGCCGGCGCGAAACTGGAGCGCGCCCTTGAAAACTTCATGCTGGACGAGCACACGAAGAACGAGGGCTACACGGAATTCGAAGTGCCCCTGATCGTAAGCGACGAGACTCTCTACGGCAGCGGGCAGCTGCCCAAGTTCCAGGAAGACCTTTTCCACGTGGAGTGGGAGAAGCCCATGTACCTTATCCCCACTTCCGAAGTGCCGCTGGTCAATCTGCACCGCAGCGAAACTTTTGAAGAAAAGGATCTGCCTTTGCGCTACACCGCGCTGACGCCCTGCTTCCGTTCCGAAGCCGGCAGCTACGGCAAGGACACCAGAGGCATCATCAGGGTGCACCAGTTCTACAAGGTGGAGATGGTGAACTTCACAACTCCCGAAAAGTCCATGGAAGCCTTGGAAACCATGACCGAGAACGCCTCCAGGATACTGCAGAAGCTGGGCATCGCGCACCGCGTGGTGGCTTTGTGCACTTCCGACATGGGATTCTCCGCCTGCAAGACCTACGACGTGGAAGTCTGGCTGCCCGGCCAGAACACTTACCGCGAGATCAGCTCCTGCTCCAACTGCTGGGACTTCCAGGCCAGAAGAGCGAATATCCGCTACCGTCCCGCCGACGGTTCCAAGCCTCAGTTCGTGCACACCCTGAACGGGTCCGGACTGGCGGTGGGCCGCACCTGGGTGGCTGTCCTGGAGAACTACCAGCAGAAAGACGGCAGCGTGGTCGTTCCTGAAATTTTGCGTCCCTACATGGACGGCTTAGAAATAATCGAACCTGAAAAATAAGAACTATGTGGCAAGAGATCGTTAACGTTTACAGAGATTTCGACACCTTCGGCAAGATCGACATGCTCGTTCTGGCCCTTCTGTCGATCTACTGCTGGTGTTTTTTTGTTTTCAAATGCGTCTGCTTCGGAAAGCTCGAGGAAGCCAACGCCGTTTTGGCGAAAAGGCTCAGGGATTTCAGGGCGCAGTTCACCAGGGATTTCGTCCAGATGTACCGCGACCTTCCCTCCTCCACGGAAACTCCCGTTTACCGCCTGTATCGGGCGGCCATGGAGTTCCTTTTCGCGGAGGGACCCGCCACCAACTCTGACATCGCCCAGTCCGGCCAGATCATGGACGCGGCCCTCTCCAGGGAAATAAACGAAATGGAGAGCGGTTTGACCTTCTTTTCCGTGACGGCGATGCTGGCTCCCATGATGGGCCTTTTCGGCACCGTCTGGGGCCTCACGCTTTCCTTCCGCGGCATGGTGGGCAGCGGCAACACCACCATCAGCACCGTGGCGCCCGGCATCTCGGTGGCTTTGATAACCACCGTGGCAGGACTTGTGGTGGCCATTCCCTCCGCCGCCATGTTCTATTACCTCCGCGGCCGCGTCAACGCGCAGATAGTACTTCTGGAGGAGTTCGCCAGGCTTCTTACGGCCAGGCTGAGCCGCACTCTGGAAAGGGAAAAACAAGCTGAAAACAACTGACGGGGAAAGGAAGTGAGCCTTTTGGCGAAAAGACGCGGCAACGAAGAGGCCGACCTGAACGTCACGTCCCTGGTGGACGTGACCATGACGGTTTTGATCATGTTCATCCTCATAGCCCCGGTATTGGAGCAGGGGCTGAAGATAGAGCATCCTTCTTCCGATGCCGTCAGCTCTTCGGAAGATCCCGAGGAGCCGCTGATCATCTCGCTTACGAAATCCAAGGAGACGGGCTACGGCGTCGTCAAATTGGGAAACACCGTGATGGGACCGGAAAAGCCCTTCGACAAACTCTACCAGACGCTTTGCGAGATGAAGGCCAAGAACAAAGACCTTTCCGTCATCATCAGGGCCGATTCCGATTTCCCTTATGAATACGTCATCCGGCTGATGGACGCCGCCTACAGCGCCGGCGCGGCCGTAGGGTTGGGGGACAAATGAGCATTCTTAGAGACCGCCGAGGAACTGACGACGCCAGGATCACCGTGACCTCCCTTGTGGACGTCACCATGACCGTCCTTATCATGTTCATACTACTTGTGCCCCTGATGGAGCAGGGCGTGGACGTTTCCCTGCCCCCGGCCTCTCCCATGACTTTCGAGCAGCCCGATTACTCTGCGGTCATAAGCATGCAGCAGAGCGTTGACGAGGCCAGCGGCATCACCAACGGCGTTCTCTACTGCAACGACAGGGAGATGGACCGCCTCGATCCCTTCGGGGCATTGAAAAAAGAGATCCGTCTTTTGAAAGAAAGAGAGACTCCCACCAACAAGCTGGAAGTTATTATAAGGGTCGACAGGCGCTTCCGCTACGGAAACGTGCTGGAACTTGTGAACCACCTTAAGGAAATAGGCGTGGACACCTCCTATTTCGCGACGGAAACAACGGGCGACAAGAAGTAAGATGCGGAAAATGCCTTTCTCATATTTCTTCTGCTCCTTCGTAGGGCACCTTCTGGTCTTCCTGGGGCTCATCGTGGCCGCGTCTCTCAGCGAGCCGCAGCCGAAGCTGATGGGCATCCAGGCCAAGGTCACCCTGACGGAGGTCCCCAGGAGCGCCGTCCCGGCGCCCCCGGCTCCGCCAGCGCCGGAGAAGAAAGTCGAGAAGAAGGTCGAGACGCCTCCGGAACCGAAGCCGGAGAAGAAAGTCGAAAAGCCGCCTGAAAAGAAGCCGGAGAAGAAAGTCGAGAAGCCCCCGGAAAAGAAGCCTGAGAAAAAAACGGAAAAGAAGCCGGAGAAAAAAGACGCCAACGTTTCCGAGATGCCTGATTTCATCAAGAAGAAACAGCAGGAGCGCGCGGAGAAACGCCGCACCCAGGCCAAGACCGCCAAGAAAGACAACAGCAAAAGCCAGCCCTCCAAGGAGACGCCTTCCAAATCCAAGACCGAGCCGACCGCCAAGCCCATCGACACCGTGGGGCACACCCTGGAGAGCGTGACCACCGTCACCCAATCCGACAATCTGGAGAAGATCTCGAGAGAATTGGACCAGACCGCCCGCAACCTTACGGCCAGGGTGGAGTCCCAGTCCTTTTATTCCGGCGGCGAGACCGGAGCGCAGGCCACGGCCATCAACAATTACTACCAGGGCGAGATCCTGTCGGCCATTCAGTCAGCCTGGCAGATCCCGCCAGCCTCCCAGGTCCCGCGCAAGTCCGTCTGCGTGGTGCGCTTCACCCTGACGAGGGCCGGGAGAGTGACCGCCGCCAGGGTCGTGCAGTCCAGCGGCAGCAAGGCCCTTGACGATTCTGCCATATCCGCAGTGCGCTCCGCCCGCTTTAATCCCTTCCCGCCGGACATAACGAAACCGACGCTGGAAGTCGAAGTGCCCTTCGAGTGCGACGTAATGTAAGGAGAGATAAGATGCCAGAGAACAAATTATCCATGAAGGAACTGCCGGAGGTCAAGGATTACGGATCCGATTCCAACGAGAGGCTGGAGGATTGGTCCCAAATATTCCTGTGGCGCCAGAAATTCCGCGCCTCCATGGGACGCATCGACAAGCTGCCCATCACCGTCTCCGCCGCGAAGTGGATAGTGGACGAAGTGGAGAAAAGCGGATCGGAGAAACTTTCCATTCTGGATTTCGGCGCGGGCCCCAGGCTCCTTTTGGAAAAGCTGAAATCCGTGAAGGACAAGATCCATTACGAAAGCTACGACATCGACCGCCGCACCCAGCAGGATTACTACGACATAAAGGACATCAAGAAAACCTTCGACATCGTGGTCTGCCTGGAAGTCATAGAGCACCTGGACACCAGGGGAAAGATAGATTTGGTGAGGGAAATGACGAGCCTTACGAAGCCCGGTGGCAAAGTCATGCTGACGACTCCCAACGCGGAGCACCCCACGGTCTTCTGGCGGGACTTCTCACATGTGGCGCCGATCCACCACCTCGACCTGGCGGGCCTGATGGCGCGCTTCGGGCTCCAGGACATCGAGATCCACCGCCTGGCCAAACTGACTTTGAAGAAACGCATTCAGCTTTTATTTTACGCGCCGCTTTTGAAATTCCTGCACTGCGATTTTGCCCAGAGCATCATGGCGGTGGGGACGCGGCCAAAAAAGGAGGAAAACAATGCTTAAGCTAAAAACTACTTTGCTCTTCGCCTTCGCGTGTTCCCTTGCGCTCTGCGGCTGCGAGGAGGAGAATTCCCCGACGCCTATTCCCGGAAACGACGCCAAGGAGCCGGAAACGGTAAGGGAAGCCGTGAAAGAGATCAAGACCCTGGAGGCGATCCCCGCCGAGGCCAAGGAGGAGCAGGTCTTGGCTCTCGCCAATGGCAACAACGCCTTCGCCTGGGAAATGTTCGCGCAGATCTGCAATCCTGAAATACCGGTCTTCTTTTCTCCCTACAGCATTTCCACCGCCATGGCCATGCTGACGCTGGGAGCCAAAGGCGACACCCTGGGCGAACTGAAAGAGACCATGTGCTATCCCGACAAGGGCGATCTCCTGGCGCTGGAGTTCCAGGGCCTCTCCCAAAAGATAGCCTCCCAAAACGAGTTTTTCAAAATGACTTCCGCCAATTCCGTTTGGCTGAACAAAAACTTCGAGCTGCTGGAAAATTACCGGAACACCCTCAAACGCTGCTTTTCCGGCGAAGCCGCCGTCCTCGATTTCTCCAAGAGCAAAGAGGCGGCCTCAAAAATCAACAAATGGGTGTCGGACAACACCAGGGGAATGATATCCGATCTGGTGAGCCCCGACGCCCTGAACGCCATGACTAGGCTCGTTTTGGTCAACGCCGTGAGCTTTTTGGGAAAATGGGAGACGGAATTCGACAGCGACGGCACCAGGCAGCAGAGCTGCCAGGACTACAAGGGCCGGGGCGCCAAGCAGGAAATGATGAAGCTTGAGGCCAACGTCATCACGGCGGAGAAAGACGGCGTGGTGGCCGTGGAGCTTCCTTATCTGGGCGGCAAGTTTTCCCTTGTGGCCCTGATGCCCGAAGACGGCTCCAAATTCGCCGCCTGGGAGAAGACCTTGAACCAGGACGCCGTCAAAAGCATTTGCTCCGAGTTGAAAAGGGAGAAAATCGTTCTTTATTTCCCGAAATTTGAAACGGAGACCTCCCTCGGACTGGTCCCGGAATTCAAGAAGCTCGGGCTCGAACTTCCTTTCACCGGCAGCGCTGATTTCAGCGGAATGTCTGAAAAAGAAGGCCTTTGCGTCAGCGACATCATCCACAAGGCCAAAATAAAAGTTTACGAGACGGGCACGGAAGCCGCCGCGGCCACCGCGATCATGGTGAAGTGCACCGGCATCAACATGAACCGTCCCAGGGAAGTGCGCTTCAACAAGCCCTTCGTTTATCTGATCAAGGAGAAGACCACGGGAAACATTCTTTTCCTCGGCCATTTCACAGTCATAGGCAAATAATCAACACAAAATAAAAACATGAAGATCATCACTAAAAACTACGCTAACATCACGCTTTTGAAAGTCGAGCAGAAACAGGTCCTGAAATTATTGGCGGACCTCGGACGCCACGCCTACGTGGTCTCCGACGGAACTTCCGAAGTAATGGAGAGGGACGCTGTCATCTACGACGAGGAACTCGACCAGCTGGACGCCAAAGTCGTTTCCTCCCTGGCCCAGCGCCTTTCGAAATCCCTGCACTGCGTGGCCTTCGCCGTTATCAACTACAACGACGAAACGCTTCTGTTCTGGCTTTACAGAGCCGGCGAACTGATCGACAGCTACAACTCCCAGCCCGGTTACCTTGATCCCAAGCTGGAGGAGAACACGCCTCCCATGGGCGCCAACCCCGAGAAGATGGCCAAGGTCTTCAAGGACGCTTCGCTGCAGGAAATAGGCCCCATAACCCGCCGCCCCTCTTATCCCGACGAGAACTACTGCACCGCCACGGACCGCCACGCCGACATCGTCTCCGTTCTGAGGCTTCCGCGCTTCGCGGTTGGCACGGGCTTCTACACCGTCAAGATCGGCGACATTCCCGCCGACCTGGTGGCCGGCGACTTCGTTCCCGTGAACATCAAGTAAATGTCTGAAGGCAAAGGGACAAAATCTGTGATCTCCTGGGAAGAGCCCGCGGAGTTTCAGGAGCTTTTAAGGCTGCGCCGTTTGAAAAGGCGCAGCCTTTGGCGCAACGCCGCTCCTTTGGTCGTGAACACGGCCCTCATTTTCGCGCTGATCTTCCTTTTCTGGGGGCTTTACTACCGCAGCGACTTGCAGAAGCTTCTGCAGTGGCAGAGGATCCTCACGGCTTTGCTCCTATCCTTCGGCATATCTTTCCTCTGGCGCTCCTTTGAGAGGAAGCGCAAGATCGAGGTCACGCTTGAGACCAGGGACGGGCAGGATTTCCTTTCCCGCCGGGGCGACTTCTACGACCAGCCCCTGGACGCGGTCCAGGCCTACGTCGTGGACACCCTGACCGAGGGTCCCTATTCCTGCAAGGTGCTCATCATGAAGACGCCCTCCGGGCAGCGTCTGGTGTGCCTTCCCAACGACAAGATCTCCAGGACCCTGGAGCATAAGTTGAAAAATCTCTCCGTTCCGGAGGGGCAGCTCAGGAAGATCTAGCCATGTCGCTGTTCTCGCCCGGTTTCATATTATTCTTCGCGGTGTGCGTGCTTCTCTGCGATCTTCCGAGGCTCGCGGCGCTCCGCAAGTGGATCCTGCTGGCGGCCAGCCTGGGCTTCTACGCCACCTTCGGCCTCGCGTATCTGCCCTGGCTTGTTTTGTCCTCCGTTTTCGTCTGGTTCTGCGCCCTGAAACTGGAAAGGACCAGGGCCAAGCTTTGGTTTGTCCTCGGCGTGCTTTTCCCGCTCATACTTCTCATTGCCTTCAAGTACACGCCTTTCCTTTACGGCATCTTATCGGACCTGGCGGAACGCTTGGGCGCCGACACGCCGAAGTGGACCATTGAGTGGCTCAGGCCCCTGGGCATTTCCTTCTACACCTTCCGTCTGATCTCCTATATCGCCGACGTGAACAAGGGGACGGAAGCGGCGGAAAAAGACTTTGCTTCCTTTTTGATCTACGTTTCCTTCTTCCCCTCGGTGATCTCAGGCCCCATCGAGCGCGCCTCCAACTTCCTGCCCCAGATGAGGGAGCCCAAGGCCATAAACGTTCCGAGATTCAACAAGGGGCTTCAGCAGATCCTTTGGGGCGTTTTCAAGAAGCTTGTCATCGCGGACAATCTTGCCGCGCTTGTCAACGAGACCTTCGCCGGAAGTTCCGAAAAGAGCGGCTTCGTTTTCGTTTTGGCCGTGCTTTGCTACACCGTCCAGATCTACTGCGACTTCTCAGGTTATTCCGATATGGCCATAGGCATGGCCAGGATTTTGGGCTTCGACCTTAAGGAAAACTTCCGCGTGCCTTACTGCTCGACGACCATAAAGGAATTCTGGGGCCGCTGGCACATATCCCTTTCCACCTGGTTCAGGGATTACGTCTATTTCCCCCTGGGCGGGGGACGCTGCGGCAAATTCAGGCGCGCCGTGAACATTCTGATCACTTTTCTCCTGAGCGGCCTCTGGCACGGCGCCAACTGGACCTTCGTTTTCTGGGGCGGCCTGCACGGAGCCGGCTTGGTCCTTGAAAAGGCGCTTTTCGGCAAGGACGGCCCCAGGACAGCCGTGACAAAAGTCCTCTGGACGCTCTTCACGGCGCTTCTCGTTATTTTCGGGTGGCTCTTCTTCAGGGCCGAGTCTTTTTCCCAGGCATACTTTATGCTGACCGGCGCTTTCAGGGGAATAAGCCAGGGATCTTACATCGTTCAGGGCTTCCGTGATCTTATTGGCGAGGAACGCGGGCTTTTTTTCATGACCAAATTGATTTTGACCTTTGCTGTCCTTTTCGGTTTCGAGCATGTTTTCAGAAACGGTGATCCCTGGAGCGGTCCCGGTCTGAACAAAAGATACGCGATGGTCTTCAATGTTTTCTTTTATACCCTGACGATCGTTATGATCGCGGTTTTCCATGCAATCGAACAGCAAGAGCTTATATACGGAGCGTTTTAAATGAAATTCAGTTTCCATATTGTTTGGCAGATACTTTTGGTCCTTGCGGCGGCATTCCTCATCCTGGTGGTTTTCCCGATCTGGCTCGATCCCTACAACGTTTTCCATTACGACCATATCCGCTTCAACGGCGTGGAGCCCAACCAGAATTTCATCAAGACCCGCTACATCTTAGACAATCCCGACCGCTTTGACTCCTTCCTCTTCGGGTCGTCCCGGGTGGGCATGCTGGACGTCTCCAAGATAAAGAGCGGGCACTTCTACAACATGGCTTATTCCGAGGGGCTGCCCAAGGAGCATCTCCAGAACCTCAGGATCTTCCTGGATCACGGACTAAAGATCAGCAACGTCTGGCTGGGCGTCGACAACATAAGCTGCTTCGCCGACCCGGAGCGCCACAATAAGTCCCTCATGCGCAAAGCCTATCCCGCGGACGGCAAGCTCTGGAAGTTCTACCTGCCCTACATCAACTGTTCCATGGCCTTCAATTCCCTGGACACCATATTGGCAGCGAAAAAGAGCGACGGGGAAAAGGAAAAAGATTTCTATGCCACCGGCAATTCCTGGCTCAGCCAAGAGACGAACCTTGACGAAAAAGCCAACCGTCCGGCCTGGGACAAGCGCTTCGTTCCGCGTTTTGAGAAATCCATAGAAGAAATAAAAGAGATAGTCGACCTCTGCAAGGAGAACGGCATAAAGCTGAAAGTCTTCGTCAATCCTCTCTACGTTGACACTTACAAGAAGTGCCTTGAGGAAGGCTACGGCGATTTTTTAACTGAGCTTGGAAAAGTCACGCCTTACTACGATTTCAGCACGATCCCCCAGACCACCAACCGCAACGACTACATTGAGACCTCGCATTTCCGCTTCGAGGTGGGGGATTACCTTATCAAGTGCCTGGAAGATCCCGAGGAGCCTTTCCTGAAGAAGCAATGAAAAAAGTCTTTTTCATCATACGCCTCCTTGTTGCCGCCGCTCTCGTCATCGCGCTGTATTTCATGTGCGATCCTGAGGCGGTGCTGGCTAATTTGAAAAACACCGATCTCAGGCTTATCGCCGCGGCGCTCTTCGTTTTTCTTCTTTCCTACGTCATCACGGCCTGGCGCTGGCAGGTCGTCCTCGAAGGCGCCGGGAAACACATTCCTTTCGCGAAGCTCGTTAGGTACAGCTTCACCGCCAGCTTCTGCAACAATTTTCTGCCCACAGGCTTCGGCGGCGACATAACCAGGGTGATCAACATGCTCCCTCACGGCGTCTCGGCCGCGGAGGGAACAGGGCTGCTTTTCCTTGAAAGACTCATAGGCTTCCTTGTCATCGGACTTCTGATCGTCATAACCCTTCCTTTCGTTTCAAAGGATGTTTTGCAGGCCTGGTCGGAAGGGGACAAGACGGCAAGGACAGCGCTTGTTTTCATCGCCGCGGTTCTCTTCGTTCTTCTGATGGCGATGATCTTCCTGATCGTCGTTGCCGCGAGCAAAAAAGTCGTTCTCAAATTCAGCGGATGGTTTTCCAAGATCCCTTACAAGACCGTTTCCACGTTCTTAGTCGAATTCTTGGAAAAGCTGAACCTGAATGTTCGCGGAGCCAAGACTATCGTAAAGCTGATCCTTGTCTCGACGCTCCTGCAGTTTTCTTTCGCCATCGCGTTCTACCTCTGTTTCCGGGCCGTGCTTGATCAGAAGTTCTCTTTCACGCTGATCTTCGCCCTGGTCCAGACCACCTCTCTTCTGGGCGTCATTCCCATTAGCATCGAGACCATAGGCACGAGAGAATTTGTCTTCTGCCTTTTCCTGCCGATCGAGGTTTCCACGCTTTTGGCCTGCCTTATCATCGCCAGGGCCGCCTCCGTCGTGATGACGCTTCCCGGCGCGTTGTTTTTCATCACCGACGGCCTTTTCAGGAAGTGTACCCGCAGCGACTGAGACAGAAGGGCCCCCTGAAGGACCTGGCCGCCGCCATCGAATGTTTCGACTACGTGGTCACGGAGGACGACCTGCCCTGCAGGGTGGACGCTTTCGTCAAAAGGAAGCTGCCCTGGCGTTCCCGGGCTTTTTTCCAAAGGATGATCGACGAGGGCCTCATAACGTTGAACGGGAAAAAGACCAGGGCCGGGCGCTATCTTTTGCTTGGGGAGAGGGTGCACATCGACATTTCCCCCTACCAGCAGGAACACCGCGAGGCCAAGATCGAGCTTGACAAAATTTATGAGGACGAAGCCATATTGGTCCTCAACAAAAAGCCCGGCACCATCGTCCATCCCACGGGCGTTCACCTTTACGACACCATCCTCAACGCCGTGCACGCCCAGTACAAAGACTGCGCCTACAGGCCCACGCTGATCCACCGCCTGGACAAGGACACTTCGGGCGTTTTGATCCTCGCCAAGAGCGAAAAGTTTAGGACGCACCTGGCCTGCCAGATCGAGAAAAGGGAAGTGGCCAAGACTTACCGCACCTTAACTCACGGCGTTTTTTCCCAAAGATCGGGGGAAATATCACTGCCTCTAGGCGACAACAAGTATTCCCACATCAGATTGAAGCAGATGGTCAGATCCGACGGCCTGCCCTCCCTTTCCCTTTACGAGGTCAAGGCCAGCGCTCCTTACGTCGAAGGCTTCCAGGACGGACTCTCCCTCGTCGACGTCCATATCAAGACCGGCCGCACGCACCAAATCAGGGTGCACATGTCAGCCCTCGGCCATCCCGTCATCGCCGACAAACTCTACGGCAGGGAAAAGGAAGCGAACATTTGCGGCGCGCGGATCGAGACGCATCTTCTTCACGCCATGTCCTTCGTCTGCCGCCACCCGATTACCGAAAAAGAAGTGGAATTCACCGCGCCTTTGCCCGATGATTTCCAACGCGCGGTCGACGCCCTTTTCCCCTCGCTGAAGATATGAAAAAAGCGCGCCTGTTGGCGCGCTTTTAATTTTGGCGTCTCCAAGGAGATTCGAACTCCTGTTGTCGGGATGAAAACCCGGTGTCCTAGGCCGGACTAGACGATGGAGACAAAAATTTATATGTCAGGAAAAAAGTGAGCCGTGCGGGACTCGAACCTGCGACCCTCTAATTAAAAGTCAGATGCTCTACCAAACTGAGCTAACGGCCCGTGCTTTTTTCTTGTTACCATTTTCAGAATGGTAGAGTAGATTATATTAAAAGGGCTTCCGCAAGTCAAGGCGTGTCATTTGGCCCGGGGATCCTTGAGATTGCGGAGTATTGACTCCATCCAGGGCGTCTTCAGGATCATAAGTTTGGTGAGATCTTCCGCGCTTACGGCGCAATTAGCCTGTATTTCTTCGCGCTGGGCTCTTAGCCTGGCTTTGGCCCTGAAGGCGTCTCTGCGGCCGCGCCAGATCGGTTTAAGGCGGCCCCTAGCGGTCCACAGCAGGTCGCTTAGGAAAGCGTAGAGGAAAATGCCTATGCCGTAGCGCCAAAGCAGCGGAGTGGGGAAGTCTTTCCAGACTACCCACGTGCTGTTGCGCTTGGCCCAGTAGAGGGCGTTGTCGGAATATTTCGTCGTGGAGAAGCCGACTCTGTGCCAGACCGCCGCTTTATAGGCGAAGCGGCAGCCCCAGCCTCTCAGCCTTAAGCGGAAGGCCAGATCCACGTCCTCGTTGTAAGCGAAGAAGTCCGGGTCGAAGAGGCCGGTCTCCTTAAGGGCCTCTACGCGGTAGAGGGCCGCGCCGGCGCAGGCGCCGAAGACGCCCGAATCGTCGGTGTAGGTGTCCCTGGGCTTCCCGTATCCCCTTTTCCCGGCCACGCCGTGCTTGAAGAACATGTCTCCGGCGGAGTCGATGACTGTGGGTTCGTGCTCGCCGTCCCAAATGAGAAGCTGCGAGGCGACGGAACCGGCTTTGGGATCGCTTTCCGCCAGGGAGACAAGCTCGTTCAGCCATTGTTTTTCGACTTTCGTGTCGTTGTTCAGAAGCACAACGTACTTTAGTTCGGTATAACTTTTGAAAAGCAGCTCGATCGCTTCGTTGTTGCCGCGGGCGAAACCGTAGTTTTCCTTGAAGTCGTATAAGAGAACGTCAGGATAATCTCTTTTGATGATCTCTATAGAAGCATCTGTGGAAGCGTTGTCGGCGACCACCGTGAGGAAGTTATCAAAGCTCTGATCCCTCAAGGCGTCGAGGCAGTCTTTGATAAGCTTTTCGCCCTGCCAGTTCAGGACCAGCACGGCGGTTTCGATTTTTATATTTTCGCTGCGGATGTCAAGCATTTTTCGAAAGTTGGTAGGCGGCGAAGTCCCAGTCTTTTTTGGTGGTCAGTTTGAAGTTCTCTTCCGAATCCCGGCAGATCCTGACGGGGAAGGCGGCCTTTTCAAGTATCATCGCCTCGTCGGTAAGACTTTCCCAATCCTCGTCGGATCCGAGTTTGGCGTAGGCTTCCCTTAAGATCTTCAATTGGAAAGTCTGGGGGGTGGAAGCGAAATAGAGCTTTTCCCTCGGGATGGTGCGGGAAATGGATCCGTCGGCGTCCGCTTCCTTCACGGTGGAAGCGCAGGGCGCAGCCGCGATGGCGGCGCCTGTTTTTTTCGCTTCCTCGACGGTTTCTAAGATGATTTCCGGCTTCACGAAGGGACGGTCGCAGTCGTGGATGACCACGATAGCGTTCTCTACGCCGCTTAAAGTTTCCACGGAGTTGCGGACGGATCTGGCGCGGCATTTTCCGCCTTCTATCACCATTGCCGAACTGCCGAGCAGTTTTTGAAACTCTTCCACTCTGCCGGGAGTGACGGGAATTATGATCTTATCGAAGCCGAGGGCTTGGAAAGTTTCGAGCGTTCTGAAGATGACGCTTTTGCCGCAAAGGGGAGTCGTGAGCTTGTCGAAGCCCATGCGGGAGGCTGTTCCCGCGGAGGGGATGATGGCGATAACGGGAAGATCCATTAGAAGAGGGAAGTTTGTCCGCGGCTTTCCGGGAATCTTTCACCGAACTGATCCTGGGGGCGCTGGCCCGCGAGACGGATCGCGAAGCCCTGGTCGAAAAGGCTAGTGAGGAGATCTAGGTCAGCTGTCGATATGGGGAAGCAGCCGCTGTCGCAGTTGGCGTTCAATATCTGGTCCCAGCGGAGGATCTCCGCGGGGCGGTCTCCGGTGAAGCTTTCCAGCATGCGGTACGGAGGTATGCTGTGGCGGAGGGCGTCGGCGTCGGAATCCCTGAAGGGGAGAAAGCCGAAGATCTCCGGGAAGAGTCTCTCGTCGATCATGGCGAAGCGGGAGCCGAAGCCGCAGCCGCAGCCGTTCACCAAATGAATGTCGAAATAGTAAGCCTCGGAAAGCTTGTGCAGGATTTCCCTGGAGGCGCCTAGGATCGTTTCCGCGGTCCTGTACTGCTCTTCCAGATCGTCCTGGCCGCAGAAGGTGGATACGGCCTCCCTTACGCCTATGATCTCGCAGCCCGGGGTGTCGGACATTCTTAACTGTCCGTTGGCCTGGGCGAAGAGGCGGTACTGGCGGCAGGCGTGAACGGCGGCTTCCAAAGAGGGCCTGAGCCCCATCAGAAGCTCCTCCAGGGAGGAATTTTTATTTTTATAGACGATCCTGGGAAGATTGACGGCCACCAGCTGGGATATGGGAGTCTGCTCCACTTTCGTCCAGGAGACGTTGTGGCCTCTCAGGGAAAGATCCAAAAACTTTCCTGACAGCTTGCCGGGATCGTTTGCGCCGCCCAGGAACTGCCAGGTTATGTTGGGCGCGCTTTCGGAATCTTTCAAAAGATCAGTCAGGTCGTCCAGGGCGGCTATGGGGAAACTCAGGCAGACGGAGCCCTTGAAGGCGGAGGCGGCGTCCTTGATCTCCGTTATTCTCTCCCTGGGCAGGCGCTTCAGGAAATCTTCTTTGAAAACGCAAAGGAGGGAATCGCAGAGCCCGGCGTCCAGTTTTTTCAGTTCAAAAAGCAGCTGGCGGCGGAATTGCGAAAGGCCGGCGTTGGGATCCATTTCCAAACGCTCGGAGAAGCGGCCGTAGGGGTGTCCCAGGCCGCCGATGCCGATGAGCCCCTGGCGGTGGGCCATGGCGACGTCTTCGGAATAAACGTGGGAAAGGGAGTAGGGGGTGGAGACCCGGCGCCCCAACTGCAGGTTAAGATCCTCAGGCTCTCTCAGGCCGCGCTGCAGCGCCTCGTAGGGGACGGTGACGGAAGAGCGCTGCCTGAGGGAATTGGTGTAGCCCTTGGCCAGGAGCTCGGAGTCCACGATGGCCCTGATCAGCGTGGTGGTCACCACGGAAAGTCCGGAGGAAAGCACGCGCTCCTCGACTTCCTGGGCGATGGTTTCCGCGGCGCCGTGCTTGAGGTGGGCTTCCTGCTCCAGGGCTCTTACGATGAAGGCCCTGTTCCAGGGGCGGGCGTTCTGCTCGCCGCCTGTCATGACGCTCACGGTGGCGTCGGCGTCGAAAAGGGAGATCTGCCTGGGCTTTATGACGGTGCATTTGGAACGCTGCTCGTCCCTGGCCACCCGGTAGTCAAGATAGACCGCGCTGGCCCTGGGACCGTAGCTTTTTTCCAAGGCCCTGGCGACCGTGACCGCCACGTCGCTGGTCTGGGGAGGCTGCTGGGGAAAGGTCTTCCCAAGGTGCATGGCTATGGCGTAGGCGGCATCCTCGGCGTATTCTGAACCGGGCACTTCGGCCGCCAGAAGGGCGGCTTCTATGCTGCGCTTCAGTTTGCCGATGTCGAAGGTCACCAACCGGCCGTCGCGTTTTCTCACATGGGTCGGCAGCATTTCCTACTTGTTTTCCCTGACATGGTTGACGGCGTCTTCAAAATCGCCCACGGCCTGGAACTGGAGGTAAACGGAAGCGAAGCGCACATAGGACACCTGGTCGATGGCTTTCAGCTTTTCCATGACTATGCGTCCGACTTCCTCCGTGGGTATCTCCCTTAGGTGCTCATGCTCCGCCTTGTTGATGACGGCCTGCACGATGTCGTCGAACTGGCCGACGCTTACGGGCCTTTTGCGGCAGGCCTGGCGGAGTCCGCCCAGGATCTTCTCCTTGTCGAAATCCTCCCTGGATCCGTCTTTCTTGATGACCATCAGGGGCGCTTCCACCGTTTCATAGGTGGTGAAGCGGTGTCCGCAGGACAGGCATTCCCGGCGGCGCCTGATGGCGCTGTCATTGTGGGCTGTGCGGGAGTCGATGACTTTGCTTTCCGGATGATGGCATTTGGGGCAGAGCATAAGGCAGTATTTGGTAGGTTTATTTAAATGATTATAGCAAATCTCACAGGGCTTTGCTTTGATGGAGCTTGGCTATGTCTCCCAATTCCTCTTCTTTCTTGATGCTGACGATGAGTTTTTTGACGATGCTGGCCAGCTCCTGGTCGAAGCGGTAGTCGGCTCTCGTTATGTAGTTGACGCGGTCGTGGCGGATGAGGTCGCAGACCTGGGAGTCGTCGTCCCCCTGGTAGACGCCGATGGAGCGGCCGCCGTTCAATTTCACAAGCTTCATGCAGGGGACGTCGGTAAGCCCGTCTCCGATGTAGATCATGTTGCGGTAGGGGATGCGGCGTTCCGACTGGGGGGTGAAACTGTTCAGGGCTTTGGCTTCCGTAATGTCCCTGATGCCTTTGTTGATTCTGAAGATGAACTGCGTTTTGGAGGTGTAGTTCAGGGCGAGGGCGGGCCAGATGGGAACGCCGTTCTCGTCGTAGAGGAATTCGCTGGCGTAGATGCCGGAGAATTCATCGGCAAGGCCGGTGCCAAGGATGATCTGGGTGAGCCCGGAGGAGACGATGTAGTGTTCGATGCGGACGCCCTCGGTCTCGCCGAACTCCCTGATCTTGGAGAACCATTCGGGAATGCCGGGCAGAAGCTCCACGGTCTTGCCCTGCTCTCTCAGGACGCTTTTGGTGAGAAGGACTTTGCCCCTGGCCAGCTTTGTCATCATGTACATGTAGGCCAGTATGGGGTCCATCTGATTTTTGGAGGCGAAGTCGTTGACTTCCTTCCAGAAGGTCACGGAATCCATTCCCAGGCTGGGAATGAAGGCGTACTCCTGCATGTCTTTTGTGCAAAGCGTCTTGTCAAAATCGTATATGAGGGCGACGATCGGTCTTTCGCTCATGCTCTCTCCGTGAGTTTGAGTTGGAGCTTTTCAATGCGGTTGTTCACTATCTTCAGGATCTTCAGGCTGCCGCAGGAGATCTTTATCTCCTCGCCTTCCACGGGCAGGTGCCCCAGTTTGTAGAGGGCGAAGCCGCCTATGGAGTCGAAACTCTCGTCTTCGGGAAGGTCCAGTTCCAGCATGTCGTTGAGGTCGTCCACAAGGACCGTGCCGGACATCTCGTAAGTCCTGTCGTCGATCTTCACTATCTCGGAAGGAACGGCGTTGACGTCTTCCTGCGGCATTTCGCCGACGATCTCACTGATGATGTCGTTGGCGGTGATGATGCCGGCCATGCCGCCGTATTCGTCCACCACGATGGCAATCTGGGTGTTCGTTTTGCGCATCTCGATGAGAAGCTCGGCCACGCGCTTGGTCTCGGGGATGAAATAGGGTTTCCTTATGACGGAGGCCAGGCTCGGCAGATCCGCCTCTTCGCTCATCTTGTTCATGACGTCCCTGACGTGCAGAATGCCTATGATGTTGTCAATGGTCCCGCGGTAGACGGGAATGCGCATATGCCCGCCCTTGATGGCGACCTTGATCGCCTCTTTGACGGGAAGCGTTTCATCCACGGCGGAGACCACCGGGCGCGGAGTCATGATCTCCCTGGCTATTGTGTCGCCGAAAGCGAAGACGGATTGCAGCATCTCGTGCTCGGTCTCGTCGATCTTTTTCTCGCTCTCGTCTTTCATCAGCTCTTCCACTTCGCTCCGGCCGGAAAGGACTTCATCCTGGCTGATGTCGTAGCCGGCGCCCTTTATAACTTTCCTGGTGAGGAAGAGGCAGAAACCGTTGACTGGGCGCATGACGCTTGAAAGGAATTTCAAAAAGGCGAAATGTTTTTTTGGCAGATCCTTCTTCATATGGACGCCCACGAACCACGGTACCAAGGAGGCGAAGACAAGGATGAAAGCCAGGAGCGCCAAGGTCACCGCGAGCTCGAAGACCCAGGATCTTATGACGCAGTTCTCGAAGAACCAGTTGATGACGCTCGTCATGTAGATAAGGGCGACGGCCTGGAGAAGGTAAAGCGAGATCCTGATCCTGTCGGCGTATTTCAGCCACTCGTTGATGAAGTCGGTATCCACCTTGTCGTCCTCTATGAGATCCTTTACGGTAAGGTGGTTGGCCGCGGTGCTGGCGGTGGTCGCGTAAACGCAGGCAATGAACATGATGATGAACATTCCGAACAGGATGTACGGCTCGGGAGAGTGGAAGACCTCCTCGATAGGTTTGTGCACCTCTTTCAGCGCGAGGGATACGAGTTCGAAATTGTTGGTGGCGACGGCCTCGGCGAAATTGGAGAGGTCGACTGAATGCAGGTGGTCCAGAAAGTGTTGTAGGGCAGGATCCATTATTTTGTGGTGTAGAAATTAGAATGCCAATCAGCTATGTATTTCTCCTGCTTGGCAAACATAGAGCGGCGTTTTCTGCTGTCAAGGTCGTCGTAGCCGAGGCAGTGCAGGGTGCCGTGAATAGCGTAGCGGACGATCTCCTCCGCGAAAAGGATATCGTTCTCAAGGGAATAACTGAGGGCGTGGTCCACGGAGAGCACGACGTCGCCGCAGGCGGGTTCCAGAACGTTGGCTTCCTCCAGGCCTTCCGGTGGGAAGCTTATGCAGTCGGTGGGGGAGTCGATGCCCATGAAATCTTTGTGATAGCGCCTGATCACGGGGTCCCTGACCAGCATGATGTTCATGCCCATCGTCCGCGGAGCCTTTTCCTCGCCGAGGACGTAGGCTATGATCTCTTTAATTCTGAAGCCTGCTGTTTTGACAAGCCGCTGGCGGTTGATGACGTTGACGAGATATTTGGGATGATCTTTCATGTCCTGATCCTCAGGAAGCTGGTGTGGGTGAAGACAAGCAGCAGCGCGCAGACAAGGGCGGCGCCCAGGTATATGAAATCCAGGGGATAGAAAAAGCGCACCAGAAAAGGCAGGGCCAGGGCGCCGGCTAAGGAAGCGTATTTCATGCGGCGGGAAAAAAGCAGAACAATGCTCGTCACGCCGAAGGCCGACAGCGCGGCGTAGGGCGTGAGGATCAGAAACCCGCCCATGATTATGGCGGTGCCAAGGCCTCCCCAGCCGCAGATGTAAACGGAAAAATAATGCCCCAGGGCGGCGGAGATTATGGCGCAGGCGCCCAGCTGGGCTTCGTTGGTCAGGGGATAGCCGAGGAACCCCAGCCCGAAGCGGGACAAAAGGAAGGGAAGCTTCGGCAGCACGGCGGCCACCGCCACTCCGATGAACAGGTCGGCGCCGATGGACAGCGCTGCGGAAGGTACGTGAAGGACGTTGGCGCGGCGCAGAAGAAAGCCCAGGGGCAGGGAGCCGATTAAATAAGCGAGGACTGCCAACAGCATAGATCAATCATGGTATTGTGATTCCCTGGCTTTCCATTCGAGCCTTATGAGAGCGCCTTCCATTTTGAGAGAAGCGCGCAGCGCTTTCACAAGGTATGTTTCATACGAGCTCATGACCAGGCTTGGGTCGTTTACGAAAAGCAGAAAAGTGGGCGGTTCCTTGGCGGTCTGGGTCGCGTAGAAAAATTTCAACCGTTTGCCCTTCAGCGCGGCCGGGCTCTGTTTCTCCATAGCCTCCCTGATGGCGCGGTTCAGAAGCCCGGTGCTGATCTTTTTTGAGACCGAGGCGTAGAGCTTCAAAACTTCCTTCATGAGAGAGGGGATGTTTTTGTTTTCCTTGGCGGAAATGAGAATGACAGGAGAGTGGGCGAGGAAGGGTAATTCCTGCCTGATCCAGCCGACGTAGGCCGCTCTGTCGGCTTTGCCCTGCATAAGGTCCCACTTGTTCACGCAGATGACGCAGGGGCGGCCGGCCTCGGCCACTATGGCCGCGATCTTTTTGTCCGTGACGGAAATGCCGGCGGTCGCGTCCACGATAAGCACGCAGACGTTGGAGCGCTTGATGGCGGCTTCGCTGCGGGAAACGGAGAAGACTTCCAGCTTGGTGTCTATTGAGCGCTTGCGCCTGATGCCGGCCGTGTCGACAAGCCTTATGGCCTTGCCTTCCCATTCTATCAGAGTGTCTACGTTGTCCCTGGTGGTGCCGGGGATGTCGCTGACTATTGAGCGCTCGAAGCCCGCGAGGGCGTTGGTCAAAGAAGATTTCCCGGCGTTCGGTTTGCCGACGAAAGCCACGGCGCAGTAGGCGTCGCCCTTGTCTTCTTCTTCCTCTTCCTCGTCCTCGAAGAGCGAGGCTTCGTGGAGAAGGCGGTCCAAGAGCTCGTCCGTACCTATGGCGTGCATGGCGGAGATGGTGACGGTGGGGGAGAACTCATAGGCGCAGAAATCGGCCCAGGAATCCTTGAATTTTTCGTTGTCGGCTTTGTTGACCACAAGCCAGACGGGCTTGCCAAGCGTGCGCAGTTTTCCGGCGACCACGTCGTCCATGGGCGTCCTGCCGTCCTGGGCGCTGACTAAAAAGAGAATGAGGTCCGCTTCCGCCACGGCGATGTCGGTCTGGCGCGTTATGTGCTTTTCCAGGGCGTCCGGGTCGGTGACAAGTCCGCCCGTGTCGATAAGGCGGAAGGAAACGCCGTCATGAGTTACCGTGGCGTAGAGGCGGTCCCTGGTCACGCCGCTCGTCTCCTCAACGATCGCGAGCCTTTTTCCGGAAAGGCGGTTGAAGAGGATGGATTTTCCGACGTTGGGGCGTCCGACGAGCGCGACTGTCAGCATAATCAGGCTTCGATGTTAGTTAAGCTCTCGATGGCGTAGTCCACTCTCTTCAGGACTTTCTCTTTGCCGAGGGCGAAGAGCGTCTCGAACATTCCGGGACTGCAGGAGCGGCCGGTCACGGCCACTCTCAAGGGCTGCAGGACTTTCTTGGGGGAAAGCTCGGTTTCCGCCATGAAAGCGTGGATGGCCTGATCGAGGGATTCGACGGTGAAGTCGCTGCTTTCCAATACGGGGCGCAGAGCGGTCAGGTTTTCCTTGACGCCTTCCTTTTTCAGGATCTTCCTGACGTCCGATTCGTTGTATTCGATCTCGTCCTTCAGGAAGTAGGAGATCATGTCGACGGAATCTGTCAGCAGAACGAGCCTGGGCTGCAGGAGGCTCATGATGTAGTGGAGGGAACTCTTGTCCCGGTCTTCTTCTACCAGCCCGGCGCCCACCAGATAGGGCCAGCAGCGCTCGGTGAGATCCTCCACGGTGAGTTTCCTGATATATTCGCCGTTCATCCAGTTCAGCTTCTCAACGTGGAACTGGGCGCCGGCTTTGTTGATATGCTCGAGGCTGAAGGCTTTTATCATCTCGTCCACTGAGACGATCTCCTGGTCCTCGGAATAAGCCCAGCCCAAGAGCGCCAGGAAGTTCACGAGGGCCTCGGGCAGATAGCCCTTGTCCCTGTACTGGAAGACGGAGACGTCGCCGTCCCTTTTGGAAAGTTTTCCTCCTCCGCCCGGCTTCAGGATGACCGGCAGGTGGGCGAAGACGGGGGGAGTCCAGCCGAAGGCATTGTAAAGGCAGATGTGTTTCGGCGTCGAAGATATCCACTCGTCGCCGCGCATGACGTGGGTGATGCCCATCAGGTGGTCGTCCACGATGTTGGCGAGATGGTAGGTGGGGTATCCGTCCGCCTTCAGGATGATGAAGTCGGTCTGCTGGTCGTTCTGGTAGGTCACTTCGCCGCGGATGGCGTCGGTAAATGAGGTTGTTCCCTCCTTCGGCATTTTGAAGCGCACGGTGGGGACGCGGCCTTCCGCTTCGTATTTTTCTATCTGCTCTTTGGTGAGCCGGGAGCAGCGCCCGTCGTAGCCCTGGACGGAGAGGCCTTTCTCCTTGGCCTCCTCCCTTTGGGCCGCGAGCTCTTCCTCGCTGCAGTAGCACTTGTAGGCGTGGCCTTTTTCCAAAAGCTCGTCGACGTATTTCTTGTAGATGTCAAGCCTTTCAGACTGGAAGTAGGGCCCGCAGTCTCCGCCTTTCATGACGCCTTCGTCCCAGGGGAGTCCGAGCCATTCGAGGCTTTTGGTTATGTCGGCGAGGGCCGCTTCCTGGAAGCGGGCCCTGTCCGTGTCTTCTATCCTTAAAAGAAAATCTCCGCCGCAGTGACGGGCGAAGAGATAGTTGAAAAGAGCCGTGCGGGCGCCTCCAAGGTGGAGCATACCCGTGGGGCTGGGAGCGAAACGCACGCGGTATTTCATTTAAACGAGGCCGAAGGTTTCGGGGAACCCGAACATGATGTTAAAGTTTTGCAGCGCGGCGCCGGAGGCGCCCTTCACCAGGTTGTCCAGGGCGGAGGTTATTATGACCCTGTCGCCGGAGGCGGTGAAGGACATGTCGCAGAAATTGGTGTTTACTATGTGCCTTATCTCCACGGAAGTGCCTTCCGCTCTCAAGCGCATGAAAAATTCTTCTTTGTATGCCTTTTCCCAGGAGGCTTTGATGTCTTCCTTGCTTTTGCCGGGCTCCAGCTTCACGTAGATGGTGGAAAGGATGCCCCTTATGATCGGCAGAAGGTGGGGAGTGAAAGTCACGCTGACGTCGGTTCCCGCGGCGAAGGACAGCTCCTGGTTTATTTCGGGAGTGTGGCGGTGCTTGAACATGCCGTAGGCTTTGAAGGACTCAGCGGATTCGCAGTAGTGGACCTGCGGCGTCAGCTTTTTGCCGGCGCCGCTGATCCCGCTTTTCGAGTCGATGATGATGTCGTTGGGCGAAATGACTTTGTCCCTGAGAAGGGGAATAAGAGGAATGAGGGCGCTGGTCACGTAGCAGCCGGGAACGGCGACCAGCGAGGCCTTCTTAATGTCATCCCGGTACCATTCGCAGAGGCCGTAAACGGCCCTCTTCAGGTTTTCCCTGTCGCAATGCTCGACTTTGTACCATTTCTCATACAAAGCGGGATCCTTCAGGCGGTAATCGGCGGAAAAGTCGATGACTTTTATGCCTTGCGCCAGAAGTTCCTTGGCAATGGGGGCGGCGGCCCCGTGGGGGAGCGCCAGAAAAACGGCTTCGGGCTTTTTGTCCAAAAGCGCCTGGACGCCCAGAACGGGCAGTTCGCAAAGATTGCTGAACTCCGGGAAAAGATCCGGCATGGCGCAGTCTTCGGAACTCGGCCCGTGGGCAAGAGCAACGACTTCTGCGCCGGGATGGCGCAGAAGTCTCAGGAGCAGTTCCCTGCCGGTATAGCCTGAAGCGCCGCAGACCGCGACCTTCACCTTTTTATTCTCAGTCATTTCGATCGGATTTATTTGGTCTTCTGGACCATCTTTTTCAAAATGATGCTGGACTTGAAGACAGCCACTTTAGAAGAAGGGATCTGGATGTTTTTCTCGGGGGCGTTGGGGTTGCGGCCGATCCTGGGGCGCCTGGTCTTGACGGAGAAAACGCCGAAGCGGCGGAGCTCAAGACGGTTGCCTTCCACCAGATAATCGCAGATGGAGTCGAAGGTTTCCTGAATGACGACTCTCACGACGTCCTTCGGCTGGCTGGATTTTTCAGCAACTTTCGTAATAAGGTCTTCTTTAGTGATGGTGTTCTTCATTTGATCTCCTTAATTTAATGGATAAGATGTTAAGTGATAATGATTTTAATTGGATATAAAGCGTACTAAATCAGACGGTTTTTGTCAACGCTCGGTTTTTAAGACCCTTCGCCTTCATTCATAGGCAACCGCCCGGCGGGAGGGGGGAGGGCCTTTCGGGATGGTTTTTGCTAAAATATATAGCATGCGTTGTTACTTAAATAAACTGTTGCTTTGCGCCCTGCTTTCCCTGGCGGGCGGCGCGTCTTTCGTTTCCGCCAAAAACAAGCTTCCGGAAGAGCTCTCGGACAGCGTTTATTCCAACGTTTGCGAATGTCTCGAATACGCCATGGACAACGAGCAGTCGAAGCTCTACGTGGAGGCTATCCGGGGCTACACCGGCGCCCTGGCGCACCTGACGCCCCTGGCGGCGGAGCTGGCCAAGAAGAAGGAGAAGTCCGTCGCCGACCGGGAGCGGCTGGGCAAGCTCAACAAGCTCATCACCGCCTGGCGGTACAAACTGGACGAACTTGAGGCCCCGGCCCAGCTGGAGGCCTACGAGACGCTGAAAAGCGATTACAAGATGCGCCTCATCTATCTGAAGGAGGCCCTGAAGTTCTCTTCGCCCATAATCATCCAGACGAATTACTTCAACGCCCTGGCGGCCTATGCAAGGACCAAAAAGCAAGCTGGCAACGTCAAGCTGCAATACGCGCCCCCGGAGGATATCGATCCTTACTACAAGGAGGTCTCCCGGAAACTGAGCTTGCTTTTGGAGCGGGAGGCGGAAGCTTCCGACATGAGCGAGGGCCAGATCAAGATCGTTGGACGCTTGGCCTCCGACACCAATCTCATAAGCCAGCTGGAGCTGGCCAAGTCGGTCCTCACGGGAGGGGAGAGCGTCACGCCGCTGGAATTCGACCGCTGCTACGCGCTTCTGACTTTAAAGCTGCCCCTTAACTACACCTATTGGCAGGCCTGGGGGGATTTCCGGCTCCGCACGGGCGACACCAACGGCGCCCTGAGAGTCTGGAAGAAAGCCCTGACGCGCTTCACAAGCGATTTCGACCTGCGCTATCTCCTGGCTTTCTACAGCCCGCAGAGCAAGGAAGGGGCGGCGGAAGCCTGCGAATATCTCAAGGACTGCCTGGAGATGACCTCCGGGCTCACCGCCAGCCGCATCGCCCTGATGCTGGCCAGGCGCTACACCCAGCTGGGGGAATACGGCGAGGCTTACGCCGCGGCCCAGGACTCCGCGAAGCTCGCCCGGTTGAGCCGCAATCCCAACGCCTCCCGGGAATACCGGGAAGCCAGGCTTTTCGCCTCAGATCTCGCCTTGCGCTACGGCCTTTTGGAGGCGGCTTTGGAAAATCTGGAAAAACTCAGCGTCAACGACGAATGGGACCAGGACATCGCGGAGCGCTTCGCCATGGTCAGATACGCCATGTTCATGCAGGATCCCGGCGACAAGGAGCTTTTGCAGGACGCCCTGAAAGCCTTCGACAAGTGGGGGGCTTTCAACCCGAACCGGAAGGGGATCTGCTCCGCCAAGGCGGTCATGCTCTTCACCGCCGGCCAGTTCAAGGAAGCCAAGGAGCAGGCGTTCAGGGAACTGAACGTGTCTCCCGCGGATCCCTCGGCCCTGACGATCCTGGGACATTTGTCCCTGAGGGAGGGGAACGTTTCCGAGGCGAGGGCCTATTTCGAGGCGGCCCTGCGCTCCGACCCGGGATACGAAAAAGCCGCGGAAGGACTTAGAGCCTGCGGCCAATAGGCTTTTTGCTTTCCCTTTTTCATTTTGCTATCATTTGAAAAATTAACCATCTAAAAAAATAACGGAAAAATCATGAAAGCTAAAATCTACGTGACGCTCAAGCAAAGCGTTTTGGATCCCCAGGGGAAAACGGTGCAGAGGGCGCTGGAGCAGATGAATTACAAGAACGTCGATTCCGTGAGGATCGGCCGCTTTTTGGAAGTGGAACTCAACTGCGACGACGAAGCAGCGGCGGCCGCCCAGATAGAGGAGATGAGCCGAAAATTGTTTGTGAATCCCAATATCGAACAGTTCCGCTACGAGCTGGAAAAATAAATTTTTGGAGTTGATCAGATGAAAATCGGAATAGTGGTTTTTCCCGGCTCCAACTGCGACTACGACTGCCTGACGGCCTTCAGCCGCCTGGCTGGCGAAGAGGGTCTTTCCGCCGAGACGAAATACGTCTGGCACAAGGAAAGCGCTCCCGGGACTTTCGACGCCTACGTCCTGCCCGGCGGATTCTCCTACGGCGACTATCTGCGCTGCGGCGCCATCGCCCGCTTCTCTCCCATCATGGAGGAAGTGAAGGCCCACGCTGAGGCCGGCCGCCCGGTCATCGGGATCTGCAACGGCTTCCAGATCCTCTGCGAAGCCGGGCTCCTTCCCGGCGCCCTTTACATGAACAGGGACCTGAACTTCATTTGCGAGCACGTCTTCCTCAGGACGGAGAGAGACGACACCATCTTCACCAGCGAGTGCCGCAAGGGCGAAGTCCTCAACATCCCCATCGCCCACGGCGAAGGCAACTATTACGCCGACGACGAGACGCTGGAGAGGCTGGAAGGCGAGAACCTGGTGGCTTTCCGCTACTGCACCAGGGACGGCCTTGTCAGGCCGGAGGTCAACCCCAACGGCTCCCGCAACAACATCGCCGGCATTTTCAACAAGGAACGCACCATACTGGGCATGATGCCCCACCCGGAGCGCGCCGCGGAAGATTCCCTGGCCAGCTCCGACGGCAGGAAGATCATATTGTCGCTTCTGAAGAGTCTTGCGAAGTAATTTTTGGAATTAAAGGAATAAATTTATGGTAGAAAGTCTGCCCAAGGATCCTCTGATCACGCCGGAACTGATCGCCGACCACGGCATCACTCCGGACGAATACGAACGCTTGAAAGGCATTTTGAAACGCGAGCCGACTTACACGGAACTGGGCATCTTTTCCGTGATGTGGTCGGAGCACTGCTCCTACAAGAACAGCCGCAAACAGCTGAAAAACTTCCCCACGGAAGGGCCCCAGGTCCTCATCAAGGCCGGCGAGGAGAACGCCGGCGTCATCGACGTGGGCGACGGCTGGGCGGTGGCCTTCAAAGTCGAATCCCACAACCATCCCTCCGCGGTGGAGCCCTTCCAGGGCGCCGCGACGGGCGTGGGCGGCATCTTAAGGGACATCTTCACCATGGGCGCCCGCCCGGTCATCAACATGAACTCCCTTAGGTTCGGCCGCCCGAATTCCGGGCAGGTCCAGCAGCTGGTGGACGGCGTGGTGGGCGGCATCGCCCATTACGGAAACTGCATGGGAATCCCGACCATCGGCGGCGACGTTTATTACGACGAGACCTACGAGACCAACTGTTTGGTGAACGCCTTCAGCCTGGGCATCATGAAAATTAACGAGATCCAGCGCGGCGAGGCCACCGGCGTGGGGAACCCCGTTTTCTACGTGGGCGCGGCCACCGGCAAAGACGGCATCCACGGCGCGACTTTCGCCTCCACCGAACTGACCGAGGAATCCGAAGCGAAGCGCTCCTCCGTCCAGGTGGGCGACCCCTTCATGGAAAAACTGCTCCTGGAAGCCTGCCTGGAACTTTTCCAGACCGACCATATCGTGGGCATCCAGGACATGGGCGCCGCGGGTCTTACCTGCTCCACCTGCGAGACCGCCAGCAGAGGCGGCAGCGGCGTGGAAATAGACGTGGCCCTCGTTCCCCAGCGCGAAGCCAACATGACGCCCTATGAGATCCTGCTTTCCGAAAGCCAGGAGCGCATGCTGGTCATCGTGAAAAAGGGCAGGGAAGAGGCTGTCCACAAGATCTTCGAGAAATGGGACCTTCACGCCGTGGAGATCGGTCATGTGACCGACGACGGCTTGATGCGCGTGAAATACAACGGAAAAGTAGTGGCGGAGATCCCCGCCAGGGAGATAGCGGACGACGCGCCACTCTACGATCCTCCCGCCGCGAAGCCCAAATATCTGAAGGCGGTCTCCGCCTGGAAGCTCAGCGAGCTGCCCCAGCCCGGCGGCGACATGACGGGCATTCTCACGAAGCTTCTCTCCGAGCCCACCATCGGCAGCAAGAAAGACATTTACCGCCGCTACGACCATATGGTGAGGACCGGCACTGTGGTCCTGCCCGGCAGCGACGCCGCGGTCTTCTGGATGAGGGAGGCGGACAAGTATCTCTCCCTGGCCGCAGACTGCAATGGCCGCTACTGCTACCTTGATCCCGTCATGGGTTCCAGGATCGCGGTGGCCGAGAGCGCCAGGAACATCGTCTGCTCCGGCGGGCGCCCCCTGGCCCTGACGGACTGCCTGAATTTCGGCAATCCCACGAAACCCGAGATCTACTGGCAGTTCAAGGCCTGCGTGCAGGGCTTGAAAGAAGGCTGCGAGGCTTTCAACACGCCGGTGACCGGCGGAAACGTCAGCTTCTACAACGAGAATCCGGAAGGCGCCATCGATCCCACTCCGCTGGTGGTCATGGTTGGACAAATTGACAAAAAGGAACACATCACCACCCAGTGGTTCAAGAAGGAAGGCGACGCCGTCTGCCTCCTGGACGGCCTGCAGGACGACCAGCTGGCTGGCATCGGCGGCAGCGAATACTTGAGAAGGATCCACGACCTGAAGGCCGGCTGTCCTCCCGTCATGGACCTTAAGAAAGAGAAGGCGGTCCAGGACCTGCTTTTGAACGCCATCAGATCCGGCCTCATAAGGTCCGCCCACGACGTCTCGGAAGGCGGGTTGGCGGTCTGCGCCGCGGAATGCTGCTTCACGGCTCCCATGGAATTGGAGAGCGAAGCCGTCATGCTGGGCGCCAAGCTGGACTTCTCCCCGGCGGCCAAGCGCACCCCGCGCCACGACGCCCTTCTCTTCGGCGAACAGCAGTCCCGCATCCTGGTCTCCCTCGCGCCGGAAAACGTGACGGCGCTGGAGGAGATGGCGGCGGCCGCCGGCGTGCAGTGCGACCTCCTGGGAACCGTGGGCGGTGACGAACTGACGGTCACCGTGAACGGCGAGACCCTTGTGAAAGGCGGGGTCCGGGAGCTCAGGAAGGCCTGGCGCGAAGCCTACGCAAACTCCGCGAAGACTTCGGAATAGGTCCCGCCTTGACTTGTAAAGGACTGTCTAGTATAATTTACACGATAATTTCAAATTGAAAAATAAAAACAATCATATCCAATAAACAATCGGAGCAAGAAATGAAAGTTGTAGCAACTTTAGTGGCGATCATCGCTATTCTGGCCGCGGCCGGCTTAGGCTATAAGTGGTACCAGGCTAACGGCGAACTGAAAAACACCCAGGCTAAACTGACGAAATGCCAGCAGGAAGTGACTGAAGCCAAGGCTGCCAAGGAAGCCGCGGAACAGCAGACCGCTGACATCCAGGCCAAACTCACGGCTTTGGAGACCGCCAAGAAAGGTCTGGAGGAAGAGCTTGCCGGTTTGAAGTCCAAGTATGAAGAACTGACCGCCAACATCGGTTCCGAAGAAGGCGGCGAAGACGCCCTCAACGCGCTTCAGACGACCATCAGCGATCTGAAATCCCAGGTCGAGCAGAAGGAGAACGAACTGAAGGAAGCCCAGGACGCCGCTGAAAGCCTCAAGGCCGACATCGAAGCCAAGGAAAAGGCCATCGAAGGCCTGAAGGGCGAAGTCACCGCCGCCAAGGAAGCCCAGGCCGCCGCTGAAAAGCAGGCCAACAGCTTCAAGATGAATCTGCTTGAGCACGGCCTCTCCCTCGAGGAAGCCCCGGTGTTCGCCGGCGAGATCCTGGCCGTCAATCCTGCCGGTCCCGACTATCCCGCCTCCTACATCCTCAGCGTTGGCAAGGGCGCCGGACTGCCCATCGGTCAGGAACTGAAAGTGACCCGCGGCACCACCGTCATCGGCACCTTGAAAGTCGTCCGCATCTATGACGATCAGGACAATCTCTGCGGCGCCGAGAGCAAAGACCTCATCGTTGGCCAGATCCCCCAGGTCGGCGACAAAGTCAACAACGAGATCGGCCTCAAGAACGAGTAATGCTGAGAACGTTTCTCGCGCTTTCCCTTGCGGCGCTGGCTTTGGGCCTGACCGGCTGCGAAGCCCTGGACTACCGCAACGTGGATGACCAGAGCGCGATCCCCTGGAATCAGCCAAGGCCGGAAGAGAAGGAACTGGATCTCAATCCTACCTTCAACTGGTGAAAAAACGAGCGGCGGAAAGCCGCTCGTTTTTTCATGTCCAATTTAAGCGGCATTCCGCCGTATGGAAGCGGAATGTAATTTTGCTATAATAAATAATATGCGAACAGAAACAAAAGAAAAGATAGGCAATTTCGTTTCCGACAGGGCGAGGGAGCTTTGCGCTTTCTCCCTTTTCGTCATTGCGATCCTTCTGACTGTCTCCATCGGCACATACCACGGAGCCAACGCCTCTTCCGGCGGCGGCAACGCCGTGGGCTACGTGGGGGCGCATGTTTCCTTCGCCTTTTACCACGCTTTCGGCTACGGCTTTTATTTGCTTATTATATGCTGCGTGGGCCTGGCGGTCGTCGTGTTCCGCGCCAAGGAATGGCTGCCCGGCAAGATTCTTCTGATGCGTTTCTTCATGTTCGCGGTCAGCGTCTGCACCGCCTCGGCGCTTCTGCACATGCTTTATCCCGAACCTGTCAAACTATTGCAGATCCCTTCCGGCGGCGGGCTCGTCGGAAAGGGGATATGCTCGATACTTACTCCGCCTTTGGGCGTGGTGGGAACTTCCATTATTCTGACCGCGGTGCTTTTGGTGGCGCTTACCCTGCTTTTCAACACCAATCTTGTTGTCCTTGCCAGCGGCTTTTGGAGCGGACTTTGCATCGTGGGCGGCTGGATCGCGTCCTTTGCGAGGTGGATCATGGCCAAGCGATTGGAGGAGAAACTGGACAGGGAGGAAGAGAAGCCGCCCGAAAAGAAGCCCCGCGATCTGGAGGTGACGATCCCGGAACCCAAGATCACCCCCAAGCCCAAGCCGAGGCCTCAGCCGCCGCCCGAGGAGCCGGAGGAAAAGCCTGTTCCCATGATAGCCACGGCGGACGAGAGCGATCTGCCGCCCTACGAGCTGCCTGACGTGGAGCTTCTTGACCTGCCGGATTCCTCAGACCTTGGCAAACTGGAGGAGGAGGCCAGGGGCAAGGCCCAGATCCTGCAGAAAGTCTTCGAGCAGTTCGCCGTGGAGGCTGACATCGGCAAGATCATCTGCGGGCCCACCATCACCTGTTACGAAGTGCATCCCAAGGCCGGCGTGAGAGTGAACAGCATCACGAGGCTTGAAAACGAGATCGCCATGGCCACGAAGGCCACTTCCATCCGCATAGTCGCGCCCATCCCCGGACGCGACGCCGTGGGCATCGAGATACCCAACGCGGAGCGGCGCGACGTCTTCTTCTCCCAGCTGTGCACCACTCCGGAGTACAAGGAGAAGGCCAAGAAGATGAAGCTGATGATGGCTTTGGGTCAGATGCTGGACGGCGAGACTTTCCTGGAAGATCTGGCCAAGACGCCGCACCTTCTGGTGGCCGGCGCCACCGGTTCGGGCAAATCCGTTTGCATAAACACGATCCTCATGAGCCTTCTTTTCCGCTTCCGCCCGGACGAGCTGAAGCTGATCCTGGTCGACCCCAAGACGGTGGAGATGACGCTTTACCACGACATTCCCCATCTTCTGGTGCCGATCCTGACGGATCTGGAAAAAGTCCCTGACGCTCTCGACTGGCTCATAGTGGAAATGGAGCGCCGCTACAAGTTCTTCGCCCGGGCCGGCGTGAGGGAGATCGTCTCCTTCAACCAGCAGCGCGCCGCCAATCCCAAGCCCTTGAAGATCCAGCACGGCAACCAGGAATACGACGTTCCCGATTTCCTGCCTTACATCGTGCTGATCGTGGACGAGCTGGCGGATCTCATGCTGAACCAGGGCGACAACATAGAAAAGAAGATCCAGCGCCTGGCCCAGCTGGCCCGCGCGGCTGGCATTCATATGGTGCTGGCGACCCAGCGCCCCTCCACCAACGTCATAACCGGCACCATCAAGGCCAACATTCCCGCCCGCATCGCCTTCAAGACCACCTCCGGCATCGACTCCCGCGTGATCTTGGACGAGATGGGCAGCGAGAAGCTTTTGGGCATGGGCGACATGCTGGTGAGATCCCAGACTTACAACAGAACGCTGCGCATCCAGGGCGCCTTCGTTTCCGAAGAGGAAGTGAAGCGCGTGACGGATTTCGTCCGCGAGCAGAGGGAGCCCATCTACGTCGACTTCATGGAAGGCAAGGAAGACAGCCTTGTGGACGGCGACATCGATTACGATCCCAAGCTGGACGAAGCGATACAGTGCGTTATCAATTCCGGAAACGCCAGCGCCTCTTATTTGCAGCGCGTGCTTTCGGTCGGCTACGCCAGGGCCGCCCGCATGATCGACACCATGGAGAAACTGAAGGTCGTCGGGCCCAGGAACGGCTCCAAGCCCAGGGACATCCTGGTGGAGAGCTGGCCTCCCGAGGACGGCTATCCGCTGAATTCCGGCGGCTCCGAGGACGGTTATCAGGAAGAAATGTTTGAAAGCGAAAACGAAGAGATGAACGAAGAAGATGACGAGTGATCAGAATAACAAACAGAAAGACGACATGCAGACCGTGATGCCTCCGGGCATCGGCGAACAGCTGAAAGCGGCCAGGGAGGAAAAGAACCTGACGCTTCTGGCCATATCGGAAGTCATACGCATCAAGGTCTCCTATCTGGAAGCCTTGGAGAGGGACGACTACGAGCACATGCCCGTACCCATCTACACGAAGAACTACATTTTGAAATACGCGAATTATCTGGGGCTGGACGGCAAGCAGCTGGCCGAGCGCTTCCAGGCCATGAACTCCCAGTATTCCGCCTTCCCCTCCAGTTCCGTTCCCGTTTCCGAAAAAGTTTTGCGCAAAAACAAAGAGGGCTCCCGTCAGAAAGAGGAAGGGGATATCATGCCTCGCCACTGGTTCGTTTTCGCCCTGGTGGTCCTGGGCGTCATAATCGCCCTGGTCAAGATAACCGGACGCGCCCGCTCCAACAATAACACGACCAAAGATCCCGTGAAAGCCGAGCGCAAGCTTTCCGAAAAAGAGCTTGGAGTCCCGCAGGAACTGCAGATCATCCGCTCCGCCAAGCAGGAGTTCAACTTCAGCGAAAAGCTTCCCGAGATAGAGTGAGATGAATATCTACGTCGTCAGTCTTGGCTGCGCCAAAAACCAGGTGGACACTGAAAAAATGCTGGGCAGCCTTCTGCAGGAAGGCTGCGAGATCGTCGGCTCCCCGGAAGAGGCCGACCTTATGCTGGTGAACACCTGCGCTTTCATCACGGAAGCCAGGGACGAGGCCTCGGCGGTCATAATCGAGCTGGTGTCCCAGAAAAAGCCCGGGCAAAAACTCATCGTCACAGGCTGCTTCGTAAATTACTACGGCGAAAACATCCTCAAGGAACGGCAGTGCGAAGTCGACTGCTGGCTTCCCGTCGCCAGCGAGGAAAACATTCTGAAGGCGGTTGGAAAACTCTTCGGGGAAAAAGCCCCCGCCGCCCAGATACCCTACGGCCCCAGAGTCCGCATCACGCCGCCGCACTACGGATTTTTAAGAGTGGCGGACGGCTGCGAGCACAAATGCGCCTTCTGCTCCATCCCCAGGCTCAGGGGCGGCATGGTCAGCGAACCCGTGGAAAAACTGGTGGCCGAAGCCAGGAAAATGGCTGAGGAAGGCGTGGTGGAGCTGAACGTCATCGCCCAGGACACCTCGGCTTATCCCGAGCTGCCCAAGCTTTTGAAAAAACTCTGCGCCATCGACGACCTCTACTGGATCAGGCTGCAGTATCTTTATCCCGCCACCATGAGCGACGAACTCATCGACGTCATTGCAAAGGAGGAGAAGATCTGCAAGTACATCGACCTGCCTTTGCAGCATGTCAACGAGGACGTCTTGAAAGCCATGCGGCGCCCCACCCACGCCTTTACGGAAAAGCTGCTGGACAAGATCCTGAACAAGATCCCGGACGCGACCTTGAGGACGACTTTCATCACCGGTTTCCCGGGCGAGACGAAAGAGGCTTTCGAGGAACTGGAGGCTTTCGTAAAGAAAGGTCTTTTTCATCACATGGGCGTTTTCGCGTATTCCCTCGAGGAAGCGACTCCCGCCTTCCCCCTGGGGGATCCCATCCCGCAGGAAGTGAAAGAGGGGAGAGCGGACATTCTGATGCGAGCCCAGAAAGAGATCTCTTTGAAAAAGAACAGAAGCTACATCGGCAGGACCGTTCCCGTCATCATAGACAGGAAGGAAAAAGACCGCGGCTTCGGCAGAAGGACGGCGGACGCTCCGGACGTGGACAACGAAGTCATCGTCAGGAACGCAAAGAAGATCCCCCTGGGATCCATCGTTCCTGTTAAGATCACCGGCGCGGCCAGCTACGACGTGACCGGCACGGCCATGCTGGAGGGTCTGATTTGAACCTTCCCAACAAACTGACCGTCTGCCGCCTGGCCATGCCGCTTGTGGTGATGCCCTGCCTCCTCAAGGATTTTCCCTATTCCAAGACTTTGGCCCTGGCCTTTTTCGCCTTGGCTTCCGTCACGGACTTCCTGGACGGCCACATCGCCCGCAAGCACAATCTCGTCACCGATTTCGGCAAGCTCATGGATCCCCTGGCTGACAAGATCCTGGTCTGCTCCGTCCTGATCTGCTTTTCCGCCATGTATTGGAAAAACGGCGTGGTGGCTCCCTGGATGGTGGTCGCCATCGTAGGCCGCGACCTGGTTGTCACGGGCCTCCGCATGGCCGGCCTCAGCAGGGGAGCCGTTTTGGGCGCCCACGCCATCGGCAAGCACAAGACCGCCTGGCAGATGATCGCCATCGTCACGATGCTTTTTTATCTCGTCTTCTCCAACGATTTCGGCCTCGGCGGAACTTATATGGAGTATTTCCGGATCGCCGCCCACGTGCTCTTCTGGCTGGTCAGCATTCTGACCATCTTCTCCGGATTTTACTATCTCGTAAAATACAAAAACTTTTACCTGGACAATGCCTGAGGCCGAAAACAGCCGCAAGAAGACGCTGGCGGTCTTCGTATCCACCATGGGCTTCACCGGCTTTTTCCCGATCATGCCCGGCACTGTCGGCACCATCTGGGGCCTCCTTATGTGGTGGGGGACGTGCCGGACAAGCCAACCTCTGCTTCTGCAAACGGTCCTGGCAATAGTCTTTTTCCTTCTTGGCCTTGTTTTTTGCGGAAAGGCCGAAAAAGACCTGGGCAGGCACGACCCCGGCTCAGTTATCATAGACGAGACGGCAGCGGCCTTCCTGACCTTCCTGGGCGTTCCTTTCGGCCTTTGGACGGCTCTTATAGGACTTTTCCTCAACCGTTTTTTCGACATTTTGAAACCCTGGCCCATAAATAAGCTCCAAGATCTTCCCGGAGCCTGGGGCATTATGCTGGACGACACGGCCGCGGGGATAGCCTCCCGCCTCGTCCTGGCGTTGCTTCTCTATTTTTTCCCGGTCATCGGAAAATAAGCTTCCGACAGTTTTTCAGCTTCGTCAACCCGATTTTTCCACTTTCTGTTGATTTGACGGGCAAAGTCGCTTTTGCTAGAATTTATGGGAAATTATTGTTATCAACCGCTTCACTTTCACCCTTAAGGAAAATATGGGTTACGAATTTATTCCCGTAAACGCCCTGGACTGGGGGATCATCATAGGCTTTTTGGTCTTCACCCTCATCGTGGGCATCGTCGTTTCCAAAAAAGCCGGCGAATCAAGCGAGGACTTCTTCCTTTCCGGCCGTTCCATGCCCTGGTGGCTCCTGGGCTTCTCCATGGTCGCCACGACCTTCTCAACCGACACGCCCAACCTGGTGACCGACATGGTCAGGCAGGGCGGCGTGGCCCAGAACTGGAGTTGGTGGGCCTTCCTGATGACAGGCATGCTCACGACCTTCATCTACTCCAAGCTCTGGCGCCGTTCCGGCGTGGTCACCGACCTGGGCTTCTATGAGCTCCGCTACAGCGGCGAGAGCGCGGCCTTCCTGAGAGGCTTCCGCGCCGTCTACCTGGGCTTCCTTTTCAACATCATCGTCATGGCCACCGTCTCCATGGCCGCCATCAAAATAGGCGGCGTCATGCTGGGACTGAAACCCTGGGAGACCGTTCTCTACGCCGCGGCCATCACCACGATCTTCTCCGTTTTGGGCGGCCTTAAGAGTGTTTTGATCACCGACTGCCTGCTCTTCATCGTCGCCATGGTCGGCTCTGTGGCGGCGGCTGTGGTCTCCGTCAACAGAGCGGGCGGACTCGACGCTGTCTTAAGCAACGATCTGGTCCAGTCGAAAATGGCCATCCTGCCTTCCTTTGACATCTACACCCCCGGCGTCGGCTTTGACAAAGATGCTCTGAACCTCCTTATCACGCTGCTTCTCATGCCCGTTCTGGTGCAGTGGTGGAGCGCCTGGTATCCCGGCGCGGAACCCGGCGGCGGCGGATATCTTACCCAGCGCGTGCTGGCGGCCAAGAACGAAGCCCACGCCACGGGCTCCACGCTTTTCTTCGACATCGCCCACTACGCCCTACGTCCCTGGCCCTGGCTTTTGGTCGCCCTGGCCTCATTGGTGCTTTTCCCGACGCTGGATTCTTTGAAAACGGCCTTCCCGCACACCATGCTCGGCCACGACCTGGCCTATTCCGCCATGCTGACCATGCTGCCCCACGGCTTGAAAGGCATAGTCGTGGCCTCCTTGATGTCCGCTTACATCTCCACCATCTCCACCCACCTGAACTGGGGCTCCTCCTACATCACCTACGACTTCTGGAAACGCTTCCTGAGACCCGAGGCCAGCGAAAAGGAAATGGTCTTCGTGGGCCGCGTCTCGACCGTCATCCTGATGGTCCTGGCCTGCGTTTTGTCCCTCTTCCTTAAGAACGCCACCTTCGCGTTCAAGATCCTGGTGGGCTTCGGCGCCGGCACCGGCCTGGTGTTCATCTTAAGATGGTTCTGGTGGCGCATCAACGCCTGGTGCGAGATCGCGGCCATGACGCTCTCCTTCGTCATCTCGACCTTGTTCGTCTTCTGGGAACCCCAGATCTGCAAGGACTACACCTTCCTGCCGTATCTTATCAACGTAGCCGTCACCACGGTGGTCTGGGTCATCCTGGCTTACGTCGCGCCTGCGACGGACACCAAGACCTTGAGATCCTTCTACCGCCACATCTGCCCCGGCGGCCCCGGCTGGAACAAGGTCATCAAGGAAGCCAACGAGGAAGGCGACCAGATCGACAAGTACGCCGTCCCGAACACCATTCCCCAGGGCATCCTGTGCATGATCATGGGCACCATCCTGGTCTACAGCCTGCTCTTCTCCACTGGCTTCTACATCTACGGCCAGCCCGTTCCGGCCACCTGCCTCCTCGTTCTGGTAGCGGCCTGCGGCTTCGGCATGTACAAGCTCTGGCCGAAACTCTACCTCAACAACGACTGATTAATCAGTGCGAAAAACAATTTGCAAATAAGAAAGCCGCTCTTTGAGCGGCTTTCTTATTTGTTTTTCACAATAACTTATCTTGATTTAAAAGCAGTTTATCAATGACAGGATGTAACAACCCTGTGCTTTCAATGGCATTTATAGCACAGACTTTACTTCCGGCATCTTTGCTTGACGCTCAGCAGTGAAAAACTTTTTCTTTTTCTGTGCTGTAGTCTAAAACAATAAATCGGTCATGGCAATCAGGATTCGCTTTAACGATTATGGTTGGATATTCCTTGTTAAAGTCATTGATCTCTGATGATGTCAAAAAATCTTTGCTGCGCCCAAAGCCGTTTTCAGTAAACAGAATAACTTGTACACCGGTCTTCTTGTGTGAGAGTAGATGAAGAGTTTTTATATTGACGTAGTCGTCTATAACATATATGCTTTCTTCCGCTTGCTTGTATATATCTATGTATGCCATGTCTGATTCTAATTTTTGTCCTTTGTATATGACATAATTTTTAATTTCCGTTTCCAGAATAAAATTCTCATTGATCTTTTTTATGCTGTTGTTTATCGCCTCTATTCTGCTATCTGTCTTGCCTTTCCATGCGTTTAATTTAAGAGAATCTTCATCTATTGTATCCTTTAGGAGTTTCCATTCATTCTTGGTTACGAATTGTTGGTTCTGCTGGATATAGTGCCTCATTTCCCGAAACGCTCTCATAATAAAAATGCTCTGCTGCTCCGCTATTTCACCTTTTAGGATCGTCGCCAGCATATAGATTCCCTGTTCGGTAAAGGCAAGGGGAGGCTTTCTGCGGCCGCCAAACTTCCCCATATAAAAATTTGAATTCAGTGAAGTCGCAATTTGCGACTTCACTGGAACTATCTCATTTAGCGTGAGTTGAAACATGAAATCGTCGGGAAATCTGGCTATATTACGCCTAACTTGCTCGTTAAGTCGCTTAACTTCATAACCATACAAGATTGCAAGATCATAGTCCAACATAACTTGTTTACCCCTAATGGTATAGATAAGCTGGCTTATATCAATCTGCTTGATAACCATTGGGCCAGGTTTATAATTTTCTCCTTTTTCCATCATGATTTTCTCCATTCCGTGAAGTCGCAAATTGCGACTTCGCCGAAGCTATTTTATTTCAATGATTTAAAATGAAATTTTTCTCTTGAGGTCGCAAATTGCGACCTCAAGTTTTCGTTTATGTTAATATGAAGTAAAACTTGAAATCACAATTTGTGATTTCAAGTTTTATACTCATTATTACCGCATGATATTTAATAATTGCAAAGAAAGCAAGGATTCATGCTGTTTCTATTAAATTTGGTGATAATTTGTAAGAAACATGCCTTCAAATAAAAAATCAGTTGCCGCAAATTTTGCGACAACTGAAAATGGCGAAAAGCAATATTCCTTTTTTGAATAATGCTTTTTATTCAACGTACATTTCGACGATCAATTCGCCGAAGAGGGTGTTGGCCCAGGCGAACCAGGAGCGGGAATAATCTTTGGCGTTATCCTTGTTGAAGGACTCGTGGATGAAGCCCGTGCCGCCGTCGGTATTGAGAATTTGCAGGACGCACCATTCCTTTTCGGCGCGGTCGTTAGTTGTAAGGGCTTTCATGATGACGCTCATGGGCCAGGGCCTTCCTAGCCCGCAGTGCGGTCCGCCGATGCCTTCGCCGGCGGATCCTTTAAAGAAATAAGGGTTGTCTTCGCTCCAAACGAACCTGCGGGTGTTCTGGTAGATCGGATCGTCAGTTTTGACGTCGGTAAGATAGGGGAGACTCAGGAGGGAAGGAGCGTTGGAATCGTCCATCAGAAGCACACCTCCGAAACCGTCCACCTCGAAAGCGTAGATCTTCCCGTATTTCGGATGCTCCGCTACGGCGTATTTTTTTATGGCTGCATCAACTTGCTCAGCCATCTGCTCGCACTCTTTTGCCAGGTCTTCCTCTTTGTTTACAGTGCGCAAGATCTCGGCGGCTTTTTTGAGAATGCTGACGGCGAAGAAATTGCTGGGGATGAGGTAGGGGAAGATAGTGCTGTCGTCCGAGGGACGGAAGGCGCTGGCTATGAGTCCGCAGACTTTCCCAGGATGGCCGTAGCCGCCGTTGCTTCTTGTGTCGTGATAGGCGGCCGTTTCGCGGCGGAAATGGTAGCCGTTCTTAAAGCCGTTCCAGTTCTGCTGGTCTTTGAAGACACTAATAATGGAGCGCACGGCCTTGAGCCACTTCTCGTCGAAGATAGTAGCGTCTCCTGTCTTCTTCCAGTAAGCGTAGGCCAATCTGACAGGATAACAAAGTGAGTCTATCTCGTACTTGCGTTCGTGCAGCTCCGGTTTCATCTCAGTCTCGTCGCTCTGCCAATGACTCCCTTTTGGTCCATCGTTGAAGGCGTTGGCGTAAGGGTCGATCAGAATGCATGAGAACTGGCGGCGGATGACGCCTCTGATAAGGCGGAGCAGAGGCTCGTCCATACCCACATAGCGCAGGTACGGCCAGACCTGGGCCGCGCTGTCCCTGAGCCACATGGCGTCGATGTCGCCGGTGATGACGAAGGTGTCGTCGTCGCCATCTTTCTTGCTGTACCTAACTGTTGTGTCCAGCGTATTGGGGAAACAGTTGGCGAACATCCAATAGAGCTTCGGATCAACGGCCGTGAGCTTATCTTTCAAGTCAACGATCTGCTTTTCCACAGCCTCACTGCGAAAGCAGCGCTTCTCAGGCGCCGGTCTCTGATCCTTGAAGGTTGGCTCATCAGCGCCGGCAAACAGCACCAGGATCAGCACAAAAAATAAGACTTTGCTTTTCATAGAATTTGGCAGTTTATCTATTAAAAAGGACTTTAAATCATTATAGCATACGAACTGTC
>JAGCGH010000090.1 GCA_017649705.1 bacterium
GGAAAGAACCGCGCGCATCGGTCCACATGGCGGTGATCATGCCGTTCTGCATGTCCAGGAAGCGCAAATAGTCCCGGGTGCCGGGCTGCTCCGGCCGGCGGAAAGTGAGCGTGAAGGCCGTGTGCCTCCGCGGCCCGCCGACGGGGTACAGAATCCTGTTGTCGAAATTCATGTACTGCTCGAAGCCGGCCTTTTTCTGGGCCTCGTCCACCAGGGCGTTCGCCTCGTCCGGCTTGCCCTCCAGCAGCAGCTGGCGGATGCGGGGCAGGTAGGGGCGCATGTCCGGAGGCAGCGGGGTCTCCGCCCATTTCGGCTCAAAGAGCAGCTCCTGGGTATAGGACATCACATCGTTATAGGGCTGGCCGGAAGCCTGGATGCGCAGGGAACCGTTGCCGGTGATGAAATAGTCCGAAGATTCCTCCGCGGGAGCGATGGAGCAGATATTGTGCATCGGCAGGATGTCGGAGCGCTTCTCCACCGGAATATAGGGGATGTCATACTCGAGCTTTTTGGTATCAATCTTCTCCAGAAAGCCCTGGGCGCCGACGGTACCCACCGCAAGGCACAGAAACGCGAAAAATGCAATTAACTTTTTCATGGCTGGTATATTGGTTCTGTAAAAATACAAATTTTACTAGGATAGTCCATGATTTGATGAAAAGCTTTGGCGATTTATTCAAAAACTTTATTGATTTCTGAAACCCCTCCCTCTCCTCTCCCCTCCCCGCCCCCGGCCACCCCACCGTGGCCGTAGGTCCTTTAGCGGGACCTACGGGTACGAAAAACCCGCGAAAACGTGCCCGTCGGGACTTCATATGGACCTATGGGCGCACCATGTGGGCAGAGGCCCCTTGTACACTCCCGCAGCGTACACGGGCACGGACACTGAGCGGTGTTTTTATGTATGCTGCTCGCCGGAAACGGGCTTCCGCCGGGGGTTGGCCGGAAGTGTGTACAAGCTATCGGGCACGGAGCACGTTTGGGCTGCACACAGAAGCAGTGTACAAGCCTCGCCTGGACGGGGTGACAACGGCAGAACCCGGCTTGACTGGGAATCTCCCACGAGAATATGTGCAAAACACCCCTGTTTCACACATATTTTCCCATTTTAGGTCAATAAATGAGCGAAATCCCAGCGATTCGCACATATTTTTCGATCGACAGCCTCGCTACCGTGTCCGTAGGACCATCCGCCGTACCTACAGGCGCGAATATCAACCGAGTCAATCGAAATCAGGAAAAGGCGGAACCCCCTTGCAGAATCAACAATTTGTTGTATATTTGCCGCCGGATAATCTCCACTCACTTTAAATCACAGTAGTTGAAAACCGGGCGAAGGCCCACACAAGCCTGACAGGGTGTATTGTGCCCTGTTGACGGGCCGGGGATCCGGTGAGTTCTTTCTAATACTGCTGTGGTTTATGCCAAACAAAAAGTACACGCTTGTCGCCTGGACCGAGAAAGGCCAGGTACGGATGGTTCCCTCCCTCATCAATGAGGCCGCCGAGCCTTACAGGAGGCGCATCGCCCATCTGCAATCCCTCTGTGAAGAGAAGATCAAGGACGAGATCGGATGGCTCCTCACCCGGAGCCGCGCCCACGAAGCCTTCGCCAGGTTCCTCCTGAGCGTAGGGCGCCCCAGGGAGGCTTTCGTGGAGTACAGCAACGCGGCCATCGTCTGCACTCTCTGCTCCGACCGGCTGTGGATCGAGGGTGACCGGTGCGACTTCCCGGAAATCCACCTTCTCTCCCGCTTCCTGGCCATGCACCGCGAATGCGTCCGGCTGGCGCATGAGGACCGGTTCCTCGCCCTCTCCTATGAACAGAGCGAACTCCGGAAGGACTATCTCTATTTCACCAGGGACGAACGGGATGCCAGGAGGCTGCTCGACGAAGTCTGGGACGAAATGAAAGCCTGGAAGTTCGGGAAGTCGAGCTAGCCGGTAAAAGAAAGGGCGCCTGCAGAAATGCGGCGCCCTTTCTTTTTTGAATATCAGCCGGAAAACCTTATCTTTGGAAAAACCATCCAGCCATGAGCATGCATCTTTCCAACGGATGTACCATCCCCTCCCTCGGCTTCGGGACGTTTCTGACCCCCGACGGCGACGTCTGTGTCAATGCTGTCAAGGAAGCGATCGCAGCGGGCTACATCCACATCGACACCGCCGCCGTCTACGGCAATGAACGCTCCGTGGGCGAAGGCGTCCGCCAGAGCGGAAA